>JAFGIE010000010.1 GCA_016929775.1 Anaerolineae bacterium
CAAGGACGTTTTCGCGCGCCTGTGCTCCTGTGGTATAATGGAGCACGATTCGACCTGCGTACACGCATTGCGCCCTGCGGGCGCCCAGCCCGCGCGGGAAGCACGCCAGAGAGGCATTGCCCATGCTCGATCGCGCTCAAGCCATCGCCGCACAGCTCACCACGTGGCGACGGCACATCCACCAGCACCCGGAATGCTCGTTCCAAGAGACCGAGACCGCCCGCTACGTCACCGACGCCTTGCGGAGCATGGGCATCGCGGTCCAGACCGGCGTGGGCCGGACCGGCGTGATCGGTCGCCTCGGCAGCGGCAAGCCAGCCGTCGCCCTCCGCGCGGACATGGACGCGCTCCCGATCCAGGAGGAGACCGGGCTCGCCTTCGCGTCACAGACGCCAGGGACGATGCACGCCTGTGGTCACGACGCCCACGTCGCCTGCCTGCTCGGTGCGGCGCAGCTGCTCGTCGACGCGCCGCCCGCACGGGGGGAGATCCGGTTCCTGTTCCAGCCCTCTGAGGAAACGGTCGATGCCGAAGACATGGGGGGCGCCAAGCGCATGGCCCTGGACGGCGCCGCAGATGGGATCGACGCCATCGTGGGCCTCCACACCTGGCCCGAGCTGCTTGTCGGGCAGGTCGCGCTTTCACCAGGGCCGCAGATGGGCGCGGCGAGCAAGTTCTGGGTCGACATCGCGGGCAGGGGCGGGCACGGCGCTGCGCCCCACCAAACGGTCGACCCGATCGTCCTCGCCGCGTACGCCATCGTGGCCCTGCAGACCGTTGTCTCGCGGCGCATCGACCCTGTCGATGCCAGCGTCGTCACGATCGGCACGATCCACGGCGGCACCCAAGACAACATCATCCCCGAGCACGTGTCCCTGACCGGGACGATCCGCAGCCTGCGCGACGAGGTCCACGCCCAGATCCGGCACGAGATCGACCGCACACTGGGCATCGTCCGCACGCTGGGCGGCGACTACCACGTCCGTTTCAGTCCGGGCTATCCGGTGACGTACAACGACCCGGACCTCACTGCCCTCGTCGCGCGCGTCGCACGGGACCTCCTGGGCGACGACGCCGTCCTGCCCGCAACGCCGGTCATGAAGGGCGAGGACTTTGGCATGTTGGCCGAAAGCGCAGCAGGTTGCTACGTGCGCCTGGGGACGGGCACTCCCGGCGAGCCGCCCCGGACGCACCACGACCCGCACTTTGATCTCGACGAGCGCGCACTGCCCATCGGCGCTGCGCTCCTCGCCCAAACCGCACTGCGCTACGTGAGCCGGTAAAGGAGGTCCGATGGCCTTCGCGAACCTTGACGATCTCGTCGACCGCGCGGCATCCCTGCCGCCCTGCCACGTGGCAGTAGCGGCGGCGCACGACCCCGAAGTGCTGCGTTCGATAGACGAGGCGCAAAAGCGCGGCGTCGCCACCGCAGACCTGATCGGCGACGCGCAAGAGATCGAGCGGATTGCGACCAAGAATCACCTCGACCTGCTCGGCGTGATCATCGAGGATCAAACGGACACACAGCTCGCCGCGCGGCGCGCGATGGCGATGGTCCGCGAGGGACGGGCCAACGTCGTGGTCAAAGGCCAGATCAAGACCGCCGAGTTTATGCGCGCCGCGCTGGACCGCGAGCACGGGATCCGCGACAAGACGTTGCTCTCACACATTGGCGTATTCGAGATCGCGGGCTGGGACCGCCTCCTGCTGATGTCCGACAGCGGCGTGGTCCTCTACCCGACGACCGAGCAAAAGCTGGTCATCATCCAGAACGCAGTCGACGTTGCGCGCAAACTCGCGATCGACACCCCGCTGGTCGCCATCCTGTCGGCGAACGAACACATCCACCCAGCCCGTCCGGCAGGCATCGAGGCGTTGGCGTTGGCGCGGATGGCGCAGGAGGGATGGGTCCACGACGCGATCGTGGACGGTCCACTGCCCCTGGATGCGGCGGTCGATCCCGCCTGCGCAGAGCGGCGCGGGATCGGCGGGCCCGTCGCCGGGCATGCCGACATCGTGATCGTGCCCAACGTGGAGGCAGGTAACATCGCCGCCAAGGCGATCCTCTACCTGGGCGGCGGTCACATGGCGGGCATGGTGGTCGGCGCGCGCGTCCCGATCATCATCAATTCGCGCGCCGACGACGCGACGACGCGGCTGCGCTCGATCGCCATGGCAGCCCTCGTCGCGCGGTCGTAGGGGGAAAAGGGAGAGCGGATGGCGCGCCAGAGGGAACAACGCCTGTTCGCGACGGACAAGATCGAGTGGCTGCTGGGTGGGGGTCTGGACGCCCTGGGACCGGCGGAGCGCCAGCTGCTTCTCGCGATGGCAGAGACGACGATCCAGGAGGGCTATCGGCCCACGCGCGAGGAAAGGGCCGTCCTCCAACGCCTGCACGACCTAGGTGGGGCGGACTATGATGCCGCCGAGATCCGGCGCAAGGTACGGGCCATGGTCCAGATGCGCAGCAGGCCCGATGCCGCCCCGCTCAAGCTGCCGCCCGTGTTCGACCGCCTGATCGGGCGGTTCCGCAGTCCCGGCAGAGCCGCCGAGGACGAACGCGAACCATAGGCAGCACGCCGGCGCACGGAACACTGCGTGGCACAACGAACAGGACGGCAGGCTTTGCCGTCCTGTTGTCTGTTCAAAGAGAGATGTCGCAGAACTAGCTCATCAGTTCCTTGGCCAAGCGTGCTGCGCTGCTCGCATCCGGAGCATAGCCGTCGGCGCCGATCTGATCTGCGTAGGCCTGCGTCACCGGGGCGCCGCCGATCAGCACCTTGACCTTGTCGCGCAGGCCCGATTCGACCAGAGCATCAATGGTCGTCTTCATCGACGGCATCGTGGTGGTCAACAGGGCCGACAGGGCCAGGATGTCTGCGCCCTGGCGGGCGGCATCGACGAACCTCTCCGGGCTGGTGTCAACGCCCATGTCCATGATCTCAAACCCAGCGCCCTCCATCATCATGGAGACCAGGTTCTTGCCAATGTCGTGCAGGTCGCCCTTGACGGTGCCGATCGCCACCTTCCCCATCGGCTGCACGCCCGAGTCGACCAACAGGGGCTTGATCAGGACCATACCTGCCTGCATCGCGCGCGCCGCGATCAGCATCTCGGGCACAAAGAACTCGTTCCGCTCGAAGCGCTCGCCAACCTCGGTCATCGCCGGGATCAAGTACTCGAACAGGATCGTCCCTGGGGATGTTCCCTCGTCGAGTGCGACCCTGACGCCCTCTCCCACGACCTTCTGATTGCCGTTGATCACGCCTTCGTAGACTTCTTTCAGATCCATGTACCATCTCTCCTTTTGTCTCGTTGCGTCAGACTGGACACATCACAAACGCTTGTCATTATACGATAGTTCCGGCACAGCGCAAATCGGCGTTTTGGGGACCACCATCCTCTGTCCCTGGCGCCACCGCTCCCGCCACACTATCCACACCGATTATAGGATACGAGGGACGATCCGGCAAATCGGCCCCCGGCGCTGCACACTTGTGCTCCCCACCCTTTTCGGGTACAATCCGGACCAGCGCAAGAGTGGGTCCGTCGTCTGCCGAGAGGTGAAGCACAGGAGCAGGTACATTGCTGGAGAGCCTGCTGTCGCAGATCCGAGAGGCGCCCGGTGGCTGGATCGTGCTCGTGATCGGCGCCGCCGTGCTCCTGTTCGCCGCACTGCGCCTCGCGCGCAGGGCGATCTCGGCGACGCTGCGCCTGGTCATCCTACTTGGCGCCATTGCCGTGATCGCGATCGCGATCCTCGCCTTCCGTGCGATGCTGGGCGGCGGAGGGCTGCCGCTCCCGTGAACGCGTCGCGCGCGTGGTGGGTCGTGCTAGTCGCGTGCCTCGTGCTCGCTGCCTGCCAGGCGGCGCTATCGACGCCCGCGCCCGAGACGACGCCCATGACACCACCTCCAGACCCGACGCACACCCGCAGGCCCCTGCCGTCTGCCACGGTGACGCGTGTCTCACAGCTGGCGCCCTCGCCCACTGCCCAGCCGCCCACTGCCTCGCCGACCCCGTCTCCATCTGCCACAGCCACCCAGATGACGACGCCGGCGCCGACGCCCACCTCCACCACCGCTCAGCGCTACCTGATGCGCTACGAGATCGAGCACCCCACCGTGCTTGGCACGCAGACCCTGGTCGAACAGCTCTGGCTCCCCCTGCCCAACACCGACGGAAATGGCACCCGCGAGTTCGACCTGGTCGACGTGTACCCGCAGGGCTACCAACTGCTCGACATCGGCGACGCCAATCGCGCCGCGTACTGGGAGGACGTGCCCGGTCTATGCAGCCAGACCGACTGCCGCTTTGGGATTGCCTTCCGCGTGACCCTCGAACGTCCCATGTATGCCATTCCCTGGTCCGAGGCGCCATCCTACGACCGTGAGGGGGACCTCTACCAAACGTACACTGCACCAGAGCGGGGCATCGCGTCCGACGATCCGGATCTGCGCGCACTCGCCCAGCGCATCGTGGGCGACGAGAGCGTGCCCTACAAGCAGGTCTTGCTCATCCAGTCGTGGATCCAACAGAACGTACGCTACCCGGATCTGGGGTCGACCTATCCTGACGACGCCCTACAGTGCATCGATGCCGGGGTCGGCGACTGTGCGGGACAGAGCAAGGTCTTTGTCGCGCTCTGCCGCGCGCTGGGCATCCCCGCGCGCACGGTATCGGGCCTGCGGCCCTTTGCGCGCGAGGTCGGAAGGCTGGACCAGTTTGGCCCCCGCGCAGCCTGGTTCGAGAACACCCTCGACGTGCACGTGTGGTGCGAGGTCTACTACCCTGCGCTGGGATGGGTGCAGTGCGAGCCCGACATGCCTGGCTATGGCATCGACAAGGAACGGCTGATCACCAAGCGCGGGCCCTTTGCCTTCCCCGGCGGGCTCTGCCAACAGGCAACCTACCTGCATCTGCCGCTCGCCGTGCACGGCGACTGGTGCGGGCAGACCGTCGGCTGGGAAGTGAGCATCGACGCGCAACCACTGGATTGACCCCTCGGCAGGGCGAGCCGATGCATCTCCCGCGCCTCACCCTGCCCGGGCTGGATCGAAGTGCATCCATACGACTGCTGTCAGGAGCCACGACCTCGGGAGGAGATCCTATGGCGACCATCATCCGCATCCAAGACATCGCCCAACACGTGGGCCAGGAAGTCACGATCCGTGGCTGGCTGTACGCCAAGACGGGCAAGGGACGGCTCCTGTTCCTGCGCGTGCGCGATGGGACCGGGATCGTCCAGGCTGTGGCCTTTGAAAAGGAAGTCTCGCCCGACATATTCGAGCGGGCACGCAACCTGACCCAGGAATCGTCGATCGTTGTCACCGGTGCCGTGCGCGCCGACGAGCGGGCGCCCGGCTATCCCGCGGGCTATGAGCTCGGGATCCGGGACTTGCAGGTGATCCAGCTCGCCGACGAATACCCGATCACGCCCAAGGAACACGGGATCGAGTTCCTGATGGAGCACCGGCACCTGTGGCTGCGCTCGACCCGGCAGTGGGCGATCATGCGCATCCGAGCCACGGTCATCAAGGCGATCCGCGACTGGCTGGACGACCACGGGTTCCTGCTCGTCGACACGCCGCTCCTCACCCCGGCGGCAGCCGAGGGGACGACCACGCTCTTTGAGCTCGACTACTTTGGGACGCCCGCCTACCTCAGCCAGAGCGGGCAGCTGTACAACGAGGCGACGATCGCCGCCTTTGGCAAGACCTACTGCTTTGGGCCTGCGTTTCGCGCCGAAAAGTCCAAGACACGCCGGCACGTGATGGAGTTGTGGATGGTCGAGCCCGAAGCCGCGTACGTCGAGTTGGACGAGTGCATCGAGATCGAGGAACAGCTCGTCACCTACGTCGCGCGGTCTGTGCTCGCCGAGCGGCGCACCGAGCTCGAGATCCTGGAACGCGACCTCGCGCGGCTCGAGGCGATCGTGCCCCCCTTCCCCCGCTTGTCCTACGACCGCGCCGTCGAGATGATCAACGACCTGGGCGCGGACCAAGGGATCGGCATCGAGTGGGGAGAGGACTTTGGCGCGCCGCAGGAGACGCTGCTCTCAGAGCAGTTCGAAAAGCCGGTCTTTGTCCATCACTACCCGACTGCGGTCAAGGCCTTCTACATGGCCCAGGAGCCGGACCGCCCCGAGGTGTGCCGGTCGGTCGACCTGCTCGCACCGGAGGGATACGGCGAGATCATTGGCGGCGGCGAGCGGTCGGGCGATCCCGACTTCCTGCGCCGTCAGATCGAGCACCACAACCTACCGCGGGACGCTTACGCGTGGTACCTCGACTTGCGCAAGTACGGGGGCGTGCCGCACTCGGGCTTTGGGCTGGGCATCGAGCGCGCCGTGTGCTGG
>JAFGIE010000100.1 GCA_016929775.1 Anaerolineae bacterium
GTAGTTCAGGCGGCGGTTCTGGTCCTGCCCATCCACGCGGATCGTGTTGTGCGCGCGCGTCGAGAGGACATAGCGGCGCATTTCCGAGCTGTCATACGCATAGTTGCCCCCCTCGGCGAGCAGAAGCCGCCCGTAGGCGTGGAGCAACACGTTGCCCTTGTCCTCGTGCTGGTGTCCATAGCCAAAGGGTCCGCCATCGACCAGCGCCCACAGCGCGTCCGGCGACCAATCGGTGCGCATCACATAGTAGCCGGCGTAGGGAAAGGCGACCGAGGTCTCGGTGGGAGGGGCGCCTTGGCTGCCTTTCATGTAGGCCCACAGCAGGTCCGTGCGCTCGGGATAGGCGTGGACGGCGCGATCCATCAGCGGGGCGACCTCGATCCATCCCCCGTCGTTGACGTCGGGCAGCCGTCCATCGGGCATCATCATCTTGAGGTTGACGTCGTGCATGCGCTCCATGCTGGTGCGGAATGCATCTGGGAGCGGTTCGTCGTAGGCCTCGCAGACGTCGATCAACCACTGGTAGTTGCGCACGTCGACCTGGTGATAGCCGGTCGAGAGCTCGACCTGGAAGCCATCGGGGTAGACCTGGGCGTCCAGCTCGTGTACCAAGCGCTCAAAGGCATACGCCTTCCAGGCTGGCGCGTCCACGAACTGCGGGTAGAGGATCCCGATCTGCGCCAGGCCATTCATCTCCATGATCAGCCAGTTGCCGGTGCGGTGAAAGTTGCGCAGGCGCCATCCGTGTTCCCAGATCGACTTGTACCAGTCGACCAGTACCTCGTCGGTAAAGTGCGGCGAGCGATAGAAGGCGTGCAGCGCCCGCTGCCACGAACCGCCCATGCGGATCCCGGCTTCGATCGTCCGCCAGCAGAGGGTGGCGCCGCCGTCCGCGTTCTCGGGGACCACTGCCTGCCGGACCCAGCTCCGGAAGAAGCGGACGAACGCTTCGGCGTACCGCTCGTCGCCGGTCTCGCGGTAGCGCTCGGCGAGCATGGCCCATTCGGGGTGGCGGCTGAGCTGCCACGTCCACTCGCGGTACTGGTTGTAGGTCGGGTTGATGGTCCAGTCGACCTCGCCCGTAAAGCGGTGGGGCGTGCTGCACGAGATCAGCTCACCGCGCACGATGCGCTCCGCAGCCTCGGCGAGGGTTTCGCCCTCGACCATGCAGCTGTGCCCGCCCCAGCTCCGGTCGATGCTCAGGTAGCGCTCGGGCTGCAGTGTGCGCCGCACCTCGGCGGCGAGCAGCGCGCGCGCCCTGTCCCAGTCTTCAGCCGCGACAGCCTGGGGGATCTCCTCCAAGCCCGGGCGCGTTGCGTCGATCCGGCTGTAGAAGGCCTCGTCGCTCAGGCGCGGGCCGACCACGGTTTCTCTCTCCACGTTTCCTCCTAGTCCCAGCAGGGTTCAAAGGGGATGCGCACGTCGTCGATCGAGGGGCCGACGACGTGGATCTCGTCCAAGCGATTGGTGCCCAGCCCCAGTTCGCGCGCCAGGTTCAGGTGGTTGTCGCCGCGCAGGAAGGGCGGTTTGGGGCGCTCGATGGTTGGGTCGTAGCCCTGCGCCGCCGTCGCCACGGCGTCCGTCGCCACCACGTCCTTGCCCGCGAGCAGCACACCCGGGGCGATGGCGGACATTGTGCCGATCCAGGGGCCCTCGCCCCCCTGGGTGGTCTTGATCCCGTCGATCAGGCCAAGGTGGATCGGGCGCGCGCGGTTGAGGTCGACGATCACGCGCGGCAGGCGCGTGGGCGTCACGTTGGCTTCGCCGTGCAGCGCAGAACGGTGGTTGTGACGGGGATCCATCCGGTAGAACTGGGCGGGCACGAGGCCGATCAGGTTCTTCATCGTGTGCGTCACGCCCGCGTTGTAGTGGTTCTTCATCTTGGCGACCGACATGAAAACGTCGACGTCCTCCAGGACGTGGTTGAAGGTAAAGTCCTGGTAGATGAACGCCCCTTCGCCGACCGCGACCTGGGCATAGTCGCTGTACGGCTCGGTGGCGTTGAGGTCGATTAGCTGTGCGCCGATCGCGTCCGCCACCTCTTCGTATCCCCACTCGACGTACGATGCCCACTCGTACACCGCCTCGACGATCAGCACCTCGCGCGCGCCCGCATCGCGGACGAACTCGCCAAGGGCGCGCACGACCTCCGGGTGCGTGATATAGCTCTCGACCGGCGCGTAGCCGTGCAGGGGCTTGGCGCTCGTCCCGCCCGTCAGGTTGACCTTGATCGCCACCCGGTCGCCCGCGTGGACGACGTCGCCCAGCCCGCCGATCCCGTCAAGCAGGTCACGCACGCGGGCGCGGATCGTCTCTCGCCGATAGTCTTGGGCCGCCGCGATGGCGACGGTCGCCAGCGCGTCCTGCGCGCTGGGCGCAGTCGCCTGCGTGCGGCAGCCCGCCACGAGTGCGCCCGCTGCCGCTAGGCCCGCGCCGCGCAGGAACTGCCGGCGCGAGATGTGCCGCCCGCCACACTGCGTTCGACTCATGTTGTCCCTCCTCTCACACTTGGTGGGTTGGTCGCCCCGTGGGGGCGTCCCTCCGCCGCTCGCCCCTACGCTCCGCGTGGGGGCGTCTGGCACACGCCTGACCGCTACAGCGCGTTCAACTCGTCGAGCCGCTCCCCCAGCCGCGCGCGCCGCTCCCGCAGCTCCTCCAGCTTGTCCCGTTCGCGCTGCACGACGTGCGCGGGCGCCTTGGTGCAAAAGCTCTCGTTGCGCAGGCGCGCCTCGACGGCTTTCGTGTGCTCGGTCAGCTCGTCCATCTCGTGCGCGATCCTGGAGCGCTCCGCGTCCAGGTCGACCAGCCCGCCCAGGGGCAAGTAGACCTCAATCCCGCCTTGCACGATCGTCAATGCCTGGGCTGGCTTGTCGTCGAGTGTGGGCCACAGCTGCAGCGCCTCCGGGTCCAGGTGCGCCAGCGTGCAGAGCGCGTCTTGGTGCTGCTCGTAGAATGCGTTCAGCGCGCCGGTGACGAGCAGGGCGGGGATGCGCCTGCCCGCCTGCACGTTGTACTCGGCGCGCGCGTTGCGGATGGCGCGCACGACCTCCATCAGTGACTGGAGCTGCTCCTCGGCTTGGTCATCGCGGTACACGTCCGTGGGCCAGTCGGCGACGATCAACGCCGGTCCGTCATGCGGCAGCGCCTGCCACAGCGCCTCGGTGACAAAGGGCATGAACGGATGCAGCAGGCGCAGCGAGCGGTCAAGCACGTAGACCAGAACCCGCAGCGCAGTGCGCACGTCGTCCTCGTCATCGCCGTACAGGCGCACCTTGCTCATTTCGATGTACCAATCGCAGAACTCGTTCCACAGGAACTCTTGGATCTGGCGCGCCGCCTCGCCGAACTGGTAGGCGTCGATCAGGCGCGTGGCTTCGTCGATCAGGCGGCTGCAGCGGGACATGATCCAGCGGTCCATCGGCGCCCCGGCGTCTGCGTCGGGCAAACCGAGGGCCTCGACCCCGGCGCGATCCAGGTGGCTCAACACAAAGCGCGTCGCGTTCCAGATCTTGTTGGCAAAGTTGCGCGCCGCCTCGATCCGCGACGGAGCCAGCTTGGAGTCGTTGCCGGGCGTGCTGCTGGTCACCAGCGCGAAGCGCAGGGCATCGCAGCCGTACTGCTCGATCACGTTGATCGGGTCATAGCTGGCAGCATCGGGCAGCGACTTGGAGATCTTTTCCCCCCGCTCGTTGCGCACGAGGCCATGCAGGTACACGGTATGGAAGGGCACCTGCCCCGTGAACTCGAGGCCACTCATGATCATGCGCGCGACCCAGAAGAAGAGGATGTCATAGCCCGTCTCGAGCACCGAGGTGGGGTAGAAACGCGCCAGGTCGGGCGTCTCCTCGGGCCACCCCAACGTGCTAAAAGGCCACAACCCCGACGAGAACCACGTGTCGAGCACGTCCGGGTCCTGCTGCAGCGCGCCGCCGCAATGCGGACATTCGGTCGGGTCCTCCATGGCGGCGATCTCGGCCCCGCACTCCTGGCAGTACCACACCGGGATGCGATGTCCCCACCACAGCTGGCGGCTGATGCACCAGTCGCGGATGTTCTCCATCCAGTTATAGTAGATCTTGACAAAGCGCTCGGGGACGATCCGGATCCGCTCATCGCGCACTGCCTCGATCGCCGGCTGGGCCAGTGGCTTGATCTTGACGAACCACTGGGTCGAGATGCGGGGCTCGATGATCGTCGCGCAGCGCTGGCAGTGCCCGATCGAGTGTACGTAGGGCTCGATCCGGACCAGGGTCCCGGTTCGCTGTAGGTCGGCGACGATGTTCTCGCGGCAGGCAAACCGATCCTGCCCGGCGTATGGGCCGGCGTTCTCGTTCATTGTGCCCGTGTCGGTCATGACGTCGACTTGGCCCAGGTCGTGCCGCGCGCCGATCTCATAGTCGGTCGGGTCGTGTGCCGGGGTCACTTTGACCGCACCCGTGCCGAAGTCGCGGTCGACGACCTCGTCCGCCACGACTGGGATCGCGCGCTCGACGCCCGGCAGCACGACCTGCTTGCCCACCAGGTCCTGGAACCGCTCGTCGTCGGGGTGCACCGCGACGCCCGTGTCGCCGAGCAGGGTCTCGGGGCGGGTGGTAGCGACGGTGATGAACGCCTGTGCGCCCTCGCACCACGCCGGGTCGGGCCACGGCGCGCGGGGCCCCGTCCACGTCGCGTCGATCACCGGATAGCGCAGGTACCACAAGTGAGAGGGCTCTTCCTCGTGCTCGACCTCTAGGTCCGAGATCGCCGTCCCGCAGCGCGGGCACCAGTTGACCAGGTAGGTGCCGCGGTAGATCAGTCCCTTCTCGTAGAGCCGGACAAAGGCGGTGCGCACGGCGTGGCTCAGCCCTTCGTCGAGCGTGAACCGCTCGCGCGACCAGTCGCAGCTCACGCCCAGCCGCCGGTGCTGGTTGTTGATCCGATCCAGGTAGAACGCCTTCCATTCCCAAACCCTGGCGACGAACGCCTCGCGTCCCAGGTCGGTCCGCGAGATCCCGTCCTTAGCCAACTCGCGCTCGACCACGTTCTGCGTGGCGATCCCGGCATGATCGGCGCCGGGCACCCACAACGCCGCATCGCCGATCATGCGGTGGTAGCGGATCATGATGTCCTCTAGGGTCGCCGTGATCGCGTGCCCGAGGTGCAGCTGCCCCGTCACGTTAGGCGGCGGCATTGAGATCACGAACGGGATCTTGCCCGGGTCGTCGGGCGGTCGGAAGTAGCCCTGCGCTTCCCACCAGGCATAGAGGCGATCCTCCACCTCGGTTGGATCATAGTTCTTGGGCAGAGAGGCGTTGGTCTCGGACATGTCGCTCGCTCCTTCGGTCGATCGCGCGCCCGCCGCGCACCGGCAGGGCGTGGGCATAGAACAGAAAATCCCGCTCATCGCCAAGGACGAGAGGGATCGATCTCACGCGGTACCACCTTGCTTCTGCGCGCAACGAGGTGCGCACAGCGCTCGACGACGCTAACGGGTCGGACCGGGAGCGGCTAGCGAGGTTCTCCTTCACCGCTCCGACTCACAGGCGACCTGGGGCGCGCTCGATGCGGGGCGGACTTGCAGCCGGTGATCCACCCTCTCTGGCGCGGAGCTGCGCCACTTCCTCCTGATCGCAGTCGATGGCGTATGTGGTCGGGCGTCGGCGCCCAACGATTCGATTATACTCGATCGACGCGTGCGTGTCAAAGACCGATTGGTTGGGATCGGATCGATCGTACTGGACAGCGCTGGGCTTCCATGCTATAGTGCGCCCAACCTAGAGCACGCGAGAGGAGTCGAGCATGTCCCGTCCCAACATCCTGTTGATCACGACTGACCAGCAGCACTATGGTGCGCTGGGGACACTCAACCCAGTGCTCCGGACGCCCAACATCGACCGGTTGGCGCGCGAAGGGGTGCAGTTCGACCGGGCTTACTGCAACAACCCCGTCTGTTCCCCTTCTCGCTCGACCATGATCACCGGGCTCTATCCGGCGTGGCACGGCTGCTGGACGATCGGCGTCAAGCTGCCGGAGGACGTACCGACCGTAGGCGACCTGTTCCAGGCCCACGGCTACAATGCGATGTTGATCGGCAAGGCGCACTTTCAGCCCCTGGCTTCGGCGCCGGGCAGCGAGTCGATCGAGTGCCAGCCGATCCTGCGCGACCTCGACTTTTGGCGCGGCTTCCACGGGCCCTGGTATGGGTTCAACCACGTAGAGACGGCGCGCATGCACGCCCACGAGTCGCACGCGGGTCAGCACTATGCGATCTGGATGGAGGAGAAGGGATTCAGCGACTGGCGCGATTACTTTCAGCGCTGGCCTCACGATCCAGAGGACAAGTACCGGGGCCCAGAATACACGCGGGGGATGATGGCGTGGGACATCCCCAAAGAGTACCATCACACGCACTGGGTCGGCGAGCGGGCGGTCGCCGCCATCGAGCGCTCGCTGGGGGAGGGCAAGCCCTTCTTTGCGTGGGCCAGTTTCTTCGATCCCCATCCGCCCTATGCGATCCCTGAGCCGTGGGCCACTATGTACGACCCGGAGAAGGTGGCGCCGGGGCGCTACGTCGAGGGCGAGCACGACGACATGCCGCCCCAGTATGCCAAGACGCAGGAGGAAGCGCCCAACTATACGATGTACTGGGAGCCGGGCGGGCAGGGGCTGCATGGCTTTCACTCGCACCTGCATGGCGACCAGGAGCTGCGGCGCAGTATCGCGTGCTACTATGGCATGATCAGCATGATCGATCAAGAAGTGGGCCGGATCCTTGACGCCCTCGACCGCCTGGGCATCGCCCAGGACACGCTCGTCCTGTTCAGCACCGATCACGGGCATTTCCTGGGGCAGCATGGCCTGATCGCCAAGGGCCCCTTCCACTATGAGGACATGCTGCGCATTCCGATGATCGTCCGCTATCCGGGTGTGGTCCCCGCTGGACTGCGGAGCGACACGCTGCAGTGCCAGGTCGACTGGGCGCCGACCTTTCTGCGCACCGCCGGGATCGAGGTCCCGGGCCTCATGCAGGGCCTCGACCAGCTGTCCGTGTGGGGCGGCGACCGGTCACAGGCGCGCGACTGGGTACTGGTCGAGAACCGCCATAACCCGACGACGGTGCACCTGCGCACCCTGGTCACCGATCGGTACAAGATCACCGTGTACCGCGATGCGCGCTACGGCGAGCTGTTCGACCTGGTCCAGGATCCGGGCGAGCTGCACAACCGGTGGGACGATCCGGCGTATGCGGCGCTCAAGGCGGAGCTGTTGCTTCGTTTCGTGCAGGCTGAGATACAGCGTGAGCCGACGCGGATGCCGCGCATCGCAGGGGCGTGAGGCGCAGGCGCTGGTCGACGGATCAAGAAGCGGATGAATCCGCTACTACGAACGCAGGGGCGAGGGGGTGACGTGATGCATCCCGCCTGCGGCTGGCGAGCACACGAGGCGGCGATGCGCCGCGCGCGGTCCACGGCGGCGCGGCATAGGGGAGGAGCATGGCACAGATCCGGATCGTCCTGGCGGACGATCACGAGGTTGTACGGGAGGGCACGCGCCGGATGCTGGAACGCGAGCCCGACATGAGCGTGGTCGGCGAGGCGGTCAGCGGCGTGGACGCCGTCCGTCTGGCGGGCGAGCTGCAGCCTGACATCGTCGTCCTCGACGTCCGGATGCCAGAGCTCAACGGGATCGAGACGACCCGGCAGATCAAGCAGTCGCAGCCGCACGTCCGCGTCCTGGTCTTTACCGCGCACGACGACGACCGCTACGTCTTTCCCCTGCTCGAAGCCGGCGCAGACGGCTACATGCTCAAGACTTCGGGCCAACGTGACCTGGTCAAGGCGATCCGCGACGTGTACCGGGGGCAGACCGCCCTGCACCCGGCGATCGCACAGCGGGTGGTCCAGCGCCTGACGCAGCGAGACCGGTTCAAAGGCGAGGGCATGGTCGAGTCGCTGACCGAGCGCGAGATGGAGGTCTTGGAAGCCGTGGCTCACGGCTGGAGCAACAAAGAAGTGTCCGAGGCGCTGAACATCAGCCCGCACACGGTCCAGGTTCACCTAAGCAACGTGTTTGGCAAGATCGGGGTCAAGACGCGCACCGAGGCTGTGCTGTATGCCATCCGCCAGGGGTGGGTCGAGGCGTAGCGGTGTCGCTGCGGCAGCTCACCCTGCGCCAATCCCTCGCCTTCTGGACCATGGTCCCCATGGTCACCTTTGGCGCGATCGTCTTGCTCCTCTCGTTCGGCTGGGCGTGGCGGAATATCCAGGAAGTGGCGCGCGACCACGATCAAAGCCTGGCGCAGGCCCTGGCGGTTGCGCTGGGAGAGCGTGCAACGCGCGGAGATGGGGATACCGCTCCGCCTTGTGAGGCCCTGGACGAGCTCGCCGCGCACGCCAGGCGGATGCTGTACGTCGTCGACGTCGAAGGGCGTGTGCTCTGCGCTTCTCCCACGGCGCGCCTGTCTGTGGGTCAGGTATACGACGGCATCCCCGGCGCGGCGAACGACGACAACTCAGCGCGCCTCGTACCGAGCCTCTCGGCGCGCGGCTACCTGGTCTCGTGGGCGCCGATCGCGGGCACGTCGTGGCGCCTGGTCCAGGAAGAGGCGCGTGCGGCGCTCGTCGCCCCGACCTACGCCTTCCTGATCGCCATCTCGGCCCTCATGATCGTCGGATTGGTGATCTCGTTCTGGCTGCTATGGCTCGGCTTCAACCGCATCTCGTGGCCCCTGCTTGCCGTCACCGAGCAGGCAAGGCGCGTTGCGGATGGGGCGCCCTTTGTCCCGCCCGACGTGGTGGGACCGGCAGAGGTGGAAGCCCTGGTCGCAGCGTTCAACCACATGGTCACGCAGCTCCGCCAGCAGCGCGACATCTTGCACGAGTACGCGACGCGGATGCTGCACAGCCAGGAGGAGGAGCGCAAGCGGCTGTCGCGCGATCTGCACGACGAGACCGCGCAAGAGCTGGTCGGGCTCTTGCAACGGATCGACCTCTGCCGGCTGACTGCTGAGGACGACCCGCCGATCATGGACGCGCTCGACGAGCTCTCCACGCTGACCGACCGCGCGCTCTCTGGCGTGCGGCGCATGAGTCGCGCCCTGCGCCCGCTGATCCTGGAGGACTTGGGATTGGTGGTGGCCCTGCAGGCGATTGCCGAGGACCTCGAGCAGCAGCTGTCCGGGGGACGGGTCTACTGCGAAGTGATCGGGGAGGAGCAGCGGCTGTCGCCGGAGGCGGAGCTGACCGCCTTTCGGATCGTCCAGGAGGCGTTGACCAACGTGCGCAAGCACGCCGCGGAGGCTACGCGCGTCTATGTGACCGTGCAGTTCAGGCCACACGCGCTGCACGTCAGCGTCGAGGACAACGGGCAGGGATTCCATCCGCAGCGGGTGGACGCCGAGGAGGGCGAGGACCACTTGGGCCTGATGGGCATGCGCGAGCGCGCCGAGCTGCTCAACGGCACGTGGTCGATCGAATCGCGTCCCGGAGAGGGCACGCGGGTGGACCTGGTCCTGCCGATCCCGTAAGATGGGGTCCCCCTCCGGCGTCAGTAAGCTGCGGGAGAGCGGTCGCTTGATCGTTGTCCCGATCCGTGGTATAATCGGGGCGCAATGGGGATGATCGGCTTCGACGGGGAAGGCTGATCCTGGACTGCAAGCCGAGGCGCCTGGACCTCGTAAAAACTGGGCAAAACAACAAATGCCAAGAGAAGCAATCTCGCGGCTCTCCCCATGGCTGCGTAAGTAGCCGTAAGGAGACCCTGACATCCTAACCGGTGTCACGTCCACCCCGGGGTCCTCCCGGAGCCTCGGAAGTGGGCGTCATAAAATCGGGGATGCGGCGCACGTGACGCCGATGGCGTGCGCCCAAGATCATCGGCTGGCCTAAGCGGGACCCGGTCGCCCAGGGACCGCTCAGGCGACAAACAAAAGGGCGACTAAGCTTGTAGGATGTCCACGGTCGAATTCTTCGGACCCGGGTTCGATTCCCGGCATCTCCACCTTTGCAGGGGCAGGCACGCAACCTGCCCCTTTCCTGTCCCGCTATCGCGTGCGCGCGCGCAGTGGCTTGCATGAGGCTACACGAGTATCAGGCAAAGCGCATACTACGCCAGTATGGCGTGCCTGTCCCCCCCGGCGAGGTCGCGACTTCGGTGGATGAGGTGTACCGCATCGCCGATCGCATCGGGCAACGGGTGGTCCTCAAGGCGCAGGTCCTGACCGGCGGACGCGTACAAGCAGGGGGGATTCTCCTGGCGCACGATGCACAGGAAGCGCGCGCGCTGTCTGGGCGGCTGCTCGGCGTGCAGATCAGCGGCTATCCCTCTGCCAAGCTGCTCGTCGATCAGGCGATCGACATCGAGCAAGAGCTGTACCTCGGGATCACGTTCGACCGGACCCTCGCCATGCCCGTGATCGTCGCTTCTGCGGTGGGGGGCGTCGAGCTCGCCGAACTGGCGCGAGACCGTCCCGAGCACGTCTACCGTGTCCCGATCGAACCCGCGCTCGGCCTGCGCGCCCACCAAGCGCGCACCCTCGCCGAGGATATCGGCTTGGCGCGCAGCCTGCACGATGGCTTTGTGTCGATCGCGCTGGGCCTCTACCGCGCCTTTGTCGATTGCGACGCGACCCTTGTCGAAGCCAACCCCCTCGTGATCCAGGTCAACGGCGCATTCTGCTGCCTGAACAGCAAGATCGAGCTCGACGACCACGCCCTGTACCGGCATCCCGATCTGATGGATCTGCGCGACGAGAGCCAGGACTCGGTGCCCGAGCGGCGCGCGCGCCGTCACGGGGTGACCTATGTGCGCCTGGGCGGAGATGTGGGGTGTCTCTCCAACGGGGCTGGACTGGCGATGGCGACGATCGATCTGCTCCGCGCGCGCGGCGTGCGCCCCGCGAATTTCGTCGACGTCGGCAAGGATGCGTCCAGCGAAAAAGTGGCGCGCGGCATCGAGCTGGCGCGCAACAACTCGGTCCACGTCATCGTGGTCCACGTGTTCTGCAGCATCACCACCTGCGACGAGGTCGTGCGCGGCATCGTGGAAGGCTGCCGGCAGCTGGAGCCAGGCTGCTCCCTCGTCGTGCGCCTGCGGGGGCCCAACGAGGAGGAGGGGAATGCCCTGCTGGCAGAGGCTGCGCGAGAGGGGCGATGCCCGCCGATGCAGCTCGCGGCTTCGCTCGACGAGATCGCGGACCAGGTCGTGGCGCAGGTGCACGCCCACCGGCGAGGAGGGCAGGGCGGGTGAGCATACTGGTGAACGGGCGCACCCGGCTGCTGGTGCATGGGGTGAACACGCCCCAGGGAGCGGCGTATCTCGAGCGCATGGACGCCTACGGCACGCCCATTGTCTCAGCTGTAGCAGTGGGTCAGGGCGGGTCGTGGCGCGGGCAGGTGCCGGTCTTTGAGACCGTCAAGGAAGCTATGCACGCCACGGACCCGAATGCGGCGCTGATCTGCGTGCACCCCGAAGATGCGATCGAGGCGATCCTCGAGACTGCAGCCGCCGGGATCGATCTGGTCGTGTGCGCGACCTCGCGGGTGCCGGTGCACGACGTGGTGCAGGTCCGGTCCTACCTCAGGGCGAGGAACGTGCGCCTGCTGGGACCGGGGAGCCCGGGCGTGTTCACGCCCGGCGTCTGCGTGGTCGGCGCCGTCGCGCCGGGCGTCTTGTTGCCCGGCAGCGTGGGCGTGCTGTCGCGCTCTGGGACGTTGGCGTACGAGGTGGTGTCGCTCCTGACGGAGGCTGGGATCGGGCAGTCGACGGTCGTCGGGATCGGCGACGGGCTGATCGTCGGCACGGGCTTTGTCGACCTGCTGGCGATGTTCGAGGACGATCCTGCGACACAGCAGGTCGTCCTGCTCGGCGAGATCGGCGGCTACGAAGAAGAGATGAGCGCCGACTGGATCCGTGACCGGATGTCCAAGCCGGTCGTGGCTCTCGTCGTGGGCCAGATCGCCCCGCCAGGCCGACGGATGGGCCATCCGGGGGCGATCATCGAGGGCTACGATGGCCTGGCAAAGGTCAAGGTCGAGGCGCTGTCCAAAGCGGGTGCGCGCATCGCACGCGCGCCATCCGAGATCCCGCGTCTGCTTGAGGAGGCATAGGTGGCATCCATGCTGTTCGAACCGCTCGCCGTGGGAACCATGGAGCTGGCAAACCGCACCGTGCGATCGGCGACCGCCGAGTATCTCAGCGACGAGGAGGGGCGCCCGCTGCCCGAGCTGGCGGACATGCACTGCGCCCTGGCGCGCGGCGGGGTGGGGCTGATCATCACGGGGCATGCGTACGTCGATCGCGGTGGGCGATGCCGGGTGCAGATGTCGGGCATGCACGACGATGTCTTGATCCCCGACTGGGCGGCGCTCGTCGCGCGCGTGCACGAGGCGGGCGGCGTGATCGCGGCGCAGATCAACCATGGCGCGCGGCAGTGCGATCCGGCGGCGGTCGGTGGGCCTCTCGTCGCACCCTCGCCCCTCTCGCTGAGCGACGACGCGCCCCGTCCGGAAGAGCTGACCGAGCGCGAGATCCGGAACCTGCTCCGGGCCTTCGCGGATGCGTCGGGACGCGTCAAGGCGGCAGGGTTCGATGCGGTCCAGGTCCATGCTGCGCATGGGTACCTGATCAACCTCTTTAACTCACCGGCGAGCAACTGGCGGCGCGATGCGTGGGGCGGGACCTTTCCGCGGCGTGTGCGCTTCCTAGAGGAGGTCGCCACAGCGGTGCGAGACGTGGTCGGGGACGACTACCCGGTGCTGATCAAGCTGGGTGCGATCGATTTCGTGCGCGATGGCTTGACGGAGGAGGACGGGATCGAGATCATCCGTCACCTACGCGACATGGGGTTCGACGCGCTCGAGATCAGTGGCGGGATCAACGTCGGCAGGGGAGGCAGCATGCGCGGCGGGATCGACAGCCCCGAGAAGGAGGCGTATTTCCTGCCGATCGCGCGCCGAGCGCGTGCGGTGACCGATCTGCCGATCCTGCTCGTGGGCGGTATGCGCTCGCGCGACGTGATCGATCGCGTGCTCGACGAGGGGAGCGCCGACATGATCTCGTTCAGCAGACCCTTGATCCGCGAGCCTGACCTGCCCAACCGGCTGCGCGATGGGCAGCCCGCCGCGACGTGCATCTCGTGCAACCAGTGCTGGCCCCGCGCGGGCGAGCTTGGCATCTCGTGCCACTATGGCGGGGCGGAGGAGAACTAGATGTAGCCTAGGGCGCGCAGACGGTCCTCGACCAGCTTTTCCTCGTCCGCGTCGTAGGCGCCCTCGTCCTTCTCTTCCACCGGCAAGTAGCCCAGTTCCTCGAGCCGCGCCACGATCGCGGCGACGCTCTGTTCCACGCTCTGCGTACCCGAGTTGACCGTGATCTCGGGGTTCGGCGGGGGCTCGTAGGGGTCCGAGACGCCGCTAAAGTTCTCGATCTCGCCCGCCAGTGCCTGCTTGTACAGGCCTTTCACGTCACGCTCGATCAGGGCGTCGAGCGGGCACTCGACGTAGCACTCGACAAAGGCGCCGATCTCCTCCCGGCTTTGGTTCCGCCGCGCGATGTACGGAGAGATGAACGAGCAGAGCACGGCGACGCCGTTGCGGGTCAGCAGCTTGGCGACGAACGTGACGCGCTCGATGTTCCTGTCGCGGTCCTCCTTGGAGAACCCCAGATCGCGGGTCAGGCTCTGGCGCACGATGTCGCCGTCGAGCCGCTCGACCTTGAGCCCGCGCGCACGCAATATCGGTTCGAGGGCCTTTGCCAGCGTCGTCTTGCCCGAACCGGACAGCCCGGTGAACCAGAGTGTGAATCCTCGTTGCTCGGTCATTCGCGTTATCCTCTCAAGCGTGTGGGTCGGCGCCGTCCGCGATCCACGCGATCAGCTCGCCGAGGGTGCCCGTACGGTCAGGTTGCGCATCGGGATCGGGATTGGTGACCCATTTCTCGGCGAGGTAGGTGCGCATGCCGGCGCGCTGTGCGGGCGCGATGTCACGGAGGACGTCGTTCCCCACCATCAGGCACCGCTCCTCTGGCACGTCGATGCGGCGCGCGATCTCGGCATAGTACGCCGGGGATGGCTTGGTGGTGTGCATGTTCTCGTAGGTCGTGACCAAGGCAAAGGGCATGTCGGCGACCCCAGCCCAGGAGAGACGCTGCTCGATCGCGATCGCCGGGAAGAGGGGGTTCGTGGCGATCGCGACGATGTGCCCCGCGTCCAAGCACGCCTGTACCGCGCGCCGGGCGTCCGGGTGTGCGCGTGCGTAGACGTGCAGGTCGGGGAAGCGCGTCTGGTAGAATCCCATCAGGAATGCCCGGATCTCGTCCCACGGGCGTCCGATGCGCAGCGCAAACACGGCAGCGAACGAGGCCTCGTTGGTCGGCCCATGGGGATCCTGGGAGGCGATCGCGGCTTGCGTCGCAGCGTGCAGGGCCGACATCAGCTCTGCTGGTTCGCACAGTGGGCGCGCATACTCGGTCAAAGCGGCAAAGTACCGGGCTAGGAACGTGCCCTCCATATCGTTGTAGAGCAGCGTGTCGTCCAGGTCAAAGAGCACAGCCCGGATCCGCAGGCTCTGTTCGTTCATCACGACAGCCTTTCCCTATCTAGCTCGTCCGGAATGGGCAGCCCGAGGAGATCGAGCATCGTCGGCGCGATGGCGCGCCAGGTGTGATCCACGCGCCGTCCTCCGCACGCGTCGGTGCGGCGCAGGACGTACATGCCGTGCTGGGCGTGGTTGGCGTCGTCGGGGCCCGTGTCGTTCTCGGTGACGTGGATCGAACCGTTGCCGACCGAACCGACGGAGCGCCAGGCCAAGTCCCCAAAGTAGACGATCAGGTCGGGCGGGACCCCGTGCACGTGGGCATAGGCGCTTTGGGGGCGGTAGACGCGCGTGTCCAGCGCTTCGCCCGCCATGTCCGGGATCGAGGCGAGGCCTGCCGCCAGCTCACCGCAGAACGCGTCGTACCGATCGGGCGGGATCGTGCCCTGCGGCTCGCGTCCGGCGACGTTGAGAAAGACGCGCCCATAGTAGCCGCCTGCGCCCCAGGCTGTGGTCCGCGACCAGTCCACCTCGCACAGGTCGAGCGAGACCACGCCCGGCGGTTTGTCGTCCAGCACCAGGTAGCCGTGCTCGATCAGCCAATCGTTGATGCAGATCCCGCCCTGCATCGCCTGCGCGCCGTGGTCGCTCATCACCAGCACCGGCGTCCCGGCGGGAAGCAGGGCGAGCAACCGCCCGATGCGCTCGTCGAGAAAGCGGTAGTAGGTCCGGATCGTCTGCTCGAAGGGATTGCCGGGCCGATGCTTGGGGTGCCGGGGGTCCATGTGCTTCCACAGCCCGTGATGGATCCGGTCTGGGCCCATATCGACGAACATGAACAAGTCCCAATTGGGGCGCGTCTGCAGCAGGTGCTCGACCAGGTCGAACCGCTGGCGCGACATGCGGTAGATGTCCTGCAGCAGGCGCACCTTGTCCGAGGTGCGAAAGTCCGGCACGTCGAGCATGTACGCCCCGACCACCTCGTGGATCTCGTCTCTGAGGGAAGGGGGGTGGGTGTACGCGCTCATAGTGCTGGGTGTCAGGAACCCGCTCACCATGAGGCCCGCGATCGGCTGCACCGGGTAGGTCTGCGGCACCCCGACCACGATCGACTCGCCGCCCGCCGCCGAGACATAGTCCCACACGCGCGGAAACCGGATGCTGTCGGCGTTGGCGAGGCGCATCTGGACGTAGCCGTGGTCGGCGCGGTTGCGAAAGCCATACAAGCCGTGCTCACCGGGATCGTGACCGCTCAGCATGCAGGTCCACGCCGGGACCGTGATCGGCGGGATCGTGCTTTCCAGCCTGCCGTACGTGCCCTCTCGGGTCAGGCGCGTCAGGGTTGGCAGATCGTCCGCCCACAGGTCAAAGGTCAACCCGGGGTCGAGGCAGTCGAGCCCGATCACGAGTAGCCTACCCATCGGTGCGCTGCTTGCCGTTCAGGCTCTTGTAGCCCTCGATCAAGATCTGCGCCACCTCGGGGCGGGTGAACTCGGGCGGCGGCGCCTCGCCGCGCGCCAGCATCTCGCGAAGCTGGGTGCCGCTCAGGTAGAGCCAGTCCTCCTTGCCATGCGGGCAGGTCTTGGCTGTGACTACTGTCCCGCACTTGCGGCAGTAGAAGGCGTGCTCAAAAAGGAGAGGGATGATGCCCACATCTTCTGGCGCGAATTCGTCAAAGATGCGCTGCGCATCGTAGGTGCCATAGTAGTTGCCGACGCCCGCGTGGTCGCGTCCCACGATAAAGTGCGTGCAGCCATAGTTCTTGCGGCACAGCGCGTGAAAGACTGCCTCGCGAGGCCCGGCGTAGCGCATGGTTGCCGGAAAGGCAGCCAGCAGCACGCGATCGGCAGGATAGTAGTCGCGCAGCACCGCCTCGTAGCTCTTGATCCGCACCTCGGCAGGGATGTCGTCCTGCTTGGTCTCGCCCACCAATGGGTGCAGGAACAGACCATCGACGATCTCGAGCGCCGCCTTTTGGATGTACTCGTGCGCGCGGTGGATCGGATTGCGCGTCTGAAAGCCGACCGTGCGCTGCCAGCCGCGGCTGGCGAACATCCGTCGCGTCTGCGCCGGCGTGTAGCGGAACTCTGCTAGCTCTCGCTCCTCCGGTTCGTCCAGGAGCGTGATCGGCCCGCCGAGCAGGACATCGCCCTGCGCATAGAGGCGCGCGACCCCGGGGTGCGCTTCGTCGGTCGTGCGGTACACCTCGCGCGCTTCCGTCGCCTTGTCATAGGTGTACCGCTCCTGCACCTCCATCGTCGCCAGGAGGCGGGTCCCGCTGCGCGTCGCCTGGCAGAGCGCGATCTCGTCCCCCTCGTCGATCGCGTCGGCAAAGGCGGCATCCGTGGGCAGCGTGATCGGGATCGACCACACCACGCCACTGCTGAGACGCATCTCGTGCACTACGCGCCGATAATCGGCCTCGACCATAAAGCCAGTCAGGGGGCTCATCGCCCCGCAGGCGATCAACTCAATGTCCGACAGGCTCGTCGGCGTTAGGACCAGCTGCGGCAGTTCCTTGGCCTTCTCGAGCGCGCCCTCGCGCGCTACGCCGCGCAAGGCGCGGTTGACCAACGCGCCGCCGTGTGGTTGGATCCCTGGGACGGTTGTCACGCTGTATGCCTCCACGACGTTCGTTGTCCTTGATCCATCAAGGATGTACCCTTGAGATTATAGTACGGTGTCCCCTACGAGTCAAATGCTCGCACCTTCGGAGACGTCGCCGCCCCAAGCGGACTTGCCAAAGCACGTGCGCATCCACTTCTCCTGGTTATGTTGACTTGCTGTCGCTTATGTAGTATAATCTTTATGGTAAGCAACGCTGGAATGGGCTAGACCTGGCGAGGCTACGCACATCGGGGGGAGGCAGGCAACGCGTGCTTGTCGGTGGTGTGTGTGACCGAGGGGGCCACGCTGTGGGCTCTGGCGCCTGGCGTGGAAGGAGGGTCGTATGAAGGCGTTTCGCAATCGCGCGATCGGGGTGTTGCTGATCGCGTCTTTTCTGATCGCGATCGCTCCGCTGGGAGCCTATGCCGCTCCGCCGCCGACCGGACCGATCGTGCACGTCGTGTCCTGGGGCGAGAACCTGACCCGCATCGCTGCGCGCTATGGCGTCGGCGTGTATGACATTGCCCAGGCCAATCACCTCGTCGACCCGAACCGGATCTATGTGGGGCAACGATTGGTGATCCCGGTTCTTCCGGGGGGGGCGGTTGCGCCTGCGGGCGAAACGGTCCGGTACGTCGTCCAGACCGGCGACACGCTCAGCGCGCTCGCGATCGAGTTCCACACCACGGTTGCTGCGATCGTGCAGGCGAACGGATTGGTCAATCCCTCCTACATCTACATCGGGCAGGTGCTGCTGATCCCGAGCACCGGCGGCGCCGCGCCAGGCGTGGGCGTGTACTATACGGTGCGCCCAGGCGACACGCTAGCAGCGATCGCCTACCGCTACGGGGTCGGCTACTGGGCGATCGTGCAGGCGAACAACCTCAGCAACCCCTCGCTGATCTATGCAGGGCAGACGCTGTACATCCCTGGCGGGGTCGCGCCGACGCCGGTTGCGACGCCCACGCCTACCCCGGCGCCGGGTGCGACGGCGACGCCCAAGCCTACGGCGACGCCCAAGCCCACGGCGACGCCCAAGCCCACGACCTCGCCCCCTGCAGGGGCAGTGAGCGGCTGGGTAGGCAAGGTCTACTCGCTTCCTGCGGGGTCGCAGTACGACGACTACTTTCAGAACCCGAACGGCGATCGCTTTGGCATCGACTCGACGGTCGAGGCGGTGCGTGACCTGATCGCGTCCAAGCGAGACACAGAGCGCACGGTGTACGTGTGGGGCACGCTGCTGCGCGACGTGCCCGACGTGAACGGCGTCCAGATCGCGGTCACACGGATCGAGGAGGCGACGACGATCAGCATCGACTGGGTCGGCACGATCGTCGCCTTTGGGGCGGGCGCCCAGTACGACGACTATTTCCAGCGGGACAACGGCGAGCGATACGGGATCACGGCGACCGACGCCGGGATCGCCAACCTGATCGCCCAGGTCCGTTCCACAGGGCGGATGGTCCGGGTGGTGGGCACGATGACCACCAACGTCCCCGACGCGTACAACAGCCAGATCGTCGTCACAAAGTTGCAGGTCGGCACGGTACCAGCCCAGACAGTCACGCCCACGCCGACGGCGACGCCGGAGGGCGCGTGTGCGATCCCGACCACGCCCCTCTACCCGCCAAAGCCGGTGGCGTTGCCGTCGCCCTTCCCGCCCAAGTCGCTCCACATGGCGAGCCCAGAGTACGGCATGACGGTCAATGTGTGGGGCATGGGCGAGTGCATCACCGAGCGTGACCTGGGTCTGGTCGCGGACGCGGGCTTTACCTGGGTCCGGCAGCTGTTCCGCTGGCGCGACATCGAGGTCGCCAAGGGCGTGTTCAAGTGGAACGAGGCCGATCGGATCGTGGCGGCGGCAGCCGAGCACGAGCTGGACCTGGCGATCGCCGTCGCCTACCAGCCGGCGTGGACAGGGGGCGGGTACCCGCTGAATGGCCCGCCGGACAACATGGCTGATTTCGCCGAGTTCATGGGCGCGTTGGCGCGCCGCTACCGGGGCCTGGTGCGCGCGTACGAGATCTGGCCCGGGCCCAACGTCAGCGAGAACTGGGGCGGCGGGAGCCCACAGCCGCAGCGCTATGCCGAGATGCTGATCGACGGCTACTGGTACGTCAAGGACCAGGACCCGTACGCCATGATCATCACGGGCGGGTTGGTGCAGACCGCCGACCACGACCTCGAGTCGATGCCGCCCTATGACTTTTTCACCACGCTCTACGAGCACACCGGGGCGCCGACCGCCAGCGACGTGTGGGGCGTCCAGGCATACGGGTTCAAGGCGGCGCCCGAGAACAGCCCGCAGGAGCTGTCGCACCCAGACCTGAACAACTCGTACCCGGCAACGGCGGAGCGGAACACGACGTGGGGCTTTCGGTCGATCGAGGTGCTGCACGACTATACGGTGGACAAGCCGATCAAGAAGCAGTGGGTGATCACCGAGATGGGCTGGACGACCGATCCGAACCCGCGTTCGTGGGTCCACTGGGCGGCGACGACGGAGGAAGTCAAGGCGGACTATATGCGGCGCGCCTATCGCTGGGCCAAGGAACAGTGGTCAGACTGGATCGGCGTGGTGTTCGTGCCCCTGGTCGATGCGCGCCTGACTACCGCAGACGAAGGGTACTGGTGGGCGCTCGCCGAACCGGATGGCGACCTGCGCCCCGCCTACAGCGCCCTGAAGGCGATGCCCAAGTAAGCGCCTCCTCAAGCACAGGACTTGGGGGGATACGGAGACCCCCGGCGCCGCGCGCGCCGGGGGTTTTTCCATGCCTGGTCAGGTGAGGCGGAGGACCAGCCCCTCCCGTGCGGGCACCGTCGCGCCCACGACCTGCCCACCTCGGACCACGCAGTGCGCATCTCCCAGCAGGTCCGAAAGGTGCGCGCCCTCGGGCAGCATCCTGCCCACCGGGATGTGGAGCGGGTAGGGCGTGGGGCCGTTATTGAGGACCACGACGATCGACGCGTCGTCGAGCGAGCGCCGGTAGGCATAGACCTGGGTCGCATCGCTGGCATAGATCGGGTCAAACGCGCCGCGCCGCAGCGCCGGATGCGCCTTGCGCAAGGCGATGATCCGCTTGAGCGTGTCGCGCAGGTCCATGTCCCAGTCGTCCTGATCCCACGACATGGCGGCGCGCCCCTCGTGCCCCACGACCGGCACGCTGGTCATGCCCACTTCGTCCCCGTAATAGATGCACGGCGCGCCCGGGATCGTCATCTGGAAGAGCCAGCACAGCTTTAGGCTCTGCCGGTCGCCGCCCAGGATCGAGAGGATGCGCGGCGTGTCGTGACTGCCCAGGAGGTTGAGCTGTACTGCGGTCACGTCCGGGTCGTACATGGTCAGCATGTCTTGGACGCGCGCGGCGAACTCCTCCGCCCCGATCGGCGCCAACGCAAAGCCGCCCGGTTCTGCCTCCGTGTCCAGCTTGTCTCCGCCAAAGAAGCACTGTGCAGCCCGGTTAAAGACATAGTTCATGACGGCGTCGAACCGATCGCCGCGCAGCCACTCGGGCGCCGGACGCCAGATCTCGCCCACCAGGTAGGCCTCGGGATTGGCGCCCTTGACGCGCTGGCGAAACGTCTGCCAGAAGGGGATGTCGTCGATGCACTCGGGGACGTCGAGGCGCCAACCATCGATCCCAAAGCGGACCCAGTGCTCGGCGACGTCCCACAAGAAGGCGCGCACCTCGGGGTTGTCGGTGTTGAACTCGGGAAGCGCGGGCAGGTCCCACCAGCACTGGTAATTCGGATCCCACGTCTCCGCGTCCTTCTCTGCCGCGGCATTGTAGGGGACGAGTGGCTTGTCGGGATCGCGGGTCACGAACCAGTCGATGTACGCCGAGTCGCTCCCATTCTCGAGGATGTCGTTGAACTGTAGGAACCCGCGGCTAGCATGGTTGAACACGCCGTCGATCACGACCCGCACGCCCCGTGCGTGCGCCGCGTCGAGCAGCGCGCGGAACGCGCCGTCGCCGCCGAGCATGGGATCGACGCGGTAGTAGTCGTGCGTGTGATAGCGGTGGTTCGCCGTGGACTGGAAGATCGGGCACAGGTAGAGGGCGTTGACGCCCAGGTCGGTCAGATAGTCGAGGTGTTCGACGATGCCCAGCAGGTCGCCGCCCTTGTAGCCGTGTACGCTGGGCGGTGCATCCCACGGCTGCAGGTTGCCCGGTTTGGGCACGCGCGCGCTCTGTGCAAAGGTGTCGGGGAAGATCTGGTAAAAGAGGGCGTCCTTGACCCAGTCTGGTGTGTGGTCGCTCATGCGGCGCCGTCGCCCCGGATCAGCGCCTCGCACAGCTCGTCGTAGCGTAGCTCGGCGTCGTGCAGGCGCCCTTCCAACTCGGCGATGCGCGTCTGGCACTTGCGCAGGGCAGCCTGCCGCGTCTGCTTCTCTTGCAGGAACGTCTCCGATGCGCGGGCGTCTTCCGCGGCAAGTCGTGCGTTGTGGCGCGCCCTGCGTTCCCAGAGGTATGCCGCGACCATAGGCGCGAAGGAGAGGACGATCCCGATCACGAGCAGGATCGAGGCCCAGATAATGCCGCGCTGCGTCTCGCCCAGCTGGTGGTTGTGATAGGCGACATAGATGGCGAGCAGGGCAAGCAGCGCCATGAGCACGCGGTAGAGGACCGAGATCCAGCCTGTCTCCACCGTACGTTCTTTGTAGCCGTAGCGCGTGGCGACCATCTTGCGCGCGCGCCGGTAAAAGGGGACGGCGAGGCGCATCTCGGCGCGATAGACGTCCTGGTAGGCTTGGCTCACCGTCTCGAGGGGCGTAGTCAACAGCGCTTGCTCTTCCGCCTTGAGCTTTGTGAGCTCCTGCCTGATCCTGGGGATCTCTTTTTCGATCCACTGCGCTTCGAGGATGGTTGCGCTCTTGTCCATTCAAACCCCTCGCCGGAGTAGTCATGTCGCCAGGTCGGCGCTCCCCACGAGCGCTCGGAGGGGGCTCGCGGGACACCCCACGCCGAGAGTCTCCGGGGAAGCGCGGCGCATGCTGATAGTGGGCCCGATCGCATTCCGCGTCTGGCGCCTATTGTACCCGAATACCCGCCCGCGCGCAAAACTTGGTTGGGGGAGGGACGACCTTTGGCTCTCTTGCGGTTACGTGTTATAATGGACGTCCTCCGCCGTGGGGGAGGCCCGGCGCCTGTCGCGATGTGGACCGGACGTGCGCGGCGCACGCCGTGTCTATCGGCCCGTGCCGCAGCGCAGCTGGGCGCGTCGATCGCGGGACAGTGCGGCGGGTCTGCAGACCTCGCATCCCACGGACGCGCGTATGGCGATGCCTGTGGGCCAAAGGGGACACCGATGGCAAGCTGGGAGTACGCGGTCGTCACCAAGTGGGAGAGCTTTTTGGAGCGCGATACGGACGTCCAAGAGCTGCTCAACGACATGGGGAACGATCGGTGGGAGCTGGTCAGTACGATCCCCTTTACCGGTCGGGCGGGCTATTTGGTGGTGCAGTTTATCTTTAAGCGCGCGCGGGACGAGGATGCCAAGTCAGGCAGCACGCTCTGGTCGGAGGGCAACCGGGCCCTCGATGGCTGATCGCGCGGGCCAATGCGGGAGCGATCCGAGCCTATCTAGTCAAGTACCCTACCTGCGTACGAGGAGGTCATGATGCGCGAAGTCACCGTCGCTGCGGTCCAGATGCAGCCCAAGCTCACCGAGCAGGCGGAGAACCTGCAGCGGATGGGCGAGTGGCTGGACAAGGTGTGCACGGAACAGCACGTGGACCTGGTCGTGTTCCCCGAGCTGATCACCACGGGATACGAGTGTGGCGTGCAGTTCACCGATCTGGCAGAACGCGTGCCAGGCCCGACTGTGAACCTGATCGCTCAGCGCGCGGGCGACTATGGCACGCACGTCGTGTTCGGCATGGTCGCCAAGGAGCGGGTGGAGAGCATTCTCTACGACGCGGCGATCATGGTCGGGCCCGATGGCGAGGTGGTGGGCAGCTACCAAAAGACGCACCTCCGCGGCGAGGAGCGCCTCGCCTTCCGCGCCGGGTTCCGCTACCGCGTGTGGGAGCTCGAGTTCGGCAACGTTGGCGTCTTGCTGGGCTGGGACCTGGCGTTCCCAGAGGTCGCGCGCAGCCTGGCGCTCGAGGGCGCTGAGCTGATCTGCGCGTGCGCGAACTGGGAGAACCCGAACGCCGACGAGTGGCGTACCTACATGCTCGCCCGGGCGTACGAGAATGCCGTGTTCATGGCGGGTGCGAACCGGGTCGGCGAAGAGTATAGCTACCAGTTCTTTGGCGACAGCATGATCGTTGGCCCGCGCGGCAGGGTGTACGGCTTGGTCGGCGACGGCGAAGAGGGATACGTCGTGGCGCGGATCGACCTGGACGAGGTCAAGCAGTACCGGGAAGAGCTCCAGCTCTTCCAGTGCCGCCAGCCCGCCTCCTATCGCGCCGTCGTCAAGCGATACTAGCCCGGTCTCGTTCGTGAGAGGGGGGAAGGGCTGCGCCCACGCTCTTTGCCCCGTCGGTGTGTGTGAGGAGAGGCAATGATTGACCTGCGGAGTGATACGGTGACGCTGCCCACGCCAGCGATGCGCGAGGCGATGTACCGCGCGGAGGTCGGCGACGACGTCTACGGCGAGGACCCGACGGTGAACCGGCTGGAGGCGATGGCTGCCCAGCGCATGGGGACGGAAGGGGCGCTTTTCGTCGCCAGCGGCACCATGGCCAATCTCGTAGCCCTGCTCACGCACTGTGGACGCGGCGACGAGGTGATCCTGGGCGATATTTCGCACACCCTGCTCTTCGAGGCGGGAGGGTCGGCGTCGCTGGGTGGGATCCACCACTATGCGGTGCCCACGCAGCCGGACGGCACGCTGTGCCTGGAGGACATTGCCGCGGCGATCCGGCCCGACAACGAGCACTACCCCCGGACGCGGCTGGTCTGCCTGGAGAACACGCACAACCGCTGCGGGGGCAGGGTGCTGACCCCGGCGTACACGGCAGCGGTGTGCGCCCTGGCGCACGAGCGGGGGCTGTGCGTGCACATCGACGGTGCGCGCATCTACAACGCCGCGATTGCGCTCGGCGTCGAGGCCCGCGCGCTGGTGGGAGGGGCCGATTCGGTGGCGTTCTGCCTCTCGAAGGGCCTGTCAGCGCCCGTGGGCTCACTGCTCTGCGGGAGCGGACCCTTTGTCCGCGACGCGCGGCGCTGGCGGAAAGCGGTGGGCGGCGGAATGCGCCAGTGCGGCGTGCTCGCCGCCGCCGGGATCGTCGCCTTGGAAGAGATGGTCGAGCGCCTGGCGGAGGACCACGCCAACGCGCGCCGGTTGGCGGAGCAGATCGCCGTGATCCCCGGGATCGGCATCGATCCGGAGACGGTCGAGACGGACATTCTCATTTTCGACGTCGACCCGCAGCGCATGTCGGCTGCCGCGCTGACGCAGGCCCTGCGGGCGCGCGGGGTGCTGGTGTCGGCGATTGCGCCATCGCGCATCCGGGCGGTCACGCACTATGGGATCGTCGCCGCCGACATGGATGCCACGGCTATGGCGGTCCAGGAGGCGATGGAGGCAGCGTGACCAAGCAGGAGGCAAGCCCATCCCGTGGCGCACGGCGCGCGAGAGGGAAGGGCGGGCGATTCGCGCTCGACCCCTTTTTCGCGTGCCTGATCTTTGCCGGCGTTGGCCTGGGGACGCTGGCGCTCGGCGCCAGCATCCGGCTGGTCATCCTGTGGGCGGTGCTGCTGGTCCTGTGGCTCGTCCTTCACGAAGGCAAGTCCCGCCGGATCGCGTATGGTTACCCCCAAATCGGGCGCGGTGCGCTGTTCGGGCTTGTCGTCGGCCTACCGCTCGCGCTGCTTGCCCTGCGCGCGCTGGCGACGGCGGTGCCGATCCTGTTCGTGGGCGGCGAACCGGTCGAGACAGCTCAGGTGGGGAGCGCGACCGTCTTGGTCACGCTCGTCTTTCTCGCCCCGTTGACGGAGGAGCTGTTCTTTCGCGACCTCTTGCAGCAGAAGCTCGGGATCTGGACCAGCGTGGGCCTGTACGCAGCAGCGGGTCTGCTCCTTTTCTTGCCAACCGCAGGCGGATACCCGGTCGTGCTGATCTCTGTCGTTGGCGCCTGGGCGGCGCTGGGCGTCATGTATGCCTTTTGCTACGAGCGGTTCGGGTTTGCGACCACCCTCACCTGCCACGCCCTCACCAACCTGTTCTTGCTCTTTCTACCGGTCTTGTTGCACAATCTCGGCGTGTGGGCGCAGTAAGACATGCGACTCAAGAGCATCGAGCTACTGGGATACAAGACCTTTGCCGACCATGCGCAGTTCGTGTTCGACGAGGGGATCACGTCTATCGTCGGCCCGAACGGCAGCGGCAAGTCCAACGTCGCAGACGCGGTGCGTTGGGCGCTGGGGGAGCAGTCGTACTCGCTCCTGCGCGCGCGTAGAAGCGAGGACATGATCTTTTCCGGCAGCGAGCGGCGTGCGCGCATGGGCATGGCTGAGGTGACGATCACGCTGGACAACAGCGCGCATTGGCTGCCGATCGACTTTGAGGAGGTCGCGATCACGCGGCGCTCCTATCGCTCGGGCGAAAACGAGTACCGGCTCAACGGCAGCCGGGTGCGCCTGCGCGAGATCGTGGAGCTGCTGTCGCAGAGCGGGCTCTCCAAGCGCACGTACACCGTGGTCGGGCAAGGCCTGATCGACACGGCGCTTTCGTTGCGCCCCCAGGAGCGGCGCAGGCTGCTCGAGGAGGCGGCAGGCCTGACCCTGTACCAGGCGCGGCGCGAAGAGGCCCTCGACCGGCTGGAGGAGACGCGGCAGAACCTGCTGCGCGTGCACGACCTGACGGCAGAGATCGGGCCCCAGGTGCGGCGCCTGGAACGCCAGGCTGCGCGTGCCCGCGAGTACGAGCAGGTGCGCGACGAGCTAGAGCAAGTGCTGCGCATCTGGTACAGCTATCGCTGGAAGCGGGGCGGCGAGGAGCTGCGCCGCGTGCGTTCGGTCGCCGCCTACCAGGAGGAGCGGGTGACGGCGCAGCGCGCGCGCGTGCGCGAGTTGAGCGACGAGATCGCCGCGATCCGCGCGCGCCAGACCGAACTACGCGACAGCCTGGGCCAGTGGCACCGCGAGAGCAGCGCCCTGCACGCACGCTCAGAGGCCCAGCAGCGCGAGCTGGCGGTCGCGCAGGAACGGCGCCGCGGCACCATCCAGCGCCGCGACGAGATCCAGTCCGAGATCGTCCCGCTCGAGGTCGCGCACGCCGATCAGATCGCCCTAGTCGCGCAGACCGAGGCCGAGCTGTCTACGCTGGTGGGCGTGCTCCAGGGCCAGCAGGATGCCGTCGCCCAGGCCCGCGCGCAGGTGGATGCCCACCAGGCGGCGCTCGCCGCCCTGCAGGCTGCGCGCCGGGAGGCGGAAGAGGCGCTCCTCTCGCTGCGCGCCACGGTCGCCGAGCGGGAGAGCCGCGTGGCGCAGCTTGGCGAGCGGCGCATCGAGCTGGCTGAGGCGCGCGCCGCGTACGATGCCTCCGCACGCACGCTGGCGGGCAAGGCGGCGCGGGTGCGGGGCGAGGTCGCCGAAGCCGAGGGGGCCCTGTCCGGCGTGGTCGCATCCCTTGCGGATCTGGCGGAACAGAGCGAGCGCTGCGAGCCCGAGATCGAGAGCGCACAGGAGGCGCAACGCGCCCTGGGCGAGCAGCGGAACGCGCTCGACCAGCGCATTGGGCGGCTGCGCGAGCGGCACGAGCTCCTGACCCGCATGCACGACGAGGGGGCGGGCCTGTACGAGGGCGTGCGCACCGTGCTTCGCACTGGGCTGCACGGCGTCGCGGGCACGGTGGCGGAGCTGATCGACGTGCCGCCTGAGCTCGAGACAGCGATCGAGGTCGCCTTGGGCGGTCAGTTGCAGGATGTCGTGGTCGGGACGTGGGACGACGCGCAAGCGGCGATCGATCACCTCAAGCGCACCCGGGGCGGGCGCGCGACCTTTCTACCCCTCGACACGATCCGAGCCCCGGAGCCGGTCCGTGCCCCGCGCATGCCGGGCGTCGAGGGCGTAGCCAGCGACCTGGTCTCCTGTGCACCCGAGCACCGTCCCGTCGTAACGCATCTCCTCTGCCGGACCTTGGTCTGCAGCGACTTGGCGGTCGCCCGCCGCGTCCTCGGCACGCTGTCCGGCAGTTACCAGATCGTCACGCGCGAGGGCGAGCAAGTCCGGTCGACGGGCTCGGTCACCGGCGGGACGCGTGCGCAGGGGCAGCGCGGCGGGATGTTGGCCCGCGAGCGCGAGCGCCGAGAGATCCCGCGCCAGCTCCGCACTCTGGACGGACAGCGCTCGGCCCTCGACGGCGAGATCGAGCGCGCGGGGGCGAGCGAGGCGTCGCTGCGCCGGACCCAATCCGTTCTGGCGGCACAACGTGCCAAGCTCTCCGCCACGCAGCGCGAGTTGGAAGGGCAGGCGCTCTCCCTGCGCCAGGAGGCGGAGCGCGCGCAGAACGAGGCGCAGTGGTACCGCTCGCTGATCGCCGATCTGGACGGCGAGCTGGCGGGCCTCGACGAGCGCGAACAGGAGCTGCGCCACGCGCTGGCGGAGGCGCACGAGGATGTGGCGCGGGCGCGCGCGACGCAGGCCGATCTCGACCTGCAGATCGAGCGCGCGGATGACCAGGATCTGCGCGAGCAGCTGTCCGCCCGGTTGGCAGAGGCGGCGGCGACCCGGCAGGAACAGGCGAGCAAGGAGGCCGAGCTGCGCGCCTACCGGCAGCGTGCAGTCGAGACCGAGCGGCAGATCGCGCGCCGCGTGCAGCGCGTCGACGAGCTGTCTGCGCAGATCGCGCAGGTCGAGGAGCGGGTGACGGCGCTGCGCGCGGTAGAGGGCTCGCTGGCGGTCGACCTGCAGTCCTATGCGAGCCGGATCGAGCCGGCGGAAGCAGAGCTCCAGGAGCTGGAGGCGCGGCAGGCCGATCTGGAGGCGCGCGAGGAGCAGGCGCGGCTGCGGCTCCAGGCGCGCGAGTCGCGATACAGCCAAGCGCAGCTCGCCGTGGCGCGCCAGGAAGACCGGATGTCCCACCTGCGCAGCCAGATCGAGGATGACTTGGGATTGGTCGATCTCGACCTGGGTGAGACCCTGTCGGGGCAGCCCCTGCTCCCGATCGAGCCGCTGGTCTCGTCGCTGCCCGAGGTCGAGATGCTGCCCGAAGGGACAGAGGAGCAGATCCGTGAGCTGCGCCGGCACCTGAACCGCCTGGGCACCGTCAACCTGGATGCGCCCCAGGAGTACGAGGAGACGTTGGCGCGCTACGAGTTCTTGGTGAGCCAGTCGCAGGACCTCGAGCATGCCTCGACCGACCTGCGCCAGGTGATTGCCGAGCTCGACGACGTCATGCAGCGCGAGTTCCAGAGCACCTATCGCGCCGTGGCGCGCGAGTTCGAGAGCAGCTTCAAGCGCTTGTTCAACGGTGGGTCGGCGCGGCTGCAGTTGACTGCGCCCGACGATCTCATGAACACCGGCATCGACATCATCGCCCGTCCGCCCGGCAAGCGGCAGCAGGGCCTGGCAGTGCTCTCGGGCGGGGAACGCGCCCTGACGGCGGCAGCCCTGATCTTTGCCATCCTGCGCGTCAGCCCGACCCCGTTCTGCGTGCTCGACGAGGTGGATGCGGCGTTGGACGAGGCGAATGTGGGACGCTTTCGCGAGGTCCTGAAAGAACTCGCCAAGGAGACCCAGTTCGTCGTGATCACGCACAACCGCTACACGATCGAGGTCTCGGACATCGTGTACGGGATCTCGATGCGGCCCGATGGCGCTTCGTGCGTGATCTCGCACCGCATGCGGGAGCGCGCCTGATGGGGCAGGGGACGGGAAGGGGAGAGCCGTCGAACCCGCGGCGCGAGCGCCGGCGCTGGGAGCGGCAGCTGCTGCTCCTGGTCCTGCTGACCTTGGTCGTCGTCGGCGGCGGGATCGTGGCGCTCGTCTACGGACCGCAGGCGCTCGTGGGAGCGCTGCCCTGCCTGGCGGCAGGCGCCGGCGCGATCGTCGCGCTGTACGCGTTCTTTGCCCTGGTCGAGCGCGTGGTACGCTAGATGCCCGAGCTGCCCGAGGTCGAGACCATCGTCCGCGAGCTGCGTCCGCACATCGTCGGGCGCACGATCCGCGACGTGTCGGTCGATTGGGCGCGGATCATCGCTTCCCCGCGCGAGGACGTGGAGGGATTCCGCGCCGGGCTGCGCGGGCGGCGGATCGAGCGCGCCTGGCGCCGGGCCAAGTTCGTCGTCTTGAGCCTGGATGACGGCTGGTCGCTGATCGTCCACCTGCGCATGAGCGGGCGATTGATGCTCGCCCCGGTGGGCAGGCCCGAACACCTGCGCGTCGTGCTGGCGCTCTCGAGCGGCGCGCTGCACTTTTACTGCCAGCGCAAGTTCGGGCGGATCTGGCTGGTGGAGGACCCCCAGACCGTCCTCGGCGACCTGGGGCCCGAGCCGCTCTCTGACGCGTTCACCTTCGAGCGGTTCGCGGCGCTGCTGCGCGGGCGGCGGGGCATGCTCAAGCCGCTCCTGCTCAATCAGCGCTTCATCGCTGGGCTGGGCAACATCTATACCGACGAGTCGCTCTTTCGCGCTGGGCTGCACCCCTGCCGTAGGGCGGACACGCTCGACGACGACGAGATCGCGCGCCTCCACGGCGCCATCCGCGCCGTGCTGCAGCAGGCGCTCGATCACCACGGGACGACGTTTGACGGGATCTATGTTCGGCCCCAGGGCGAGGAGGGGCGGCAGCAGGAGGGGCTGTCCGTGTACGGGCAGGCAGGCGCGCCCTGCCCACGCTGCGGGGGGGCGATCGAGCGGATCGTGGTGGCACAGCGCGGCACGCACATCTGCCCGTCCTGTCAGCCACTCCTTGGCCAAGGAGAGCCATGACTCCGGAACTGCGCATCTATCTTGGCCTGGTCGCGGGCCTGACTGGGTTCATGCAAGCCCGCGTGGCGTGGCGCGGATTGTGGGGCCTATCCTTGGCCCGCCATCACCGCCGGTTGGGCTACTTGGTCGCGGTCTGCCTGATGGCGCTGGGTGTGGCGCTGGCTTGGGGGGCGCGCGTGTCGTGGCTCGACCTGGCGTGGATCGCCGCACTGGCGCTGCTTTCCGCCATCGTCGGGCTGGTCCTGCTCTCTTCGCTCGTGAATCTGGATCGCCATCCGCCGGATGCGCGTCACCCCGCACCATCGGAGCCCTATAGCTCAGAGCCGGTGCGCTTTCGCGATCGCGACGTCGATACGCCTGCCCTACTGCTCACGCCCGAACGCCCGAACGGCGGCGCCGTGTGCTGGGTCCACGGCACGCGCGACGATAAGGCGCAGTACAAGTGGGCGATCGCGCGCGCCCTGGCGCGGCGGGGGCTGACCGTGCTGACCTTTGACGTGCCCGGACATGGCGAGCATCCGCGCCCCTTTTCGCTGCCCGAGGCGCTGACCGCCGTGCCCGCTGCCCTTTCCTACCTCGCCGCGCGCCCGGATGTGGACCCCGCCCGGATCGGCCTGCTGGGGGTCAGCCTGGGCGGCGCCCTGTCGGTCCGGGCGTTGGCAGAGCGGGATGCGACGGCGCCCACAGTGCGCGCGGTGTGCCTGCTCGAGACGCCGTGCGCCGTGCACCTTGGCCCGCTGCTCTACGTGCGCGAGGCGATCGGCACGCTGACGCTGCAGGCGCTCCAGATCCTGCGCGACTGCAGCGCCGTGAACCTCATGCGCCGCGCTTTCGGCCAACCGCGCGCGCATTTTCCCCATTCGATCGGGTGGGTGTTCGACCAACTCGCCCCGGCGGACCACGTGGGGCGGCTGTCCGGCATCCCGCTGCTCCTGGTCTACGGAGGACGGGATGGCGTGGCGCCGCGCAGCCACGGCGAGCGGCTCTTGGCGCACGCCCTGGAACCGAAGGCTTGGCACTGCGTACGCGCGGGCTCGCACCTGACGCTGATCTTTCTCGACGAGTGTGCGGAGGTGGTGGCGAGCTGGTTTGGCGAGGCGTTGGGCGCGTAGGGCGTACGCCGGCAGGGACTCGCCGGCATCGCACGCGTTCAGGCCCGCCGTGCACGACCTGCGGTCAGCACAGCGCGAGCTGAAAGGGCGGGCGCCTGCCCGCAAGCAGGACATAGGGCGCCGCACGGGCGGGGACGGCGCCGAGCTTGTGCAGGTCGCTTAGTGCGGTCAGGCGTGCGCTGCGGCGGGCGCTCACGATGCGCGCAGCGGAACGGGGCCCGATGCCGGGCACGCGCAGCAGGTCCTCGCGCGCCGCCCGGTTGACCTCGATCGGGAAGCACTCGGGATGCGCACGCGCCCACATCATCTTGGGGTCCGCCTCGCGGGGCAGGAGCCCTTCCTGGTCAAACACCAGCTCGTCCAGCGCAAAGCCGTACATGCGGAACAAAAAGTCGCACTGGTAGAGGCGGTGCTCGCGCCACGCGGGGGTGTGGGCCTTGCCCTCCAGGGGCGTGCCGCGCACCGGTTGGAAGGCGCTAAAGTAGGCGCGGTGCAGGTCGAGGTGGGTGTAGAGGTGGTGCGCCGTGGTCAGGAGTTCGCGATCTGACTCGTCGGCTGCGCCGACCACGAACTGCGTCGTTTGCCCTGCCGGCGCCCAGCGTCCCCCGCCCGCGCGGATGAACTCGCTCGCCCAGCGCATGGGGTTGAGCACCTCGTCGCGCCCCTTGTTGGGCGCGATCTGGCCCAGGCGCTGCATGTTGGGCGCCTCCAGGTTGACCGACACGCGCTGCGCGATCTGGCCTGCGCGCTCGACCTGGTCGCGCGTTGCGCCGGGCAGGAGCTTGAGGTGCACGTATCCCTGAAAGCCGTACCGTTCGCGCACCAGCTCGACCGTGGCGATCATGTGGTCCATGCTGCGCTGGGCGCTGCCGCAGATGCCGGAGCTGAGGAACAGCCCCTCGACCAGCTTGCGCTGGGCCATCTGGTCAAAGACGCGCGCCAGCTCGTCGGGCGAGAAGCGGTTGCGCGGCACGTCGCGCCCCACGCGGTTGGCGCAGTAGGCGCAGTTCTTTTCGCAGACGTTGGTCTGCAGGACCTTGAGCAAGGCGATGCGCTTGCCGTCGGGCATCACGGCGGGATAGATCCACTTGCCCAGGTTGTCGCGCGTACGGTTGGCCTCGCTGCCGCACGCCTCGCCGCACACGTCATACTGGGCGGCGCGCCCCAAGATCTCGACCTTTTCGCTTGCGTCGGGTGCGACTCGAATGGCGATGCCCATCATCCCTCCCCCGGTTGCGATCTGGTTCCATTATACGAACAAAAGTTCTATTTGTCAAGACCCATTGACAAGCCACGAAGCGCCGTGATACAATGGTGGCACCTCGCGCCCCCGGGCATCTGATTGGTCACACTGGAGCAACGCTACGTGAGATGGAGGTACCCATGTCCGATCAAGCGAAGGTCACGCAGTTTCTGGCAAAGGTGCCGCTCTTTTCTGGGCTGAGCGCCAGGCAGCTTCAGGCGCTCGGCGAGCGCACCACCCGCCGCACCTATGCCGCGGGCGAGCAGATCGTCGTGCAGGGCGAGGGCGGCATCGGGTTGTACGTCGTCCTCTCCGGACAGGCGCAGGCGATCCACACCCGCGCCGATGGCGAGGAGGTGACGGTCAACACATTTGGCCCGACCGACTTTTTTGGCGAGCTGGCGATGCTGAACGATGAGCCGCGCACGGCATCGGTCACTGCTACCGAAGAGACGGCGTGCCTGATCCTCACGCGCTGGGAGTTCCTGGGCAAGGTCAGGACCGACCCGGAGATGGCGGTCACGGTCCTGGGAGAGCTGGCAAAGCGCTTTCAGCGCGCGCTGGGCGTGTTGTAGCGCCCGTTACTATGAACGATTGGTTGTGGATGTGTTTGTAGTAACCGCTTTAGCGGTTTTATAACGGCTAA
>JAFGIE010000101.1 GCA_016929775.1 Anaerolineae bacterium
AGGACCGTGATCCCGACGTTGCGCCGCGCGGCGTTGATCAGGTGATTGCCGCCGATCCCGCACCCCCCATCCCCGATCAAGACGATCACGTGCAGGTCGGGGTTGGCGAGCTTGATGCCGGTGGCGTAGGTGATCGAGCGCCCGTGCAAGCCGTGGAAGGCGTTGGTCTGGAAGTAGCGGTCCGAGAGGCCGATGCAGCCGATGTCGGTGACGAGCACGATCGAGGTAGGGTCCCACTGCGTCGCGACGAGCGCCTGATCGAGTGCCTTCAGGACCGTGCTGTGCCCGCATCCCGGGCAAAAGGGGAACGCGCCGGCGGATTCGTCGAGGTAGGTGTGCCGCTTGGCGCCGCTCATTGCAGTCCCGCCTCCTCCAGGATCTGCTCCGGCGTGATCAGCTCGCCGTCGGTGCGTCCCACGCCGCTGACGTGCGCGACGCCGCACGCCAGGCGCTCGATCTCGCGCCGCAGCTGCCCGTCGCTCAGCTCGGCGACCACGACGTGCCGGGCGTTGGCGATCGCGCTGCGCAGCGTTGCCTCGGGGAGGGGCCACAGCGAGAGCAAGGTCAGAGCAGACAGGGCGCGTCCCCGCGCGCGCGCCATGCGTACCGCGCTGTCCATGGCGCGCGCCGTGATCCCATAGCTGATCAGGAGCACGCGCGCGCCCTCCTGGATGTCGGCGCGGAGCACGTGGATCTCGTCCTGGTGCTGCAGGATCTTGCGCGCGAGGTGCTGGTTGAGGCGCCCCACCTTGTGCGGGTCCTTGGTCAGGTAGCCGCGTTCGTCGTGGGTCGAGGTGGTAAAGCGCAGCAGGTGGGGCCCTCCAAAGGGGCTCATCGCGACGTTGGCGTCGAGCGCCGGATAGTCGCACGGCTCGAACGTGCACTCGACGGGCGCGGTCTCGCGCGCGCGGACGGGGTAGGGGACCAGGTCCTGGACGTCGACGGTGTCGGTGGTCGTGGCGACCTCTTTGTCGGTGAGCAGGAAGACCGGGCAGCGGTAGCGCTCGGCGAGGTCAAAGGCGCGCATGGTGAGGGTGTAGCAGTCGGCGACGGTGGCGGGCGAGAGGGCGATCACCGGGTAGCCGCCCGACGTGCACCAGCGGATGAACTGGAGGTCGCCCTGGGCGGCGGTCGTGGCGCCCCCCGTCGCGGGCCCCATGCGCTGGACGTCAACGATCACGAGGGGCACTTCGCCCATGATCGCCAGGCCGATGTTCTCGGAATAGAGGCTGATCCCGGGTCCGCTGGTCGCCGTGAACGTCCGGCGACCGGTGAGTGCGGCGCCGATGCAGAACCCCAGGGAGGCGATCTCGTCTTCGCCCTGGATCGCCACCCCGCCGACGCGGGGCAGGTCGCGCATCATCGCCAACAGGATCGACGTCGCGGGCGTGATCGGGTATCCGGCAAAAAAGTCACAGCCAGCGGCGATCGCCGCGCGTGCGATCGCCGTATTGCCGTCCAGGAACTCTCTCATGGTGCGGTTCGTCACCTCGTCGTGATAGGATATCACATCGGACAGGTGTAGAGTGTACTCGTGGGAGAGCCCTTGTCAAGTTGTGGGACCAGGGCCCCTCGTCTAGGGCAGCCAGGCGGGCAGGATGCCGCCGGCGGCGACCAAGCGCGGCTCGCCACGCTCCAACTCGATCACCCACAGCTCGGGGCGGGGGGCGGCGAGGTCCGCGAGGTCGAGGCGGACGTAGGCGATCGCGGCGCCGTCGGGGCGCCAGGCAAAGGCGCCCAGGTTGGCGACGGCGTCGACGACGAGGGGATGCGCCTCGCTCCCGTCGGGGCGCATGAGCCACAGCTGCGTGCCGGCGGTCGGCGTGCCATCGCCCAACGACGCCCGCCCAAAGGCGATCCACGCCCCGTCGGGCGACCAGCGCGGCATGGCGTCGTCTGCCGAACCGGGCGCGCCGATCACGTCGACGCTGCGCGTGCCGGCGTCGATGCGCACGAGCTGTCCTTCGCCCTCGTGATTGTGAAAGCTGATCTCTGCCAGGGCCATCTGCTCCCCGCGCGGATCCCACGTCCCCACGCCCCCCAGCGTGTCAAAGTACTGGCGCTGCCCGCTCGCCGCGTCGTAGATCTGGATCGCCTGCTCGGACAGGTCATAGAAGGCGAGGCGCGCGCCGGCAGGGGCCCAGGTCGGGCTGCGTCCCGCGGTAGGCGCCTCGCCGCCGAGGGGCTGCGTCTCGCCGCCTGCGACGTCGAGCACATAGATGTACAGGACGACGGGCCCGCTGCCGACCGCGATCGGCGCGTCGGACAGCTCCTGGCGCTCGTAGGCGATGGTCTGCCCGTCGGCGGACCAGGCGGGCGCGGTGCACGAGGCGCCGGGACAGCGCAGCAGGAGGCGCGGTAGGGCGCCTGCCCGGTCGACCTGCCACAGGTCCGCGCCTCCGTCGTCGCGCGCGACGCTATAGGCGATCCTGTCTCCCGTGGGATCGACCGCCATGTCCCACACGTCGCCCTCGCCCGCGGAGAGCTGTTCGGCGGGCTCGCCCGCGGCGTACAGCTGGTAGTGTCCGACGTCGTCGCGGGCGATGTAGAGCAGGCGGGGCTGCCCGACCTGGAACTGCCAGGCGATCTCTGCCAGGGCGCGCGCGCCCCGCGCAGTCGGCGCCCCTGCGGCAAGGGTCACGGTGTAGGTCTGCCCTGCGGCAAACGCCGCGCTGGGACGAAAGACGAGCGTCTCACCCTCCCATGCGAGGTCGCCCGCCACGGGGGGATCGATCGCAAAGCGCGCCTCGACTGCGGCGTGGTCCATGGGGCGCGCAAAGGCAATCCGCACGTTGGCGCGCGTGGAGACGTCGCCGGCGCCGCCGGGCGGGCTGACGCTGACGCCGCCGCTGCAGGCGGCGAGGGTCCCCACGCAGAGCAAGGGGACGAGCAGGGCAAGTAGGATGCGATTGGCCTGCGTGCGTAGCGGCATGGCGATGCTCCGGCGGCGGGTTGGCGCACGTGGCGCGCGTCGTACGGCGTACGGTAGGGCATTCTAGCACCGGTGGCGGGGTGGTGTCAAAGCAAGACTTGGTCTCTGGCATTTCGCCATCGATGTGCTATAATGCGGTCGCGCCGGCGAGGGGGGCGCGGAAGCGGCGAGAGAGGCGGCGGCGAGGACACGCCGCACAACCACGGATGCGGGGGTGTGTATGGCGCGGCGACGGGGACGCAGTGCGGCGATGGACGAACTGCTCGGTGCGATGGTCGCGGCATCGAGCGATTTCGAGGGGGCCTTGGTCGTCGGGCACGATGGGTTGCTGATGGCGGCGGCGTGGCCCAACCCGGGACAAAGCGACCTCGACGTGGGCGCTGTCGCGGCGCGCGCGTTCGCGCTGAGCGCCCAGGCGGGCGAGATGCTCGAGCGCGGCGATCTGGAGCGCCTGATCCTGCTCGGGTCGGACGGCAACCTGGTCATCGCGCGCGCGGGGCGGCACGCGCTGTGCGTGGCGATGCTCAAGCCGCAGGCCAAGGTCGGGGTCGCCTCGCTCGAGGCGGCGCGCATCGGCAGGGCAGTCGCCAAGCTGCTGGGGTAGGGAGTGTGCATCCAGATCGCAAGAGCCAGAGTTGCCCAAGCTCTGGCTCTCGCTCAAAGGAGGAAAGATCAGTTGCAGACATGATAGCAGCGTGTCGGTGAATGCGCTGGACGGTTTGCCTACGGTTGTCATACGCTCAAGTACCGACCCCTCCCTCAGCCCTTCACCAGCCTGGGGAGGGGGGGCGGTGGCGCAGGGCGAGAGGAAGGAGTGCATGGCGAACTGGGATGCAGAGGCGCTGATCGCGCGCGCAAGAGAGGTCGTAGCCCGCGAGGCGGCAGGGGTGGCGGCGCTGGCGGAGCAGTTGGACGAGGGCTTGGCAGGAGTGGTTGCGCTGCTCCTCGGCTGCGAGGGGCACGTCCTGGTCGCCGGGGCGGGCACGTCGCACGCGATCGCGCAGCGCTTCGCACATCTGCTTTCGTGTAGCGGGACACCCGCGCTGTGTGTCGACGCGGGCGATGCGCTGCACGGCGGCGCAGGGGCGATCACGGCGCGGGACGTGCTGTACGTGATCTCGAAGGGCGGGCAGACTGCCGAGATCAACCGCCTGGTCGACATCGCGCAGGCGCGCGGGGCGCGGGTCGTGGCGCAGACAGAGGCGCCCGATGCGCCGCTGGCGCAGCGCGCCGACGCCGTGTACCTGGTGCGGGCAGTTGGGGACGCGGACCCGTATGGCATGATCGCCACGGGCAGCTCGCTGGTCAACGCAGCGGCGGGGGACGTGCTGTGCGCGCTGCTGCTCGCGCTGCGGGGGTACACGCGTGAGGCGTTCGGGCAGACCCACCCCGGCGGGGCGGTGGGGAGAAAGCTGCGGGGTGAGCGATGAAGGCGGCATTCCTGGTGGGCGTACGGGCGTTCGACCTGCGCGAGGTCCCCGATCCGGCGGTGCCGGACGACGGGCTGGTGCTCAAGGTCGAGGCGTGCGGGGTGTGCGGGTCGGATCTGCGGCGCTGGCGCGAGGGACCCCCGGTGGGCGGAGCCTCGGACGCGCCTGTCCAGACGGGTCCGGATGCGGGCGCAGGGGTAGGCGAGATCGTGCCCGGGCACGAGGTCGGCGGGGTGGTGACGGCGGTCGGGGCGCGCGTGCGCGGGTACGCAGTGGGCGACCGGTTGGCAGTGGCGCCCGACATTCACTGCGGGACGTGCTACTACTGCCGGCGCGGGCGCTACAACCTGTGCGATGCGCTGCACTATCTCGGCATCTCGGCGGGAGAGTGGGGCGGGTTCGCGGAGCGGATGGCGATCAGCGGCGAGGTGCTTGCCAACGGGATCGTGCATCGCATGCCGGCGGGGCTGTCGCCGATCGAGGGGGCCCTGGCAGAGCCGTGCAGCTCGGTCCTCGCCGCGCACGACGACGCGGGCACGTCGCTCGACGACACGGTGCTCGTGATCGGGGCGGGGCCGATCGGCTGCCTGCACATCGCGATCGCCAAGGCGCGGGGGGCGCGCGTGATCGTGTCGCAGCGCAGCGAGACGCGGCGCGCCCTGGCGCAGCGCTTTGGCCCGGATGCAGTGGTCGACCCGACGCATGAGGACCTGGGCGAGGTGGTGCGCGATATGACCGGCGGGCGCGGGGCGGACATTGTGATCTGTGCCAACCCGGTCGCCGCGACGCAGCGCGAGGCGGTCGAGTTGGTGCGCAAGGGGGGACGGGTGGTCCTGTTTGGCGGGCTGCCCAAGGCAAACCCCATGACGACCCTGGACGGGAACCGGATCCACTATGGCGAGATCACGGTGGTGGGGTCGTTCTCGTACCACCCCCGCTTCCACGCGCTGGCGCTGGATGTGCTGGCGCGCGGCGTGATCCCGGTCGACGCGATCGTGACGCACACGCTGCCCCTGGCGGCGATCGACGAGGCGTTCGCGATCGCGGACTCGGGGCAGGGGCTCAAGGTGATGGTGCTGCCGTGAGGAGTATCTGATGGGACGGATCGTCCTGGTCCGGCACGGCGAGGCGCTCCACCATGTGACGGGGTACGTGGGCGGGTGGAGCGACGTGGGCCTTACGGCGCGGGGGCGCGCGCAGGCGGACGCAGCGGCGGCGCGCCTCGCCGGCGGGTCGGGCGAGGGAGGGTGCGTGGTCGCGTGCAGCGACCTGGCGCGCGCGGTCGAGAGCGCAGCGCCGATCGCGGCGGCGCTCGGCGTAGCGGCGCGCCCGCTGGCGGCGCTGCGCAGTTCGTACATGGGCGTCGTGCAGGGCCTGTCGCTGGCGGAGGCGCGCCAGCACCGGATCCCGCCGACGGAACCGCTGATCGATTGGGCCTCGTACCCCGAGGCGGAGACCTGGCGCCAGGTGTACGGGCGCGTGACGGCGTGCCTTGCCGGGCTGCTCGCCGAAGGGCCCGAGCGGCTGGTGGTGGTCTCGCACAAGACGCCCCTTCACCTGGCGCTCTGCTGGTGGCTGGGGCTTGACTTGGACCAGCTCACGCGGGTGTGGTTCGACCTCGACCCGGGGAGCGTGACCACGCTGCGCACCGAGCCCTGGGGCGGGCACACGGTGCTGGGGGTCAACGATACCGCACATCTGGATCGGGGGTGCGGCGCATAGACGGCGGTCCCGGCGCGAACGTCGCGCACCAAGCAGCGATTTCGCGCTGTGTATCGAGTTGCGGAAATTGCCGAGAGGACGTACAATGCAGGTGTTCTAGGTGACGTGCGCTTGTGTGGAGTGTGGGATGGCAAGGCAGCCGGCTCCGATCGTGCATCATGCCCACCCATCGATCCCTCTGGAGGGGAGCGTACCCCCTACGCTATCCCCTACCCCTTTCTCGACAAACGTTCATCCCCGGAATGCCTGCCCGTTCCCTGCCTGGATCAGGCGAGCGGCATGCGCGGCATCCGCTGTCCATCGGCTCCATCCCGCACGCAGGTTCAGCGAGGATGGTCGCCGGCTCTGCCCTTTGGAATAAGGTCCAGCGTTGTGGCCTCCCGCGGGAGAACGCTGCAGAGTACCTTGCGGAGAGGTGGTGTGTTGTAGCATACGGGACGTCGGGTCCCGACAGGCGAGCGCGGGACGCCGGGCTCGCCCCGTTCTGAGCGCGACTGTGCGGGGGCAAGAAGGAGGTGGAGAGAGAACGGTACAAGAGCGGATGACGGACTAGGGCGGATTCCTGTTCGCGTGTGCTTTGCAGCTCGTTTCTTGGAGGAGGCTACAGCGATGAATTCGCTACTCGTGCTGCTCGTGACGGCTGTGGGCATCGCCGTCGGCTATGGCTTGTACGCCCGGCGTGTCGATCGCACTATCGTCCGTCCCGACCCGAACAAGGCGACACCGGCCAGGATGTACATGGACGGGGTGGACTTTACGCCCGCCAGTCGCAACGTGCTCTTTGGTTACCAGTTCAAGTCTGTTGCCGCGCTGGCCCCGCTGACCGGGCCGATCATCGCTGTGCAGTGGGGGTGGCTGCCGGCGTTGCTGTGGATCATCTTTGGCGTCTTTTTCATCGGCTGGGTGCAGGACTATGGCGCCATGATCATGGGTGTGCGCCGCGACGGAGACACGATGGGCGCGCTCAGCTACAAGCTCGTCTCCCCGCGCGCGCGCAACATCCTCATGATCTTTATCTACTTTTACCTGCTCCTGATCATGGGGGCCTTTGGCAACGCGGTAGGCAAGACGCTGCTGACCAACCCCAAGGTGCCCTTTGGCATGATCGCCGTGGTCCTGATGGGCGTCCTCGCCGGGCAGATGACCTACAAGTGGAAGCGCGACATCATCCTGACCACCGTGGTCACGGTCGTCCTCTCCTTCGTCGGCATCTGGGTCAGCACCCTGCCCTTCATGCAGAACATCTTTTCGACCATCCTCGGCCTCCCCGACTCGCCCGTGCTCTTTTTGGGCAACACGCAGGCCCAGGTGATCGGCACGCTGCTCATGATCGTCTTTTGCTACCTGGGCGCCGTGCTGCCCATCTGGTCCTTTGCCCAGCCGGTGAACTATGTCTCGTTCTGGATCGTCACCCTCGGCATGGTGGGCGGCGTGATCGGGCTGCTGATCTGGCGTCCGGGGATGGGTGACTTTCCGGTCTACACCGAGTTCATGACGGCGAGCGGTCCGCTGTGGCCGATGCTGATGGTGACCATCGCCTGCGGCGCGATCTCGGGCTGGCACAGCCTGGTCTCTACCTCGGGCACGGCGCGCCAGCTGGAGAAGGAGACCGACGCCCTGCCGGTGGGCGGCGGCGCGATGTTCTTGGAAGCCGCGTTCGCCGCGATCGCCTTCCTGACCGCCACCACCGCCTTTGGCGGGTGGCAGGGATACCAGGATGCGGGGGGCGCGGGCAAGGCGATGGCTGTGTTTGCCGGCGGGTTGGCGAACTTTTTGAACCGGATCGGCGTGCCCGTCGAGTTTGGGCAGGCCTACGGCTCGGTCTTTTTGGTGATCATGGCGATCACGATCATGCAGTTGGTCGTGCGTTTTATGCGCGTGGCAAGCGCCGAGCTGGTCGGCGACTATGTGCCGGTCATGCGCAACACGCACGTGGGCGCCATCGTCGCCCTGATCCTGACGGTGCTCTTTGTGCTGATCATCCCCTGGCTGAGCATCTGGGGCGCCTTTGGCGGCGCGAACCAGCTGATGGCGGGCCTCGCCCTGCTGCTGATCGCCCTGTGGTTGAGGTCGGAGGGGCGCAAGAACGCCTGGGCGCTCTATCCCGCGATCTTTATGATCGTCACCGACATCGCCGCGCTGCTTTACATCGCCTATGACAACTTTTTCGTCAAGCTGCCCAAGGCGGCAACCGGTCAGGCAGGCGCGGCGTCGGTCATGGTGGGCCTGATCGCCTTGGTGCTGGTCATCGCCGCCGCGATCTTGATCGTGGACGGCTGGAAGGCGCTGCGCAAGCCGCAGGCAGAGGTGTCAGCCGAGGTCGCATGACGGTCGCTGGACGAGGGGAGAGGGACTGCCCCCGCCCCGCTCTCCGTCGTCCACGCCTGTGCCTCGCGACGTGCGGATCGATCGACTAGGCTAGGCCTCCGAGGTCGGCGGGCGCCCATGCCCGCTCGAGACCTCGGAGGCCTGCAAAGTGGGAACGGATGAGCACACCGAGATCGAGCCGGTTCCGGGATCGGGTAGAGCGCGCCTGGTGCGCGGTTCGAGAGATCCTGTACGGGATGAGCACCTATGAGTGGGTGCGCGATCTGCGGCGAGAGCGCGGCGAGGTGGAGCGCCTGTTTGTGCTGGTTGCCTTTGGCGACCTCGTCGGGCTGCCGATCCTGCCGCCCTACTATACCATGCGCCTGCTCCCGTACATCGTCCCCGTGATCCAGCGCTGGAAACGTGGCTTGCTCCGCGAGCGCGACTGGACCGATCTCGCCGACTTGATCCAAGGGCTAGACTAGACCATTGAGGAGGTCAACGTGACGGAAGAGGAAAGGCAGAGCCTGCTCAAGCGCCTGGGGCAGACGATGAAAGAGTTCCTGTATGGCATGGCGGGCCACGACATGACGCGCTTTGCGCTCAAGACGCGCGGCAGCATGGAGCACCTGTTCATCCTGATCACCATGGGGGACCTGCTCGGCATTCCGATCTTGCCGCCCTATTACTCGCTTCGCCTGTTGCCTTACGTTGTGCCGCAGATCTCGACCTGGAAGCGGCGCATGCTGCGGGAACGGGATCTGACCGACGCGCTGGCGTGACCGACTCCTTCGGCTTCCATCTCACCGCGCCTGTCACTCAACGTAGAAGGAGGGCATTGTGTCGCTGGCACAAGTTTTCCGTGAACACCCCAACCGCCGCTACATCGAGTTCGGCGGCAAGGGAGGGCTGGGCAAGACGACCTTTTCCGCTGCCACAGCGTACTGGCTGTCCAAGCAGGGCTACAAGGTACTGGTGTTCTCGGTCGATCCGCAGGCCTCGCTCTCGGACATTTTCGAGCGCAACATCTTTGGGCAGGGACCCGTCGAGATCGCGCCGCGGCTCTACGCACAAGAGATCGACGCCGATCAACGGATTCACGCATACCAGGACGAGATCAGGCAAAAGATCCTCGACATGTATGGCCTCGAGAAGGTGCCGGACGAGATCGAGGACTATATCCAAGCCGCCGCCGCCGAGCCGGCGATGGAGGAAAGCGCGATCTTTGACGCCGTGGTGGATATTGTCGTAGGAGGAGAATACGATTACTACATCTACGACCTGGTGCCCCTGGGCCATGCCCTCTACTACCTGAGCATGGCGAGCGTGTATGACGAGTGGATCGACAAGATCACGACGCTGCGCGAGGATATGCAGGAATATGCCCAGGTTGCCGCGATCCTGGAACGCAAGAAGGAGTCGGAGGAGGACCAGATCCTGGCAGAGCTGCAGGACATCAAGTGGCGGATCAACACCTCCTCGCGGATCCTGACCGATCGGGAAAAGACCGCCTTCTTTTTCGTGGTCACCCCGGAAGAGATGATCATCCAGGACACGCTCAAGGCGAGCACGCTCTTCGCCAAGTACCAGGTGCCGATCTCGGGTTACATCGTGAACCGGATCATTCCCCCCGAGCTCGCTCAGCAAGAGATCCCGGCTTACTTGCGCAACCGCATCGAGATGCAGGTCAGGTTTCTGCATCGCATCGACGAGACCTTTGGCCAAGATGTGTTGGCGCGCGTGCCCGAGTTCGAGCGGGACATCACCGGCTTGGAGATGATCGGCAGGGTGGCAGAGGCGCTGTTCGGCGAGGAGATGCCCGCCGATGCCAGTGCGGGAGGTGAGGGATGATCACTGCATCCATGCGCGTCTTTATGGACCAGCACCCCAGCTGCAAGTACCTGTTCTTTGGCGGCAAAGGCGGCGTAGGCAAGACGGTCATGGCAGGTGCGGCAGCGTTGTGGATCGCAGAGCAGGGCAAGCGCGTGCTCCTGGCGTCGACCAACCCGGTGCACTCGTTGAGCAGCCTGCTCGACCAGAACGTGTTCGGCGCGCCCACGCCGGTCACGGGCGTCGCCGACCTCAGGGCCTACGAGATCGACACCAAGGAGACGATCGAGCGCTCCAAGGTGGAGCTGACGCAAAAGATCCAGTGGTTCCTCAAGTATGCGGACATCAAGACCAGGGCCGACGAGTTTGTCGAGTCGGCGACGATGAACCCAGCCTTCGAGGAATCGGCCATGTTTGAGAACATGATCGACCTGATGTTCGACGACGAGTACGATGCATATGTCTTTGACACGGCGCCGACCGCCAACACGCGCCGCCTGCTCGGCATGTCGAGCGTGTACTCGATGTGGGTCAACAAGATGGTGCACAGCCGCGAGGAGGCCAAGTCGCTGCGCGAGCTCTTGTCGTACAGCAAGAAAAAGGAGCAGGACCCCCTGATGGACTATTTGCTCAACCTGCGCGAGCGGATGGAGCGCACCAAGGGCCTGCTCACCGACGAAGCCAAGACCGCCTTCTTTTTCGTGACCCTCCCCGAGGCGCTGCCGATCGCCGTGATCAAGCGCTTCATCGGCTGGTTCCAGGACTTTGGCATTCCGGTCGGCGGCGTGGTGGTCAACATGTTGATCGACAAGGAGGGCGTCGGCGACGAGGTGCCCGATTTCGTGCGCAACCGGATCGCGATGCAGGGCGCCTACATGGAAGAGATCTGGAGCAGTTTCCCGGACGTGCGCGCCCTGGTCCCGCTCTTTGAGACCGAGGTCCGTGGGGTGGAGATGCTGCAGCGCACAGCCAGCTACCTTTTCTCCCTATGAGGACAACGCACTCCCTATGCAGGGCGGGCGAACGTCGCGCGCCGGACGTGTGCAGGGCGCCGGAAAACGAGAGATGAGCGTTCATCCTTCGCTGCTGATCCTGTTGGTCGGTCTGCTCTACATCCTGGCTTTTGGCGGGCTCTCGCTGCTGCGCCGCCAGGGGCTCTCGTTCCGCTTTGCCGTCGAGGGCCTGGTCATCACCGGTGCGGGCGCCCTGCTCGCCGCCTTTTTCCCCGTTTCCCCGCTGCTCGTCCTGGTCGTGGTCTACCTGGTCACGATGCGCGTGCGGCTGCTGGTGGATCTGGGCAACTGGTTGACGACTCGGCGGCAGTACGGACGGGCGCTCGCCGTCTACCGCGTCGCCGCCCGCCTGTGGCCCGATCTCGCCGGGGCCAAGCTCGTGCAGATCAACCGCGGTGTGACCGAGCTGGGCATGCGCGAGCCCGCGCGCGCGTACCATACCCTGAGCGGTGCATTGGCCGACGAAGAGGTGCGGCTGGGCGCCAAGTACCTGTCCGCCGGGTACTATAACCTCGGCTTGGCATGCCGCCGCACGGGACGCGAGCAGGAGGCGGTCCGTCGCTTCAACGAGGCGATCGACGCGCTGCCCAACTCGCTGTACGCGTATGCCGCGCAGCAGGCCCTCAAGGAGCGCTCGTCGGGGAAGGAATAGGGGGTAGGGAGGCGCTGCTGCGGATCGAGGGGCGAGCGCGGGCCACCTACCCGCTGCGTTCCAGGAGCTGTCGCGATGAGATGTCCCCGGTGCCGGGCCGAGAACCCGTCGTCCGCCCGGTTCTGCATGCAATGTGGCGCGCCGCTGCCGCGCCGCTGCCCGCACTGTGGGGCGGCGGCGCCGGCTGGGGCGCGTTTCTGCATGGCGTGCGGGCACGCGCTCGGCGGCGCGGCGGAAGCCGTATCGCCCGACCATGGGGACGATGCGGCAGCCTTGACCGGTGAGCTTCGCCCGGCATCCATCATCCTCGCGGATGTCAAGGGCTCCACTGCGCTCGCCGAGCAGGTCGATACCGAGACCTGGGTGGGGATCATGAACCAGGTCTTCCAGATCTTGGGCACCGAGATCTATCGCTATGGCGGCGAGATCGACCAGTACCGCGGCGACGGTCTGGTAGCGTTCTTTGGCGTGCCGGTGGCGCACGAGGACGATCCCGAGCGCGCGGTGTTGGCTGCCCTGGCGATGCAGGAGGCGATCCAGATGTACGCCCGCACGCTGGCGGAGACGCATGGAGTGGAGCTGCTGCTGCGCGTGGGCGTCAACACCGGAGAGGTGATCGCCGCCAGCGTGGGCGACCGCAGGCAGCACAGGGAAGACACTGCCATGGGGCGCGCGATCGCCCTCGCCGCGCGCATGGAGACCGCCGCCGAGCCGGGGACGGTGTTGGTCACCGCGGATACCTACCGCCTGGTGGCGCCGCTGTTCGAGTGGCGGGCGCTGGGCGAGATCGCCGCCAAGGGGGTGAGTCAACCCGTCGCCGTGTATCGCCCGTTGGTGCCCAAGGCCAGCGTCGGAAAGCTGCGCGGCATCGCCGGCTTGGAGTCGCCGCTGGTGGGGCGCCAGGCTGAGGTGCGCGCGATGCAACAGGCGGTCGAGCGGCTTCGCGCAGGGGTGGGGGGCATCGTGACGCTGGTCGGGGAAGCCGGGATCGGCAAGTCGCGGCTGGTGGCAGAGATCAAGCGCTGGACGACGAGGGGCGGCGAGGCCTCGCCCGGCAAGGTCGAGATGCCGCCCTCTGCGCTGCAGTGGATAGAGGGCCGCTGCCTGTCCTACACGGCTTCCACTGCCTATCGCTTCTGGCTGGACACGCTGCGCGTACTGCTGGACGTACCGGCAGATGCGCCTCCGGCAGCGACGCGCGCCGCGCTCGAGGGGTGGCTCAGAACCTGGTGTGCCGGGTGCTATGACCAAGTGTACGTCTACCTATGCCGCCTGCTGGCCCTGCCTCTGAGCGAGGAGCAGGAGGCAACGTTGCGCGTCCTGGGGGCTGCAGGGCTCAAGGATGCCACCTTTGCGGCGGTGCGGGCCATGCTCGAAGGCGCAGCCCAGAATCGGCCCCTGGTGATCGTGTGCGAGGACCTGCACTGGGCCGACCCGACGTCGCTCGGACTGCTGGCGAGTGTGCTGCCCCTGGTCGATCGCGTGGCGCTGTTGCTGATCTGTGTCTTTCGGCCCGAGACGGCGCATGGCTCCTGGCAGGTCAAAGAGGTGGCTGCGCGAACGTACGGGCACTGCCACGTCGATCTGACGCTCGATGCGCTCTCGATCGCCGAGAGCGAGACGCTGGTGGGGAACTTGCTGCGCATCGAGGCGCTCCCGGGTGAACTGCGCCAGCGCATCCTGGATCACGCCGAGGGCAACCCGTTCTTCGTGGAAGAGATCTTGCGCGCACTGATGGATGGTGGGGCCCTGGCGTACGATGAGTCAAGTGCCACGTGGCGTGCTGTGGGGAGCGTGGCGGAGATTGTGCTTCCCGACACGCTGCACGGCGTGGTGATGGCGCGCATTGACCGCCTGCCGAGCAAGACGAGGCGCGTGCTGCAGTGGGCGTCGGTGCTGGGCCGCATCTTTACCCGTCGTCTGTTGGAGGCGGTCGTCCAGGACGGAGATGCCTTGGACGAGCATCTGCTGGTCTTGCGACGGAGCCAGCTGATCCGCGAACGGGCGCGCCTGCCGGAGCGAGAGTACATATTCAAGCACCATCTGACGCAGGAGGCAGCCTACAACGGACTGCTCCGACGAGAGCGGCGCGCCTGTCACCGGCGGGTCGCCGAGGCGCTGGAGCACACGCTGTCCGTCGAGGCGCTGGAGCAGCTCGACCTCCTGGCGCATCACTGGGAGCGCGCCGAGGTACCGGACAAGGCGATCCCCTATCTCTTGCGCGCTGGAGACGGCGCGCGCCTAGCCTATGCCAACGAGGAGGCGATCGCAACGTATCGGCGCGTCCTGGCGCTGGTCACCTCGCCTGCGGGCGATAGGTGGCGTCTGGACGCGCTCAATGGGCTGGGCCTCGTGTATGCCGGGATGGGGCGCGTGGACGAGGCGGAGTCGACCCTGCGAGAGGCGATCGCGTTGGCGCGAGCGTTGGCACTTCCAGCCAGGCAGATCGCGCGTCTCTATGACCAACTGGCAGACGTGCTTTTTTGGCAGGGGCGCTATGAACCGATGCGCCGCACGGCGCAAGAAGGATTGGCGCTGATCGGTCACGAGGATAGGTCCGTCGAAGCTGTGATGCTGACCCAAAAGATGGCGGTCGCCCACGGCATGCTGGGAGACCAAGCAGCGTACCGGGAGCACATCACCCGCATCGCGCGCTACGTCCGCGATCTGCCCTACGAGGAGGCGCTGCGCCCGGTGTACGAGACGGTCATAGAGGTCTACCTGGACGCAGGCGAGACCGAGGTTGTGCGGGAGTGGTGTCACGCGCTGGAAGATGTTGCGACTGTACATCGCGACCTGCGCGCGCGGGCGGGGGCGTTTATGCGTGAGGCCACTGCTGTCGGCATGATAGGAGATCTGGTGGGCCTCATCGCCGGACTCGAGCGCGCCCTGGACGCCTACCTGCAGATCGGGGACCGGAGGCATCAGTGCTGGTGTGGGCTGCGCCTGACGGAGGCGTTCCTGTCTTCGGGGGATCTGCGCGGGGCAGAGGGTCACGTCAGCGAGCTGTTGCGGGTGGCGGAAGCGGTGGGGCTTGGCGCCTATGTGGGGTTCGCGCACCTGCTTGGCGGCATGGTCCATCTCTGCCGCAGTGAGTGGGCGCGTGCGCGCGAGGCTTTTCAGGAGGCGGTCACGGTCTTTGGCAAGACCAGAGCTGGAGACGCCGAGCCTGCATGGTTCGAGTACATCGCGATCTACCTCCTTGGGCGGGTGTACCTGGGCGAGGGGCACGTTGCTGGCGCGTTCGACCGGTTCCAGGATGCCCTGGCGTGCTATGCGATGGGAGGAACGTGGCCTCTGTTCCTGGTCGCGTTGCTCGACGGGTTGGAGGAAACGTGTCCCGACCTGGCGTCGTTCCGCGAGATCTGCCATCCGTTCCGCGCGGCGCACCCCGGCTTGGCGGGCCTGTCCCTGGCGCAGTTGTACCTAGAACCGGCTCGGGTGAGTGCCTTGCCGGCGGCAGCGGTGTGCGATGACTTGGCCGACCTGTCCCCGGACTGGACCTGGCACGACGTCTTTGGGGATTGCGCGCTCGTGACGCAAGGAGGCGTCGAGGTCCGGGCGGCGAACGGGCGAGATCTGTGGCGAGACACTGTGAGCGCACCGCGCGTGTCCCGGATGGCGTCGGGAGACCTGGTGGCGCAGACGGTATGCGGTCCCATACGCCCCGACTCGGACCGCACCTCCGGTCCGGCGATGGGCGGGGTCCATGTGTGGCGGGACAAGGCGAACTACCTGCGGTTGGATCGAGGTGTGTACGGCAGGGATGCGATCTCGCTCGTGGGGCGCATCGACGGTAGGGACGCGATTGTCGGGCGAGGGCGGCTTCCGGCTGGCGACGGGGGGCGGGTCACCCTGCGGCTGGAGCGGCAGGGCGCGGAGGTGAGGGCCTACTGCTCTGCCGACGGCGTGCGCTGGTTCTGTGTGGGACACGTCCGGTTCCAGGCCGACGACCCGCTGCAGGTGGGCGTGCACGCGGTCGGCCTGAACCTGGTGAGCTGCACCATCTACCCCGGCGCGCACGTGGAGGGCACGGCGATCTGTTTCGATTCGTTCGCGCTGTGGCCTGTGGAGCGCTGACCTGCCTGGAGGCTGTCTTGGGCGCATGCGACTCGCCCCGGGCGCTGGGCGGCGGACGGTGGACGATGGCGGGGGAGGGATGCGGGCGGTGTCGATCGTAGGGCTGGACGTCGGGACGACGGGGTGCAAGGCGATCGTCTTTGACGTCGAGGGGCAGGTGGTAGGGCAGGGGACGCGCGAGTACCCGGTCGCCTTCCCCCGTCCTGGGTGGGCCGAGCAGGACGCAGAGCGGGTCTGGCAGTGTGCGTGGGAGGCGCTGTCGGAAGCGGTGCGCGCGGCGCACGCCGATCCGCCCGGCGCGCTGGCGCTCTCGGTGCAGGGCGAGGCGGTGATCCCGGTCGATGGGGCGGGGCGCGCGCTGCGCCCGGCGATGCTGGGCATGGACACGCGCACCGGCGCCGAGAACGCGTGGCTGGCGGAGCGGTTCGGGGCGGAGGCGCTCTACCGGCGGACCGGGATGCCGGTGCATACGATCAACACGCTGCCCAAGCTGCTTTGGCTGCAGCGCCACGCGCCCGAGGTGTGGGGGGCGGCGGCGCAGTTCCTGCTGTACGAGGATTTCCTGCTGCGCCGCCTGGGCGGGCAGGCGTCGATCAGCCACTGCCTGGCTTCGCGGACGCAGATGGTCGACTTGAAGGCGGGCACGTGGGCGCGCGATCTGCTGGATGCGTGTGGGATCGAGGTCGAGCGGCTCGCGCCGTTGGCCCCGGCGAGCGGCGGCGTGGTCGGGCGGCTGCGTCCCGAGCTGGCTGCGGCGCTGGGGCTGAGGCACGAGCTCCTGCTGGTCAGCGGGGGGCACGACCAGGCGTGCGCCGCGCTGGGCAGCGGCGTGATCGAGGCGGGGCAGGCGATGGTCTCGACAGGGACCGCCGAGGTGGTCGAGGTGGCGATGGCGGCGCCTGTGCTGAGCGATGCACTGCGCGCGGGCGGCATCTCGGTCTACCGGCACGTGGTCCCTAGTCGCTACCTGGCGATGACGCTCAACCACAGCGGCGGGCTGGCGCTGCAACAGCGAGGAGCCCAAAAGTGG
>JAFGIE010000102.1 GCA_016929775.1 Anaerolineae bacterium
CCTACAAAGGAGACTCGTCGATACGCGACAGAACTGCAGGTAGCTCAGATAGGGTAGCGACGTAGCGGCAGGCGTCGGGGTGGGGTTTACGCACCAGCACCGCCGGGATACCCACAGCCGCTGCGCCCAGCACGTCGGCGCGATAGCTGTCGCCGATCATACACCGCGCCGTCGCGTCGGGGAACACCCTGAGCGCGATCCGGTAAGCTTCGGGATGTGGCTTCTCGTACCCGGTAAGTGCCGAGTTGAAGACACGCGCAAAGACGCCCGAGAGGCCGAGTCTGTCGACCAGCGTCTCCAGTTCCGGCACGTGGTTTGACAGAATCGCGTGCGTCCATCCGGCCCCGGTCAGTGCGCGCAACGTCGGGGCGGCGTCCTCATACAGGCGCCAGCGCGCCAGGTCGAGATAGGTAGGCCGCACGAGCTTGGCCATGGCATGCGCCCGTTTCGCCTCCAAGCCGACGCCCACATAGGCGTCGACGAAGACCGGTTCGAGCGCCTCCCACCAGGCATTGGCTGAGTCGAGATGGGGATGGGGCACCTCCGGCGTGTGCCAGGGGAACCCGGCCCGCGTGAAGGTCTCGAGCTCGTCCATCGTCGCCGGGCACTCCTGCGCCTCGCGCTGCAGCACCTCGAACAGCGACGCCATCCACGCGCCGCCGTGGCGATAGCCCAGCGTCTCGTCGAAGTCCCAGAGCAGCAGCTTCACGCCTACGCCACCGGCATGGGCTGCTCGCGGGGTGAGAGCCCGTCAGGGTCGTTCACCACGGCGCCCGGTGGCGCGGGGATGCGACCTGCGAGCAACGGGTCGCCAGTCGCGTGCATCCAGGCATCGAGCCGTGCCCGGAGGTCTTCCAGCACAGCCTGCGCGCGTGGGTCGCCGATGAGGTTGTGCGCCTCGTGAGGGTCAAAGACCAGGTCGAAGAGCGCCTCCGGGTCGGGTGCCATCTCGGCCCATCCATGGTCGAGCCAGAGCGACTTGCTCGGGCTGTCGTCGCAGTTGGGGAGCACCGGCCCGCTCCGGTCGTCGTAGCGGCGGATGTACTTCCAGCGCGCTGTGCGGATCGCGCGCATCGGCTCGTAGGCCGCGTGGTAGTTCACCTCGGTGAAGACCTCGTTCCGCACGTCGGTGGCCTCGTCGCGAATCAGGGGCATCAGTGAAACGCCTTGTAGCCACGCCGGCGGCTCGATCTCGAGAAGGTCGCAGAGCGTGGGAAAGAGGTCGATGTGGCTCACCAGGCTATTGACCACGCGCCCGCCCTCAAAGCCGCCCGGCCCGCGCAGGATCAGCATGATATGGGTGCCGCTGTCGGTGAGCGTGCACTTCATCCGCGGGAAGGCGATCCCGTGGTCGGTGGTGCAGATCACGAGCGTGTTCTCGGCGAGCCCCGCGTGCTTCAGCGCTGCCAGGACCGTGCCCATCTTTGCGTCGACGTCTCGCGCGCTGGTCATGAAATGGGCCATGTCCTCGCGGGTCTCGGGCGTGTCGGGCAGCGGTTCGGGCGGGCGGCAGTAGCGCGGGTCGGCGGCATCGCTCAGGGGCCCGAACTCGCGATGCGTGTCGCTGAAGCCCACCGACAGAAAGAAGGGCTCGCGCGGCGCGGACTCGAGGTAGGCCGCAGCGTGCGCCTGTGCGTCCTCACTGCCCAGCCAGCGGTCGTAACCGATCCTCTGCCAGGCGTCCGGACCGTGGGCCACGTGCTGGACGCCCGCGAGGGCCGTCTCGTAGCCGGCACCCCGCAGCGTGTGGAGGATGTGCTGGCCATAGTCGTTGAGCGACCACCCGCGGTGCGCCAACCCCGTCATCCCGTTGTTGTGCGGGTACATCCCCGTGAGCAGTGCAGCGCGACTTGCCGAGCACGTCGGGTTCGCGCAGAAGGCCTGGCGGAACAGCACGCCTTCCTCCGCCAATGCCTGGATATGAGGGGTCGGCACGGCATAGCCATACGGCTGCACATACCGCCCGATGTCGTGCGTGTGGATGTAAAGGATATTCGGACGTGTTTGCATCAGGTCTCCTCACTAACTTGCGCCGGAGCGCAGCTCAGGGCCGGGGCAGTCACCCAACCCAGGTGCCGGGCGCCTGCCGCAGTGCCCAGCACTTATGCTGCCTGGACTTTCATGGCCCGGGCAATGCCGTAGCCGATGATGACCTCGCGATAGCCGGACAACTGCGTGTCGAGCGCGGCATCGCCTGTGTCCACCCTCAGGAGGCCGATCTGCTGTGCCTTCTGCTCGGTCGCCACCACCATAATCCGATCGAGCCCGACCCGGCGGATCACCTCCGGCGTGAACGGCTTGTTGCCTCGCCCGAAGATGAAGCCATTGCCCCCGAGCGGTGTCACCACGATCGTGACCTGCGGATAGCCGTCCAGAAGTGCGAGGATCCGGTGTTCGCTGAGATCCTGCTCGACCAAGCTCCCGTCAAGGAGCGCGTCGATCCCCAGGAGCGTTTTCTCCACCCCCAGCGCCTCGGCGATCGCCTGCACGGTCGTGCCCGGCCCTAACAGGTAGAGCCGATCATTGACCATTTGCTCGGTGAACTCGGCGGCAATGTCCCGCTGATTCTCCGCTGTGTCGGGTGTCGCGTGCGTCCCTTCCTTGCCTGGCTGGAGCTGCGTCGCCACGTTGGGCGAGAGCAGGAAGCCATAGTGGCGCGCCTCCAGGCGGTTCTCACGGAACGCTTCCTCGTCGATGTCCAGCACCTCGACCTCGGTGAGGTCCACACCTTCGACGAATGCGTCGACCATCGCTGCGGCAGCGCGCGGGCTCAGCGCGAACGCGCCGCTGTAGACCTTGACGCCGGCAGGCACGGCAATCACGGGCCTCTGGACGCCGATGGCGTCGCAGATGTCGCGCGCGGTGCCATCGCCACCCACAAAGACCAGCAGGTCTACCCCGGCTCGAACCATCTCGGCAGCAATTCGGCGTGTGTCATCGGCGGTCGTCTCGCCCTCTGCATCGTCCCCGAGCGTGCCGATGACGGTGGCGCAAAAGGCATAGCGCGCAAGGTGGGTCGCGCCCATCGTCCCCGGTGCCGCCAACCACAGGATGTCGTCGCCGTGTGTGATGTGCGCCAGAAAGGCTGCGACCCGCTCCGGCGTCACTGGGCGCGCACCGAGGTGGCGTGCCCGCTTTACCATTTCGCCGTCGGTACCCTTGAGTCCGACGCTGCCGCCCATCCCGGCGATGGGGTTCACAATCAGCCCGATTGTCTTCATAGCCGCTCACGTCCCTGAAATGGACACATCATAATCTTGCGTGGGCGGCATTGTACATCGATTGCCCCAGCTTCCCATCGGCTCATAGCTTGACATACTTAAATATATATGTATGATGTATATATTCCTAATCTAAGCTCAGAGGAGTATAGGCAGGAACCCGACCCACTCATGGATAGACGAAGTTGGCAGCTGAGCCACCCAATGTGATCGTCTTCGGAACTCTTGCGACGTGCCGCGCGTCAGAATACAGAACCGCCATCATTAAATGAAATAGAAGGCAAGAGCAATGGGTGAGCACAATCAGAATACCAACAACAACCAAGATAAGTTTCACGCGACTCTCAACCTGATCCTGACAATTGTTGTGGCGATCATTGTCCTGGGCCTCGCGATCAGGGTCGGCGCCGGCTTGTTTGCAGCGGTTGAGCCCGAGCAGGCCGAGGCGGCAGCGGAGGAGACGGTGACGCCTGTGGCCACGGAGGTCATTCCCGTGGCAACGGATGTCCCGCCGACAGTCGTCCCACCGACGGTGACGCCGGTACCCACCGCGACGCCGGAGCCCACACCGATCCCGCCCACGCCGGGCCCGGTGGCCCCACGGCTGGTCGCTACGGAGAGTGGTGTGAACATTCGTCGTGGTCCCAGCACGGGCTATGACAAGGTGGGGTTCCTCGACCCGAGTAGCGAGGCGCTCATCACGGGCCGGAGCGGTGGGTGGTGGCGGATCGAGCACGAAGGACAGCCCGCGTACGTGTCCGGTGACTATGTCACCGTGGTGGATGCGGATGGGGTGCCCGAGGTTCCCGTTTCGGAGCTACCTGGGCCGACGGTGACCAGTCCCGTCTTTGAGCCCGCGCCG
>JAFGIE010000103.1 GCA_016929775.1 Anaerolineae bacterium
CGCCCGCTCCCAACTATCAGATCCGCGCGCTGGACCGCGCGCTCACGGTGCTCGAGTCGTTCGCCGGCAGGCACGCCGAGCAAGACCTGAGCGCGATCTGCGAACGCGCCCAGCTTCCCAAGAGCACGGCGTACAAGATCCTGTCTGTGCTGGAGCACAGAGGATACGTGCAGCGGAACGAGGCCACGGGCAACTACCGGATCGGGTTCCAGGCGTACGAGGTCGGGAACCTCTACCTGGCGGGGCTGTCCGTGTTCGAGGTGGTGCACCCCGTGCTGAAGCGGTTGGCGGCTCGCTTTCCCAAGAGCTCCGCGCACCTGGCTGTGCTCTCGCCGACGAATGGGCAGATCGTCTACCTGGACATCGTGAGCCTGAACATCTTTTTGTCGTTGGTGCCGGTGGGCAGCCACTATCCCGCGCATTCGACGGCGCTGGGCAAGTGCCTGCTGGCAGGACTGCCGGAAGGGGAGTTGAACGAGCGCCTGGCGGGGGTCAAGCTAGAGCCGCACACGCCGCGGACGATCGTCGACCTGGGGGCGCTGCGGGCGCACCTGGCGCAGGTGCGCGCGCAGGGCTATGCGATCGACGACGAAGAGATGGCTGCGGGGTACCTGTGCATCGCGGTGCCGGTGCTGGACCGGCGTGGGAGGACGATCGCGGCGATCAGCACGTCGCACAGCAAAGAGACGATGGTGGATGGGTTCGAGACTGCGCTGGAGGAGATGCGTCGCGCGGGCGCCGAGATCGACCGCGCGCTTGGATATGTCGCCGCCGAGGCCAACGAGTGGGGCGCCATCGGCTGAGTGAGACGGAGGCCTCTCTGACGGGACGCGAGCGGTCTTGCCGTTGCGTGCCGGGAAAGGAGGAGATAAGCAGCTTTCGACACGCGGCATATTGGAGATGGCTCGACAATCTGCGAGAGCCCTGTATGCAATCACGAGGGAGAAGGAGAACGAGATGAAGACGCTGAACCGCCGTGATTTCCTACGCTTTGCGGCGATGGCTGCTGCAGGCACGGTCGTGAGCGCGTGCGCGACGCCAGAGGTGATCGAAAAAGAGGTCACCCGCGAGGTGGAAAAGGTCGTCACCCAGAAAGAGACCGTGATCGTCACCCAAAAGGAGACGGTCGTGGTCGCAGGTACGCCCAAGGTGGTCGAAAAGCAGGTCACCCAGATCGTGGAAAAGGTGGTCACCCCGACCCCTGCTCCCGAGCAGATGGCGGAGGACCAGACCTTGATCCGGATCGACCGCAGCTTTGGCATCCTGAACCCGGCTGCTGAGGGTGGCTCGGGACGCGGCATGATCTCGCACATGTGGATGCCGCTTTTCATCCGCGACGAGAACCACGACCTCTCGCCCTGGCTGGCGGAAGGGTTCGAGGTCAACGAAGACGGCACGGTCTACAATGTCCAGATCAAGAACCAGGCGGTGTGGTCGGATGGCACGCCGGTGACGGCGCAGGAGGCCAAGGAATACTGGGCCTACGCGCTGAGCACGAAAAGGTGCCTCGGCTGCTACTTTACCAACTTTACCGGTTGGGCGACCGTGATCGAGGGCGCGGACCTGGTGCGCAGCGACGAGACGGACGATCTGGCTGGCGTCGTCGCCCTCGACGACAAGACCATCCAGTTCACGCTCAAGGGCCCCGACCCGATCTTCCTGCAGCGCCTGGCCCTGTTTGACAGCGGGTTCTGCAAGATGGAGGACGTGAACGCCCAGTTGGACGCCGGCGTGGAGCGCTTTGCCGCCGACGCCAGCACGCGCGTCAATGGCCCTTACAAGATCAAGGTCTGGGACACAGAGACCAAGGAGTTCGAGCTGGTCCTGAACGAGAACTGGTGGGGCCCGCAAGCGCCGGTCATCGAGCGCATCGTCTGCCTGCCGCAGCCCGACGAGAACATCACCCTGATCCAGTGGTACAACGGCGAGGTGGACGTCGCGTTCTTCTTTGGCACGATCAAGGAACAGATCCGGCAGCGCACCCCCGAAGTGTTCCACCAGATGCCCTACGCCACCAACTTTTTCTACCGGATCAACGCCAAGATCGAGCCCTTTGACGACATCAACGTCCGCCGCGCGCTCTGCCACGCCGTCGACTGGAATGCCGCGATCCACGCTGCCTGGGAAGGCATCCTGGACGATCGCGTCATGAACACGATCCTTACCCCCGAGCTGACCGCTTACAAGGAGGGCAACTGGCCCGACTGGGGCTATGACCCCGAGAAGGCCAAGCAGGAACTGGCTGCGTCCAAGTACGGAGGCCCGGAGAACCTGCCCAAGATCCGGATCTCGCCCGGCGGCACCACCCCGGCGTACATCCGCACTGCCGAGGTCATGATGGAGCAGTGGAAGCAGAACCTGGGGATCACCAACGTCGAGATGAAGCCGGGCTGGGGCGACGCGTGGGGACAAGAGGCGGACCTGATTCAGCTCGGGCGGGCGAGCCTGGGGGCGATCATCCCCGACGAGGTCAACTTTTTGTACGGGCACTACAACCGGGACTTCACGGGCGACGATCCCGGGTACGTCGACGAGGAACTGGGCGCCAAGCTCGAGGCGCTGCAGCTCATGTCGCGCGAGGACCCCAACTACGTGACAAGCGTCCAGGAAGCGGAGGCGCAGCTGCTCAGCCACTACCCGCTGTTCGGGATGGTCTGGGAACGCTACGAGTACGCGGTCCAGCCGTGGGTCAAGAACTTCCGGACCAACGTGGACAACAACTTTGCCAGCCTGATCGAGATGTACATCGCCGATCACTAGCTCGTTGACGGCGAACCTGCCGGACCTGTGGGTCGACCCCGACCCGCAGGTCCGGCGTCCTGGAGGCGTAGACCGATGGCCAAGTACTTGCTGCGGCGTTTGGCTTCGGCCATACCAACCGTGATCGCCGTGATCTTTATCACCTTCACGCTGAACTATGTCAGTCCCTACGACCCGATCAAGCGGCTCCTGGCAGCGAACCCGCTGGGCTCCCTGGAGAACGACCCTGAAGCGGTTGCGACGCTGCGGCACCAGTATGGGCTCGACCGTCCCTTCATCGTGCAGTTCGCGGACTATGTAGGGGACTTGGCGCGCGGGGACATGGGCTACTCGATCTTTGGACAGCGCGAGATCAAGCGCATGATCCTCAAGACGCTGCCCATCTCGGCGCAGTTGGGGTTCGCGGCTGCGGTTCTGACGGCCCTGGTCGGCGTGCCGCTGGGGGCGCTGGCTGCGGTCAGGCAGAACACCTGGCTCGACTACTTGATCGTGAGCGGCACGCTGGTGCTGCGCACGATCCCGATCTATGTCCTGGCGCCGCTGACCATGATCCTGTTTGTCCTGATCCTGGGCTGGTTCGACGTCCCCCGGGGATGGCACGGGCTGTTTGCCAAGGAGTCGATCTTGCCGATCGCGCTCCTGACGCTCGGCCCGCTGCCCGTGGTCGTGCGCCAGACGCGCCAGTCGATCCTCGACATCTTTGGACAGGACTATATCCGTACTGCCAAGGCCAAGGGCCTGCGCATGCGGATGATCCTGTTCCGTCACATCCTGCCCAACACGCTGATCCCGGTGATCACGACCATGGGTTTCATCACCGAGGGCATGATCGTGGGCGCCGTTTTTCTCGACAGCCTGTTCGCGATCCCCGGCTTTGGCGCCGTGGTGTCGGGCGGGATCGGCAGTTTTGACTATCCGGTGATCATGGGGGTGACGCTGACCAGCTCGCTCCTGGTGATCCTCACCAATCTACTAGTCGACATGATCTACCCCTTCCTCGATCCGCGCGTCAGGCTGGGATAGCTCGATGGTCAGGCAGGCTGTCTACCGCGTGGCGGTGGTGGGCTGTGGGCGCATCGGCAGCGAATGGGACGCAGATCCCCATCCTGCGTTCCCGCTGACACACGCAGGCGCATTTGCCGTTCACCCCCGCACGCAGCTCGTAGCGGGCGTGAACCGCGGGCAGGAGCGCCTGGAAGCCTTTGGGCGCAAGTGGGGCGTCAAGGCCTTGTACCACGACCACCGCGCAATGCTGGTCGAGCAGCGCCCCGACATCGTGTGCATCGCCACGCATCCCGAGCAGCACGGCGAGCAAGTGATCGCCGCCGCCGAGGCGGGCGTGAAGGGCATCCTGTGCGAGAAACCGATCGCCTTGAGCCTCGCCGAGACAGATGCCATGCTTGCCGCCTGCCGGCGCGCCGGCACGGCGCTCGTGGTCAACCACAGCCGGCGCTGGTCGCCGGTGTTCCACCAGGCGCGCGACCTGGTTGCGCAGGGGGCGATCGGGACGCTGCTGACCGTGGTCGGGGTTTGTCAAGGCATCAAGCCCTCCCCTGCCTGGCGGTCGGACGAAGAAGGGCCGTTGCTGCACGACGCGACGCACACCTTTGACATGTTTCGCTTTTTCGGGGGCGAGGTCGCGTGGGTGTTGGGCACAGCCGTGCGCCGCCAGAGGCCCTACCGCGTAGAAGACGAGAGCATGGCCATTCTCCAGTTCGAGAGCGGCGTGTCCGGGATCGCGATCGTCAACGAACTGACCGAGTATGCGCGCTTTGACATCGAGCTGCAGGGCACGCACGGCGCGATCGTGCTCAGCCTTGCGGGAAACAGTGTCTGGACCAGCGTCCCGTCGCCGCGTATGGGGCGCGAGCGCGAGCGGGGCTTCGAGTGGCAGGACCTGGTGCGCGGGCCATTCCCGCCCGTCCCGCAGCGCAGCACGATCGCCTTGGCTGCCGGAGAGCTCGTGTCCTGCCTGGACGGCGACGTGACGCCTACCTCCAGCGGCGAGGATGGACGCGCGGCGCTCGAGATCGTGATGGCAATCTATGAGTCGCAGCGCCGGGGCAACGTGCGCGTCGCGCTGCCTCTTCCCAGCGGGCCCTCCTCGCTGCACGCGATGCGCGCGGAGGGCTCTTACGACAGCGCCGACGGGTGACGCGCCCCTTGAGCGACGCCGCAGCGTGCGGACGCCTGAGGGCAACGGTGCACGGCAAGTGCGTGGAGGATGCATGAGTCAGCAAGCAGAGGGGAAAGCGAGCACGGCAGCCGCGCGGGCAAAGGCCCAAGAGATCGATTGGGGCAATGTGCGCTCGCACAGCTTGTGGGGCGATGCCCTGCGCAAGATGCTGCGCAACCGGCTGGCGATCTTTGGCCTGGTGATCACGATCGCGCTGCTCTTTGCCGCCATCTTTGGCCCGGTGCTGGCGCCCTACTCTTACACCGAGCAGGACCTGATGCGGACCGCCGAGCTGCCCAGTGCGCAGCACTGGCTGGGGACGGACGAGCTGGGGCGCGACCTTTTCAGCCGCATCTTGTTTGGTGCGCGCACGGCGACGATCGTGGCTTTCCTGAGCACCGGGCTGAGCCTGTTCGTCGGCCTGATCGTTGGCGTGCTGGCGGGGTACGGCGGGCGCATGGTCGACTCGCTGATCGGGCGTCTGATCGACATCATCATGTCCGTCCCCCGGCTGCTGATGGCGGCGCTGATCGCAGCCACGCTCAAGGACCCGATCATCTCCTGGGCCAACCGGGTGTACGAGCAGTCCGGCATGGCGCTCTTTGCCGACACGACCTGGCTCGACCTGGTGATCGTGTTCGGCGGGCTCTCCTTTGTCTCTTGGCCCGGCTACGCGCGCCTGATCCGCGGGCAGATCCTGTCTCTGCGCGAGCAGGACTTTATCCTCGCCGCGCGCTCCGTGGGCGTGCCGACCTCGCGGATCATGCTGGCGCACCTACTGCCCAATGGCCTGGGACCGGTGATCGTGTCGGTGACCTTTAGTCTCTCAGGGGCGATGGTGCTCGAGTCGTCGCTCAGCTACCTGGGGATCGGCGTCATGCCCCCGCAGGCGAGCTGGGGCAACATGATCAGCGCCAACATCGGGAGCTGGTCCTATCGCCCCTGGCTGGTGGCTGTGCCCTCGATCGTGCTCGCCGTCGTCACCCTGGGGTTCAATTTCCTGGGGGATGGCATCAACGACGCGTTGAACCCCCAGTCGTCGCGCGCGATCTAGCCGCGCGGCGCCGCCAGGACGAGCGTGCGGGGCAGAGAGTGCAGCTGCCCACGCGCCGGAAAGGTCGAGCATGCAGCTGTTCTGTGACGGACACCCACAGGTCGCCGGGTTCTCGGAAGGCCTGCAGCCGGTCCTCCACAGGCCACAGGTTCTGGAGGAGCCCGTACTGGCGAGCGGGTCCGACGTCGACGCCGCAGGGGCGTCGATATACGGATCGGTGATCCGCGACGGCGGCGTATTCCGCATGTGGTACCAGGCTTGGCCCCGAGACTGGGACGGGCGCGACGTGGTCGCCGTGGCGTGCGCCGAGAGCGACGATGGCTTGACCTGGCGCCGCCCAGTATACGGGCTGGTCGAGTGCTGTGGCAGCCGCGCCAACCATCTCACCGACCTGCCCTTCCACTCTCCCTCGGTTATTGTCGACCCGGACGCACCCCCCGAGCGGCGCTACCTCGCTTTTGGGTATGCGGATCCGACCAAAATGGACCGCTACGCGCAGCGGGTCACGCGGCGCGGCTACTATGTCGCGCATTCCGCCGACGGCGTGCACTGGCTGCTCGACGGGGACGAACCGCAGTGGCCCAGCGCTGACGTGATCACTGCCGCGTGGAACCCCGCTGCGGGCTGTGCGCTGGTGGCGTTCAAGAACAACCTGCGCGTGCGCGGCATGTCGCGCCGTTCCTTCTTCACCGCCGAGTGGGCGGGCGGCCAGGCTACGCCGCCGGTGAGCGCCCTGATCCCCGAAGAGCAGGACGACCTCGTCGCCCAGGCGCGGGGCTTGCACAGCGCCGACTATTACGGCGTGGGCTTGATGCCCCTGGACGGCATGACCGTTGGGTTCCTGTGGAACTTCCGCCACCAGCTTCCCCTCGGCTATTCAGACGCACATCTATTCCACTATGGGCACACCGGGCGCGTCGACCTCTCACTGGTCTACCAGACCGAACGCGGCGGGCGCTGGCGCCACGTGCCGGGGCGCCCCGATTGGCTGTGCGCCGAGGATGCGCCGCGCTGGGCCAATGGGGCGCTGTATACCGCCTCCTCGCCGATCGAGGTGGGGGATGAGACCTGGTTCTACTTCACCGGGTCTCTGGACCGGCACGGTTGGTGCGGCAAGGGCGTGTCGTATCGCGAGTGGCGGCAGGAGATGGCGCAAGCGGGCGGTTGGGCCCGGATCGGTCTGGCGCGCTGGCCCCGCAACCGGCTGATGGGGTACTGGGCACGGCTGCGGGAGTACGTGCGCCTTTCGCCTGCGCCGGCGGCTTGCGGCGCCGCTTCTGCGCTCACGCTCAACGCAGTCGTCGAGCCCGGTGGTTCGGTGCGCGCCCGCCTGATCGACGCCGCCGACCGGGCGCCCCTGCCGGGATATGACTGGGCCGACGCCGTGCCGCTGACCGCCGACGCCCTCGCCGCACCGCTGCGCTGGCGGGAGCGCGAGGGTTTGCCTACCACGGCCAAAGGACGGCAGATCCTGGCAGAGCTGGAGCTGGTCGGCGCTACCGTGTACGCATTTGACTTTCAGATCGCGCAGTGAGGGGCATATGATAGACATCGGCACCCGGACCGAGTTGTTCGTAGACCGTTTCCTGATCGATCGCCTGGAGGGCGCCGAGTTGCTACTGCAGCGCCCTGAACGCCGGGAGGTCGCCTTTCAGCTGGACCAGCCGTGGGAGGACGACGTCGGCTTTTTCCTCAGCGTCGTCCAAGAGGGCGACAGCGTACGCCTGTACTACCGAGCCGGCATGCCCGACCGCGGCGACGAGGAGCTCCATCGCATCGGGATCGCCGAGAGCACCGATGGCGGGCTGAGCTTCACCCGGCCCGACCTGGGCCTGGTCGACTATGCGGGATCGAAACGCAACAACCTGATCTTTGCGGGTGGTCCCCCGCGCGTACCTCCCGTGTTCCTCGACACCAACCCGCACGCCGACCCCGCACAGCGCTACAAGGGGCTGAGCGCGGCGTGGAAGCGCCTATACGCCATGGGCTCGCCCGACGGCATTCACTGGCAGCCGATCCAGCGCGAGCCGCTACAAGTGGACGGCACCTTTGACACCGTGAACACCGCGTTCTGGGACCGGTTGGCGGGGTGCTACCGCAGTTTCACGCGCTATTTCGAGAACCTAGACGAGGGCTCGACCTCTGAGGACGTCCTGGGGCCCAAGCCGACGGTGGTGCGCGCGATCCAGAGCTCGACCTCGCCGGATTTCGTGCACTGGACGCCGGTCGTCCCGCACCAGTACGCGGACGGGCAGCCGGTCCAGCTCTACACCAACGCCACGATCCCCTGCCCTGGCGCCGAGCACATCTACCTGGCTTTCCCCAACCGGTACGTGCAGACGCGCACGCCCAGCCCCGACCACGGCGTCCCCGGCGTCAACGATGCCCTGTTCATGGCGAGCCGGGACTGCGTGCATTGGACCCGCTACCTGGACGCGTGGGTCCGCCCGGGCCTGGACGATCTCAACTGGACCGACCGCAACAACTATCCCACCTGGGGGTTGGTCCAGACGTCGCCCACCGAATGGTCGATGTACATCAGCGAGCACTACCGGCATCCGGGCGTTCCGGTGCGCATGCGCCGCCTCTCGGTCCGCCCGCACGGGTTCGTGTCCCTCCACGCACCGTACAGCGGGGGCGCGTGCGTCACCAAGCCGTTCCTCTTCCGCGGGGATACATTGCACCTCAACTATGCCACCTCTGCCGCCGGCGCCGTGTGGGTGGAGGTACAGCACGCCTCGGGCGCTCCTGTAGACGGGTACGCCCTGACCGACCTGGAGCCGCTCTACGGCGACGCGCTCGATCGGCCTGTCACCTGGGCTGGAGGCAAGGACCTGGGTGCGCTACGTGGCGAGCCGATTCGCCTCCGCTTCGTGCTCAAGGATGCGGATGTCTTTGCCTTTGCGTTCAGGTAGGTGGGCTATGGTCGAGCCGGTGCACCCCGCCACGCCGCGCACCCTACTGCTGATCGACGATCACCACGTCCTGTACCGGTCCGGCACGGAGCGGGTGGTGCGGCCCTTTGATCGCTACCCCGGGAACCCGGTGATCCGCGACCGTGAGAGACCGTGGGAGATCGCGCTGGCGTGGACCAGCGTCTACCGTTGCCCGCACAGCGGGCGCTACCAGTTGTGGTACCAGGCCTACGCCGGGCGCGAGGCGTGCGACCGGCGTTACCGGGTCGTGGTCTGCTATGCCGAGTCGGCGGATGGGCTGCAGTTTGTCAAGCCAGATCTGGACCTGTACGCCTTTAACGACGTGCAACAAACCAACATCGTCCTGATCGGCAATGGCGGGACATCGGACCGCTACACCAACGCCGTGGCGGTCGATCCCGATGCGCTCGACCCGGAACGACGCTACAAGATGGCGAGCTATGACTTTGCCCTGGATGGGGGGCAGGAGTACCCAGGGCTCTGCATGGCCTTCTCGGCGGACGGCATCCACTGGACCAAGCATCCCCATGCGCCCCTCCTGCGGACCACCTACGGGCGACACGACGAGCCGCTTCCCGCGCGTGGCGAGCCGGGTCGAGAGTGGGACCTGCCCCTCTCGATGTCAGATGCGCTGGACCTGATCTATGATCCCCGGCGCCAGGTCTATGCTATCTATGGCAAGATGTGGATCGATGGGCCCGCGGGCGCCATGCGCTGGAAGCACGCCTTGGGCCGCACCGAGAGCACGGACGGCGTGCACTGGTCTACGCCGCAGCTCCTGCTGACCCCAGACGAGTTCGACCCCCCGTGGGTCGAGTTCCATACTGCGCCCGTGTTCACCTACCGGGAGTGCTACCTTGCCCTGATCCAGATCCTGGACCGCGCTGAGCGAGGCGGCGTGATCGACATCGAGCTTGCGATCAGCCGCGACGGGCTGTCCTGGCAGCGTCCCTTCCGCCAGCCATATGTCCTGCCGCGCAGCGAGCAGGCAGGCGCCTTTGATAGTGGGTCCATTTTCACCAATGCTACGCCGATCGTCCTTCCAGACGAGATCCGCTTCTGCTATGGCGGCTACTCACAGGGCGCGACCGGGGCCGATAACCACACCCACTGCAGCGGGATCGGCCTGGCGACACTGCCCCGCGACCGCTTTGCCGGCTTGCGCCCTGTTGCGCGCAGCGACCAGCCCACGCTCCGAGAGCCGCTGTTGGGCGTGGGCCAGGTGACGCTCAAACCGGTCGATCTCGGGGAGGTAGGAGCGATCGAGGTCAATGCCGATGCCTCGCGCGGCGCGATCCGCTGCGAGTTGCTGGATGAGGGGGGGTATCGCATACCTGGATACAGCCGGGATGAGGCGCTGCCCCTTCAGGGGGACAACCTGCGTCACACCGCTGACTGGGCAGAGCGCAGCCTGGGCGACCTGCCGCCAGGGCGCTACATGCTGCGCATACATCTGGAGAGCGCGACCATCTATGCGGTCACACTGCTGCCGAAGAGGCGCTGAGAAGGGACAACATGCCGAGGTACCCACGAACGATATTGGTGTCCTGTGAGATCCCCTGGGATGAGCGGGAGAACGTGATCGAGGACGTCTTTCGCCGCGAGGTGCGCCTGGCGCTGGAGGCGGGGTACAGGCACATCTATGTGTTCGGTACCGCGGGCGAGGGCTATGCGGTCGACACAGCCCGCTACCGGCACGTGGTGCAACTGTTCCACGAGGAGACCCTGGGTCAGGAGGCGTACCGGGACCTCCATCCCATGGTCGGCGTGATCACGCTCTCCACAGCCAACACGGTCGAGCGGGTGGGGATCGCGCACGACCTGGGGTTCCGTGCCTTCCAGGTCGTCCTGCCCTGCTGGGGGGCGGTCAACGACCGGGAGATGGTCGCCTTTTTCCGCGACGTGTGCGGCGCATTCCCCGATTCGCGGTTCCTGCACTACAACCTACCGCGCGCCAAACGCGTGCTGAACGGGCGTGACTACCGGCAGTTGGTCGACGCCGTGCCCAACCTGGCGGCGACCAA
>JAFGIE010000104.1 GCA_016929775.1 Anaerolineae bacterium
CGTCGGTCCTTCATCTCCTGCCTCCTCACTCTTGGGGGTCGTTCTACCCATTATCCCACCATTTTCCCCAAAAGTGAAGGACGCCCTCCGCGGCTACGCCCGCTCCACGCGCTGGCGCGCGCCCCGACCAAGCCGTGAGCGCAGAGAGAAGCGCAGGATGTCGCGGATGTACTTCCAGTACACCATCTTGGAGTAGCCGCGCGTACGCGGATGCATCGTGATCGGGATCTCGATCGCGCGTGCGCCGTGCTCGAGCATGCGCACCAGGAACACGGGGACGGGGATGAAGGAGCGTTCCGCCCACGGGACCGCGTCGGTCGGTACGCGCGCAAAGGTCTCGCGGGTCAGCGCACGGTACGACGTCGTGATCTCGGTCACCCCCCGCAGGCCGAGCATGATCCGGATCACCTGGTTGGCGGCGACGCTGAGCAGGCGGCGGTGGACGGGCATGCGGTTGCCGCTGCCCGCCAGGAACCGCGACCCGACCACGAGGTCATAGCCGCGCCCGATCTCGACCAGAAAGGCGGGGATGTCGGCGGGGTTGTGTTGAAAGTCGGCATCCATCTCGATCAGTACGTCCGCCTGCAGGTGCTCGATCGCGTGCGTAAAGCCGCGCAGGAGCCCCAACCCGATCCCCCGTTCGTTCACGTCCAACACGTGGATCCGCCGGTTCTCTGCGACCAAGCGATCCATGATCTCGAGCGTGCCGTCCGACGAGTGGCTGTCGGCGATCAGGACGTGCAGCTCGTAGCCCTCCACGTGCGCCTGCTCTGCCAGAACCGCAGACGCGATCGCCTCCACGTTCTCCCGCTCGTTGTAGGTCGGGATGACGACCACCACGCGGCGATCGCCCCTTGCCTCGTCTCCGGTCGCGCCTCGTCCCATGCTCCGCCTCTGCTGCTGCTACGCATCTCCCGCGCCACGCGCTCTCCCGCGCGGCGCGCCTAAAACCGCATCGGCAGGGGAACCGTGTCCCCTGTGCGCGCCTGCCACGCCCGGATCCGGTCCGCCAATGCCGCCATCCGCGGCGCCATGTCCGGACCCGCCCGGTTCACCAACTCCAGTGGGTCGTCGTGCAGGTAGTACAGCTCGTGCTCGCCGCGCGTGCTGCAGTTGAACTTCCAGCCGTCCGGCGTGATCACCGTGCGCACCGGATCGGTGATCGCGGACACGATATCGTCCATAGGCGCCAGATCGCGCATCTCTTCCGGAACGGACACCTGACCGATCACGTCGCCCAGGCCATTGTTGTGCCCGTTCCACTCGATGAAGACGTCGTGCGGGGCGCGATCGGGCTGCCCGTCGATCGCCGGGCGCAGGCTCGCGCCCTGCAGACCATCCGGGATCGGCTGTCCCATCAGGTCGAGCAGGGTCGGCGCCAGGTCGATCTGGCTCACGGGCTGTGGCACGCGCACGGCGCTGCGCTGACCCGGCAGGCGCACCAGCAGCGGCACGCGGACCGCCTCCTCGAACGCGACACACTTGGCGATCAGCCGGTGGCTGCCCATCATGTCTCCGTGGTCGGACGTGTAGACGACGATCGTGTTCTCCTCCAGGCCACAGTCAGCCAGTGTATCCAGGATCGCGCCGACGTGCGTGTCGACCAGGCTGCACAGCCCCCAGTAGTTGGCGATCATGCGCCGCCAATCGGCCTCAGTCTGCAAGGGCAGACCGCTGTGCCCGCGCTGATAGTACGCGCGCTCGAACAGGCGCGCCTTCAACGGCTGTCGATCGGTCGGGCGCGCCTCAAAGTTGGGCGGGAGCGGGATCTGTGCGGGATCGTACTGGTCGTCGCGCGGGCCATAGAAGGGCATGTGCGGTTCCAAAAAGTTGACGTACAGCACAAAGGGCTCGTGCTGGTGCTCGCGGATGTAACGCGACGCCTCCTGCGCCAGGTACGCCGGCTTGCCCAGCGCCTCCGGCAGGCGCGCCGCCTCACCGCGACCAAAGGATGCGCCGTTCCGGGGCGTGCACCCCTGCGCGATCAGCCAGTGATGGTAGGTCGAGCGCTGGTCTCGATCGCGCCCCGCGCCATAGTAGGGCGCATAGCCATCCTCGATGCTCCGCCACTCCTCGAACCCGTGCTGCGCAAAGACCTCGTCGCCCAGGTGCCACTTGCCGTGGTAGGCGGTGGCATAGGCGCCCGGGGCGAGCATCTCGGGCAGGCAGGGCACGTCCGCCGGCAACGGGATATTGTTCTCGGTGCAGCCGTTCGTGTGCGGGTAGAGGCCCGTCAGGATGCTCGAGCGCGAGGGCGTGCACACCGACTGCGTGACGTACGCCCGCTCAAAGACCACGCTCTGCGCCGCCAACCGGTTGAGGGCTGGCGTCTCGATCGCGCGGTTGCCGTACGCCGCCATCGTATCGTAGCGCTGCTCGTCGGTAAAGATGAACAACAGGTTGGGCGACCTCATCCCTCACGTCCTCCCGGGGAAGGCGGGATCGTCGCACAGACGCCGGTCAGCGATCCCCGTGCGCACACCGCCTTTTCGTATGTGGCGAGATGCGCGGCGGCAGCCCCCGCGCCCGCCTTCCGCCAGTATAGCACCCCTTCCGGTGAGCGGCAACCCGCCCCCTGACTGCCTTACAGGAACAGCTTGGGGAGGTACTCGGGCGCGTCCGCATAGGGCGCCATCTCCCCAGCGGCGACCGGGTAGAGCCGCTCGTGCGTCGCCCGGGCTGCCTCGGCAAGCGGAGCGTAGGGCCGGTTGCACACGTCCAGGAAGCCGATGTTCCAGTTCTCGCCGTCGAATCGCCCCAGCGCCGACTCGTCGTAGAGCGTGAAATAGTGCACACCCACGCACCACGGCTTGGCTGCCGCATCCTCGGTGTAAAAGCGGAACGCCTGCCCACGCGCCGCCTGATCGCGCACGTGGCCGATCCCGCTGGCGGGCAAGCCGGCGTCGAGCGCCCCGAAATGCCACTCGCCGACCAGGATCGGCATGTGGAGCATCTCGTGGATCGCGCTCATCTCGTCCGCCGGCACGCGATCGCGGTAGCAGTTCATGCTGAACACGTCAAAGTGGCGCATGCCGCCCGCAGCCCAGTCGGGCGGCACCGTGTAGTACCGCGCGCCGAGGTTGAGGTGGTAGGGATCGACCGCCTTGCAGGCTTGGCTCAACCCTCCGAAAAGGCGCTCGACCATTCGTGCGCTGAAATCAGCCAGGTCGCGCTGCGCAGTCTCGTTGAGCGGCGCGTGCCACGCGCCCGCGCGCACGCCTGCCAGGGTGGCGCCGCCCCACGCCGCCGACAGCGCCGCCTCGGTCTCGTACCGATCGCGCAGGAACGCGGCAAGGGCCTCGCGGCTTGCGCACGCCGTGGTCGTGTAGAGCATGCCCGCCGCCGGCGTCTCGCGCGCAAAGCCCCACGTCGGTTCGTTCATCAAAAAGTAGCCGATCAGGGCTGGGTCGTCGGCAGTCTCGACAAGCTGCGCCGCGTAATCGGCCACATCGCGCTCGAACCCGGGATCGAACACGTCCGGGAAGTCACGGTACACCAGCGGCGTGCGCGCCCAGTTCAGCGCCAGCGGGCGCACGTACGGGTAGCCCGCCTGCCGCGCGATCTGCCACTCGGACCAGTTGGCGACCGTATTAAAGCCCATGCCCCGCAGCTGCGCCAACGCGATCGTTGCCCAGTGCTCGTGCCACACCTCGGGCCCAAAGGCGCGGATCAGGTTCCCCGCCAAGTAGTTGATCGTCGGCGCCGCCCGGTCCCCGTACATCGCCCCGTAGGGCCCTGCGGGATCGGGCATCCAAGAGAGCGCCGCCTCGAGGCCCGTGTACGCCGCGTCGGTGTCCACGCGCACGCAGTCCATTCCCGCCGACCAAAAGGCATATCCGTCTGGATCGACCAGCCACCAGCGGCGCCCGTCGTGATGCGTGCGGTAAAAGCCCGTCGGCTCGAAGCGGCGCGCCGTCCACCCACCCCAGCGCGAGAACCGCGCGGGCCATCGCTGCGCCGGCGCGGCGGCGAGCTGCGCGCAAAGGCGCGCGGTGACCTCTTTGTGGCTGCGGCTCTTGGCGGGCCACTCGTGCAGCGTGCTCTGCCCCATGTCGTCGATCAGCGGGCCCGCGGGCAGAACCAGGTCCGCTAGCAGTGGCGGCGCCTCCGCGGTGGCGGTCAGCGCCGTCATGCACCAATGCACAGGCTGGTCGCTTTTGCGCAGGATCGTGACCGTCATGCGGTCGACCCGCGCCAGGTCGACGCGATCGCCGCTCACCATGGGCTTGAGCCAGGCGCCCTCGCGCTCATAGCGCCAGCGGTTCTGGTTGACCGCTTCCAGCGGCGCCCGGATCCGCGCCGAGCACTGGTTCAGCGCGGCGTAGAGCATGCCAAACTGCGGTCCCCCTTCTCCCTCTTGCAGGGCGAGCAGAAACACGGCAAGCCGGTTGCCGTCGACCAGCAGGTCGGCGCTCAGGTACGCCGCGCCGGCGAGCGCGCCGGCAGGAAAGCGGTACAGCAACCCATCGCCCACCTCGTGCGCCGTGTACCACGTGGCGCCAGAGATGGGCGCAGCATCCGCCCAGCGTTCCAGCCCGCCCAGCACGTCCACCGGGTCGAGCACGAGATCGGATTGTCGGTCGTTCATCGCACGTCTCCTTCCCACGGCGCATCGGTCGCTCTAGGGCGCGACCAGGTGCACCTGCGACAGGACGATGGCGTCTGCGCCATCGCCATCCCCCTCTACGACGCGCAGCCTGTCCCCCGTCAGCGGGTCGTAGAGGCTCACCTGCAGCGTGTACGCGCCCTCCGGCGCTCCGGGATCGACCCACATCGCGCGCCGGTCGACGACCTGCTCCCCCGGCGCCCATCCCGTCGTGGGACGCTCCTGGTTGCCGGGCACCCCGTCGTGCTGCGCCCAGACCGGGCTGCCGCGCGCCGGGTTGTGGGGCCCGACCAGCTGGACGGAGACGTGGTAGGAGCGGGCGATCGGCTGCGCCGCTTCCCAGGTCAGCGTCACATAGATCGCCTCGCCAGGAGCGACGGTCGCGCCCGCTATGCCCCCGCTCCCGATCGACGCCGCGCGCAGCCAGACGCTGGGCGCCGCCCTCTCTGCGGGCCCAAGACCCAGGTCAACCTGCTGCTCGCGCGCCTCGACCGGTCCCACGGCGTACCGGGCGAGCCGAATGCGCCCGTACCACGCCTCGCTCACCTTGCTGGCGCGCGTAGAGAGCGCGTCCTCTACCCGGTCCTCGACACGTGCGCCGCCCGGTTGGCGCACGATGTCGCGCAGCACCACCCATACCTGCCGGGGACACTCCGTCGCGCGCTCCACGGCGTCGAGCGAGAACCGGGCATAGTCGAGCGCCGGACCACGATAGTAGCTGGCAAAGTACCCGACGTGCCAGGACGCATTATAGAGGACGCAGTCGCCGCGCGATGTGTGCGCCGCTACGTGCTCGATCAGCGGAAAATAGTCCTCCATCACGGGGTCGTAGCGCTCATAGCGCATCACATAGTCGTACAACCCCGGAAGCAGCGCCAGGACGGTCAGCCCGCTCGCCACGATCGGCCCCCACCGCCCGCTCGCACGCCATCCGTGGAGGCACGCTGCCAGGCACAGGCAGACCGGCGCCACGCAAAATGCGACCACGCGCGCTTCGAACCAGGGATAGACCAGGTGTACCGGGTACAGGGCCAAGATCGGCAGCAGCGCCATCGCACCCCACACCCACACCGCCGTGAACGACCCTTCGGCGATGCCAGGCTTGTCGGGGCAGGGCGCGCCCTGCCCGTCCGCGCGGCGCGGCAGCGTCGCGTTCGGCGCCCGGCGTGAACTTGGGCCGCCCGCGTCCGTACAGGTTGAGCGGGACGCACAGACCGCGGCAAGCAGCGCCCCGGTCACGGCGACCACGCCCGCCGCCGCTGCGAGAGCGCCGCTCACGCGTTCGGGCAGGGTCACGCCTGCGATCAAGCCAGAGAGCGATCGACCGACGAGGGCCCAGATGGGGAGCGACTCCCTCCCGGTGAACGTCCCTTGCCCGGCGAGGTGCGCCCCCGTGGTCCCTCCATAGGCGAGCAACCACGGCACAGCCAAGAGCAGGACCACGCCCTCTACGAGGAGCCAAGGCAGGAACCGCCGCCGCCAGTCGCGGCGGAGCAGCAACAGCGCGCCGTGCGCCGCGAACCAGAACGCCGTCGAGTAGGACGTGTAGGCTGCCAGTAGGGAGAGAACGCCGTAGCCAACCCATACCGCGCGCCGCCCCGACCCGATCGCTGCTGAGGACAGCCTTGGTCCTTCTCGCCGCATAGGGGATTGCTTCGCCGGGAAGGGCGCCGGCTCGCAATGACCATGCGC
>JAFGIE010000105.1 GCA_016929775.1 Anaerolineae bacterium
CGGCGCTTGCGCACCAAGCCATCGTCCTGATGGGTGTAGGTCCGGTCAAAGCGGACTATGTTGCCAAAGGTCCGCTCGGACACATCGAGGACCCGCAGCCCAGGGAGCTGCGAGAGCCCCTCCTCCACGCCCTCGCGCAATAGGCCCAGGTCCTCGGCCAATACCTTGTGTTCGAGCGGCTCAGCCCACACCGAGAACCACGTCGACGGATCCGCAGCCTGCGGCGAGAACATCACCCCATCGCGGTCACCTGCCAGCTCGTATTGCTGCCAACCGAGGGGATAGCGGAACTGGTAACGCCCCATCGGGTCGCGATATGTGCGGAAGCCAGTGTACTTGGGGCTTTCCCTTGTCAACGATCTTCTCCCGTATGCGTAAGTGAGGAGTCCGGATTCGCCGCCTGGGCACCTTGGCACGTTCTCCGAGACGCCCAAAGTATAGCACACTTGGACAGCGCCGTCAAGTGCATGCGCTGTCCATTTTGCACGTGAGGCGCCGCTCACCGTACCACGTACCGCGTCTCGGCGCGCCGGTAGTAAGCCCGGTAGGCTGCCGTCTCTTCCAGCGCTGCGGCGAGCTGCGCCTGCACTGCCGCCAGGTCCTCGCCCGACGGTGGCTGCCCACCACTTGGGGACGCGATCGTAGGGGCGGGTTTGGAACCCGCTCCTACCGCGCCCCACCGATCGTACTGCGCAGCGTCGCCCGCAGCCAACGTGACCCTTCCCTGATCTGCCAGCGTGTAGCACAGCTGCCCCTTGTGCGCCAGCCACGCCAAACCCAGCGCGACGGTCGCCTCCTGGTGCGCCATTGCCTCCGCCAGCGCCGCCAGGCTCACTTGCCCAGCGCGCACTCGCAGCGCATGCTTGACCAGCCCTGCCAGGCGTTGCAGGAAGGGACCGAGCGCGTCCAGCCCCGGGTCCTGGGCGCACAGCACCACCTCGCGCGGGGAGACCTGCGCCAGCGCCGCTTGCAGCACGGCAGGGCCCGGCGGCGCAGTCCAGACGACCAGCGTCTCGGCCTTACGCAGGTCAGTCCGCCCCACGCACGGGACGCCGCCCGCAGGCGTCCCCCCCTCGCCCCACACCACCACCTGTCCGCGCGCTGCGCCCGCCCACAACGCGCGCAGCGCTGCCACGGGGTCGCCCACCTCCCGGCAGTCGCGCATCGTCGCGGCAGCTGGCTCTGCAACCGGCTCTGCGATCGCTCCGCCCGAGGGAAGCGACCGCGCCTCGACCCACGTCAGCTGCAGGGCCCTGTTACCGCGGAAGGCGTTGACGCCGAGCGTGTACGTCAGGTCGAACCGCCCCTCGGGCAGCGCCAGGTCCACGCTCTGCCACCACATGACCTCGGTCGTGTGGCCCTGCCGGTCGCGGACCGTCACCCGCCGGTGCTCGCGCGTCCGGCCCACCACTGCGCTGCTCACCAGCTCGAGGTCGCGCGTGACGAATACCGGCGCGGGGTTCCCGGCGCCAAAGGGGGCGAGGACCTGGACCGCCTCGTAGGTGGATAGTGAGAGCTGGTCGAGGGGGAGGATTGCGTCGATCTGCAACGTGGGTTCGGGCGGCGGCGGCATGCCCGCTAGCGTCCGCCACAGCCCGCGGCGGAAGGCGTCGATCTGTTCCGCATCGATCGAGAGGCCCGCCGCCATGGGATGCCCGCCGCAGCGATGCAGCAGCGCGCGCTGCGCCGCGATCGCGGCGTGGATGTCCACGCCCTCGACCGAGCGCGCCGAACCGCGCGCCAGCTCGCCCTCCGGCGCGCTGATCACGATCGCCGGCTTGGCATAGCGCTCTGCCAACCGACCGGCGACGATGCCCACGATCCCCGGGTCCCAGCCTGCGCCGGCGACGACGATCGCCGGTCCGTCGAGCAGCGCCCGGTCGCGCGCCAACTGCGCCAGCGCCGACTCGGTGACCTGGCGCGTGATCCAGCGCCGCTGCGCGTTGAGCGCTTCGAGGCGCGTGGCGATCGTCCGCGCGACCGTCAGATCGTCGGTCGTCAACAGCTCGACCCCCGCCTGGGCGTCGAGATCCTGCCCCATACGGCTCAGGGCGTTCAGGCGCGGCGCCAGCGCATAGCCGATGTCGTCCGCGCCGATGCGCTCCGGGTCAAGGCGCGCAACCTCGATCAACGCGCGCAGCCCGACCCGCTCGGTGCGGCGCAGGACCTGCAAGCCCCGCTGCAGCAGGTAGCGCACGTCGTCGCGCAGCGGCGCCACATCCGCCACGATCCCCAGCGCGACCAGGTCGAGCAGGGAAGCCGGGTCGCGTCCCACGCGCGCGAACAGGGCGCGCGCCACCTGGTACGCCACGCCCACGCCGGGCAGCCCGGAGAGCGGATGTCCCGCGGGCAGGCGCTTCGGGTTGAGCACCGCGCGCGCGTCTGGCAGCGCCTCGGGCAGGTCGTGGTGATCGGTGATCAGCACCTCGACACCGTGCGCCGCCGCCAGATCGACCGCCCGGTGCCCTTCAACCCCGGTGTCGGCGGTCACGATCAGCGAGGCCCCCTCGTCGATCAGCCGCTGGACCCCCACGGGGTGCAGCCCATGCGACGCATGCCGCGAGGGGATGGCGGACACGACCTCCCCCCCGAGCACGCGCAGCGCCTCCACGTACAGCGCCGTGGCGGTTTGCCCGTCCACGTCAAAGTCCCCCCACACGGCGATCCGGTCCCCGCGCGCGATCGCGCCCGCCAAGCGATCGACGACGACCTCCAGGTCGGGCAGGTCTTCCGTCGGAGCAGGCTGGTACGCCGCCGGATCGAGAAAGCTGCGCGCGGCTGCCGGATCGGCAAGCCCTCGCCGGACGAGCAGCGCTGCGACCAGTGCGTCGAGCGCAGCGTGCGCTGTCGCCTCCGCCGCCAGCGCGCGCAGCGCGTCTGGGATGTGAACAGGTTGTGGGTCGATCCATCGCGCCATGGCTGTCCCATCTCCACGCCCGTGTAGCGGACCTCTCCCGATTATACGCCCACACACACAGTTCCCCAAGTTGGCGCCCGCACACCTGGACCATGGAGGCGACGACGACACGTCGGACCGCCAGCGTCTCGCTGGCCCTGGAGCCGTCGGGACGACGGCACGTCGGACCGCCAGCGTCCCGCTGGCATGCCATCCCCCATGCCGTCGGGACGACGGCGGTCCATCCCCCATGCCGTCGAGACGACGACGGTCCGTTACCCATGCCGTCGGGACGACGGCGGTCCATCCCCCGTGCCGTCGAGACGACGGTCCAAGCCAAGCCACTCAAGTTGACTCCTCGACCGCCCTGACGTATACTTGTGCGACCTTGACAGCCATCGGAGAGGCGCAGCATGTACGCCCTGTTGCTATCCAAGAACGCGGACGAGACCTCGATCCTGTCGCTCGTGCTGCAGCGCGTCGGCATGTCGGTGCACACCGTCACCAACCCGCAGCGCGCCGTCGAGATCTGGGACGAACGTCCGGCGGACGTGATCCTCCTCTCAGCATCGGGCGACCCGATGCCGCACGTCCACGCCCTGCGCGCCGTCACCTCTGTGCCGCTCGTGATCATCACCGATCTCCTGGGCGAAGAGGCCCACGTCGCACTCCTCGAGGCGGGCGCCGACATGGTGATCGCGCGCCCGTACAGTGCGCGGCTCCTGATCGCCCAGATGCGCGCCCTCATGCGCCGTGCGGGCGGCGTCTCGCTTTTCAGCCTGCCCACGCTGACCATGGGGGGCCTGACCCTCGATCCCGCGACGCGCACGGTGCAGGTCTTTCAGCAACCGCCGCGCCGCCTGACACACCTCGAGTTCCGCCTGCTCTACACCCTCATGACCCACCAGGGCCACATCCTGTCCACCGAGAGCATCGTCGAGCGCGTGTGGGGCTACACCGGGCGCGGCGATCGCGAGCTGGTCCGCGGGCTCGTCCGCCGCCTGCGCACCAAGGTCGAGCCCGACCCGCGCAGCCCCGCATACATTCTCACCGTGCCAGGTGTCGGCTACTCCTTCAGCCCCGACCAAGGATGACAAAAGTCTCACGCTAGAACGGGCCCTATCACCTTTTTGGCACGCCCCTTGCACGCCTTTTGCACATGCCCCTGTTATACTGGCGTCGAAAGCCCGGGCCTGCGCGCCCGGGCATGATCTGAGCGATGAAGGAGGTACGACATGTCGGAATCCAGAGTAGTCAAGGCGATCTGCCCCGACTGTGGGGAAGAGATCACGCTCCATGGCAACGTCCGGCTTGGGCAAGAGGTCGTCTGCCCACACTGCGACGCCGAGCTAGAGGTAGTCGAAATCGACCCGTTGGAGCTCGATTGGGCGTACGACGACGGGGACTATGAAGACGAAGAGGAAGAAGACGAAGACTGGTAGGGTTTTCCCCCGATAGTCCTCATGGTCATACCGGTGTCCCGCAAATCCCCTTGCGGGACGCTGTTTTTCCCGACGGTTCTTATGCAACTCTAACGCTTCTCTGATGGCCCTCTAATCTGCGCCTGATACAATCGTGCCGAATGCGAAAGGGAAACCGCCGCATCGTGAACCCGTGCCGCGGTTCACGACCCGGCGTCACGATTTGAAAAGGAGTAGACCATGCTAGGGAGACCGTTTGGCACCAGAAGGAACACGTGGAGAGAGATGGAGCGCCTGCAGCGCGAGATGAACCGCCTGTTTGACGACATGCCGGCGCGCACGCCTCGATACCCCGCCCCACGCTATCCGGCGATGAACGTGTGGACGAACGAGAACGGCGCCGTGTTGACCGCTGAGCTGCCGGGCTGTGACCCGGCGGCGCTCGACGTGACCGTGGTGGACAATACCCTGACCGTGTCAGGAGAGCGCGCCCCGGAGCAGGCGGGCGAGAGCGTGACCTATCACCGCCGCGAGCGAAGCTGCGGGCGCTTTAGCCGCACCTTCCAGCTCCCCTTTACCGTCGAGGCGGGCGCAGTCGAAGCCACGTTCGAGAACGGCGTGCTCCACATTACGCTGCCGCGCGCCGAAGCGGACAAGCCGAAAAAGATCGAGATCACAGCGGGCTAGTACGCCGCCTTCCGCGACAGGAGCGCCCGGCAAGGCGCAATGGCCCCTTATCCCGAGAGACGAACGGAGTATAGAGATGGCAAACGAAACGGAACTACAAGTACAGGATACGGAAAAGCAGGAAGTGGAGTTGGGTGATGCGGAGCGCACGCGCGACCGTAAGGCGTTTGTCCCCCGCGTTGACATCTATGAGGCTGGGGACAAGATCGTCGTGGTCGCCGATATGCCGGATCTGAACGAACAGTCGATCGACATCACCCTCGACAAGGCCGTCCTGTCGATCACGGGCTACGTCGACCCCGCCCCGCCCGAAGGCTATGACCTGGCGTACGCCGAGTACGACGTCGGCGATTTCCAGCGCAGCTTCCGGTTGTCCGACCAGATCGACCAGGACAAGATC
>JAFGIE010000106.1 GCA_016929775.1 Anaerolineae bacterium
CCGTGGCCTCGATGCTCTACCTCGACTACTCGCGCGAACCGGGAGAGTGGGTGCCCAACGAGTATGGCGGAAACGAGAACCTGGAGGCGATCGCCTTCCTGCGCCAGTTCAACGAACTGTGCTACCGCTACCACCCAGGGATCGTGACCATCGCCGAAGAGTCGACGGCATTTCCGGCGGTATCGCGCCCTACCTACCTCGGGGGGCTCGGTTTCAGCCTCAAGTGGAACATGGGGTGGATGAACGACACGCTGCGCTACATCAGCAAGGACCCGGTGCACCGCAAACACCACCACAGCGATCTGACGTTTGGCCTGATCTACGCCTTCACCGAGAACTTTGTGCTCGTGATCTCGCACGACGAAGTCGTACACGGCAAGGGATCGATGATCGGCAAGATGCCGGGCGATGACTGGCTCAAGTTCGCGAATCTGCGCCTCTACTATGGCTTCATGTTCAGCCACCCGGGCAAGAAGCTGCTCTTCATGGGGCAGGACTTTGGCCAGTGGCAGGAATGGAGCGAGGCGCGCAGCCTTGACTGGGACCTGACCCAGTGGGACCGGCACTATGGCCTGCAGACCTTTGTCGCCGATCTGAACCACCTGTACCAGAGCGAACTAGCGCTGTACGAGCGCGACTTTGAGAGCGCCGGTTTTGAGTGGATCGACCTGAGCGACTGGGAGAACAGCATCATCGCCTACATCCGGCGCGCAGCGGATCCCGACGACTACCTCGTGATCGCCTGCAACTTTACGCCGGTGCCTCGCTTTGGGTACCGGGTCGGGGTCCCCGAGGGCTGCTTCTATCGCGAAGTCCTGAACAGCGACGCGTCCATCTACTGGGGCAGCGGTCTGGGCAACCGGGGTGGCTTTCACTCGGACCCGATCCCGTGGCACGGGCGCCCACACTCGCTCAACCTGACCTTGCCCCCCCTCGCGATCGTCGTCCTAAAGCCGGAACGGTAGGAGCGACGATGGACGAGCCCACAGCCCGGGTCCGGGCACTGCGCCAGCACGTCCTGCAGCGGGATGACGCCCGTCTGCGCCCGCCGCCCGAACCGGAGCTGCTCGCCGCGCGCGCGTGGATGGCAACGGCGGGCGAGCCGTGGACGGTCGTGCGCCGCGCCGAAGAGACGGCGGCGATCCTGCGCGGGATGACGCCCGTGATCGACCCGGGCGAGCTCTTGGTCGGCAAGTACTGCCCGCGAGCGTACACGCCCGAGGAGGCGGCGGAGGTACAGCGCTACCGCGCGTGGGCCGACCCTGCCAGGGCGCCTGTCCGCGGGCAGCGGGCCCACATGGCGATCGACTATGACCGGCTGATTCGCCTGGGCATCGACGGGACCAGGCGCCAGATCGATGAGTACCGGGCGCGGTTGGACCTGGCACGCCCCGAGGACCTCGAGAAAGACGCGTTCTACCGCGCCTGCTTGATCGCCCTGGACGGCGTCGTCGCCTGTGCCCACCGCTACGCCGAGGAGGCAGAGGCCCTCGCTGCGGTAGAGCCAGGTGAGCAGCGCCGGGCTGAGCTGGAGGGCATCGCCCGGATCTGCCGGCGGGTGCCCGAGCATCCAGCGCGTACGTTCTACGAGGCGCTGCAAGCGGTGCACTTGATGACCTTTTGCCTGTGCGCGGGGCAGCGGACACATCTCTTCCAACTGGGAAGACCGGACCGCTACCTGCTTCCCCTCTACCGCCGGGATCTGGCGGCAGGACGCGTCACCCCGTCGCAGGCACTGGAGCTGATCGACTGCCTGGCGCTCCTGCTCTCCGAGTACACGCCGCGTGGCCTCGCCGTAGGCTGGATGCTGGGCGGGCGCAACGCCGCAGGGGCGGACGTGAGCAACGAGCTGACCGACCTCTTTCTGCAGAGCATCGGACACGTCCGGTTGGCCTACCCGTGCGTCGGGCTGTGCTGGACGCCCGAGACGCCTGCGTCGACGCGCGCCCTGGCGTCCAAGCTGGTGGCGGAAGGGCTGGGCAACCCGGCGTTCTTTGGGGATGACGTCATCACGGCGGGCATGATCGAGGCTGGGCTGCCGCCTGCCGAGGCGTGTCTCTACCAGCACAGCACGTGCGTCGAGATCACGCCGATTGCCTCGTCCAACGTCTACGTCGCCAGCCCCTACATCAACCTGCTGCAGTGCTTGCACGACGTGCTAGGCGTTCCGGGCCTCGACGGGCCCCGAGAGCTGCCGCCGCCTGCCTCCTTTTCATCCTTCCAGGAACTCCTGGAGGGCTATCTCGAGCGGCTGCGGCGCGCGATCCGCGAGGGCGTGGTCGAGCAGAACACCGCGCAGGCGACGCGCCGCTACAACGGAGGCTTTCCGCTCCTGTCGTGCTTTGTCAACGACTGCTTGGCCCGCGGACGGGACATCGATCACGGCGGCGCGCGGCACAATTGGATCGAGCCCTCCTTTGTCGGCTTGTCGAACCTGGTCGATTCGCTGGCAGCGATCCGCCAGTTCGTGTACGAGACAGGCGGGATCAGCCTCGAAGAACTGGCAGCGGCGATGCGCGCGGATTTCGCAGGGCAGCAGAGCCTGCGCCTGGCGCTGCTCCATCGCGCCCCCAAGTACGGCAATGACGACGCGCGCGCCGATGCGTTGGCGGTCACGATCACCGAGTGGATCCGCAGCGAGATGCGCGGCTATGAGACCTACCTGGGCGGCGCCTTCCGCTCGGGCTTTTTCTGCTGGATCCAGCACGAACGACTGGGACGGGTCACCGCCGCCTCCGCGGACGGACGTCCTGCGGGCTTTCCGCTGGGGGACGGGTCGGGACCCGCGCAGGGGCGCGAGCTGCACGGTCCCACCGCGGCAGTCTTGTCGGCGACAGAGTGGGAACACGCACCCCACCTGGGCGGGATCGCCGTCAACCTCAAGTTCACCCGTCCGCGCGATGCAAGCGCTTTCGCGCAGCGGCTGCTCGACGTCGTAGAGACCTATCTCTCTCGTGGGGGATTCGAGATCCAGGTCAACGTCGTGGACCGGGAGACGCTGCTCGCTGCCCAAGCGCATCCGGAGCAGTACCGCGACTTGGTGGTCCGTATCGGGGGGTACAGCGACTACTTTGTGGGGCTGTCGAGCGAGATGCAGCGCGAGATCATCGCCCGGACAGAGCACGCGCTCTAGCGGCAGGACACGCGCTCACCCCTAGACCACGAATGCCAGCCTGTAGCCACAGGTCGGGCACTGGTTGCCGTCGACCAGCAGGTTGCGGATGTAGTACCCATAGCGCTGCACGCAGATCGTCCCGCACTCGGGACAATGCGTGTGCTCGTACCGGTCACCCGGGACGTTGCCGGCGTAGACGTAGCGCAGGCCCGCCGCGTAGCCGATCTCGGCGGCGCGATGCAGGGTCTCTACCGGAGTGGGCGGCGCGTCGAGCAGGTGATAGCGGGGCGTAAAGCGCGAGAGATGCCACGGCATATCCCGATCGACGCCGGCGAGGAACTCGGCGATCTCGCCCAGGGTCTGGTCGTCGTCGTTGTATCCGGGGATGATGAGCGTCGTCACCTCGACCCACACCCCCGTCTCGCGCAGGTAGCAAATGGCATCCAGGACCGGCTGCACGCGCGCCCCACACAGCTTGCGGTAGAACGCATCTGACCCTTTGAGGTCGATGTTTGCGGCGTGCAGGTCGGCGCCGATCGCGTCCAGCGCTCCGGCGGTCATGTAGCCGTTCGAGACAAAGACGTTTCGGAGCCCGGCGAGCGTAGCCAGGCGCGCGCAGTCATAGGCGTACTCGAAAAAGACGGTCGGTTCGGTGTACGTGTAGGCGATCGACGCACAGCGCTCCCGCGCCGCAAGGCGGACCACGTCACCCGGCGAGAGGTCTCGTGACCACTCTTCCCAGCCGACGTGCTCGCGCGGCGCCTGCGAGATGTCGGCGTTCTGGCAGAAGCGACAGGTAAAGTTGCAGCCCACGGTCGCGATCGAGAACACGCGCGTCCCGGGCATAAAGTGGTAGAGCGGCTTCTTTTCGATCGGGTCTACCGCAGCCGAGATGGCTTTCCCGTATACGAGGCTGTACAGGCTCCCGTCGCGGTTCTCACGGACGCCACACACGCCGCGCTGTCCGGGCCCGATCCGGCAGCGATGGGCGCACAAGTTGCAGCGCACCTGGACTGGGTCCAGATGTTCGTAGAGCATCGCCTCTTTCATGGCGTACCTTCCTCTCGCAAGTTCACCCCGCCCCGCCGGTTCCAGCCCTGCTCGCCGATCAAGGGCACGAACGCCACGCCGAGCAAGGTCTCCGTGTCGAACGCATCGCCCCGGCGGCGCACGCGCACGAGCTGCTGTGTCCAACGTGGGCCGATGGGCGCCACCAAGCGCCCGCCATCGGCAAGCTGCCAGCGGAGCGGTTCCGGCATCGCGGGCGCGGCGGCGGTGACGATGATCGCGTCATAGGGAGCGCCGTCGGGCCAACCCAGCGTACCATCGCCGACGACCACGTGTACATTGTCGTAGCCCAGCGCCGACAACACAGCCCGCGCCTCCTCTGCCAGGCGCGGCAGCCGTTCCACACTGATCACTTGGGCAACCAGCTCTGCCAGGACCGCAGCCTGGTAGCCCGACCCGGTGCCGATCTCGAGCACCCGCTCCTCCTCCTTCAGCGCCAGGGCGGCGGTCATGTAGCCCACAATGTACGGCTGTGAGATGGTCTGCCCCTGCCCGATCGGCAGCGGGGCGTCGTGATAGGCTGTGCTACGCAGGTGATGGGGCACGAACCTGTGCCGCGGCACCGCCCGCATCGCCGCCAACACGCGTTCATCACGCACGCCGCGCATCTCGATCTGCCGGCGCACCATCTCTTCGCGCTCGCGATCGAACGTCTCGTCCTCTTGCATCCAGCCGCTCGCCATCGCCCACCTGCCTGACTACAGCCGACCCGACGCACGTACGCGCTGCACCTATTATAGCACACCTTGACCCGCTCTGACAGACTCGGCGGCGCTGTTTTCCCACCGCGTCTGTTCTGGGGTATAATGGGGCTGCGGCGTCGGGGCGCAACCGGCGCGGGGCGGCGCCGCATGGAGCGAGACGCTTGAAGACGGTCATCCTGGCAGGAGGTCTAGGCAAGCGGCTCCGTCCTGCGGTCGCCGATCGCCCCAAGCCCATGGCTGAGATCGCGGACCAGCCCTTCCTGCTCTACCAGATCGCCCAGCTGCGCGCGTCCGGCTTGTGCGAGATCGTGCTGTGCGTGGGCTATCGCGCCGCTCAGATCACGTCGTACCTTGGCGACGGCACGAGGTGGGGAGTCTCGATCGCATATGCGATCGAGGAGACGCCGCTCGGGACCGCCGGGGCAATCCGCAACGCGGGCCCACACATCGACGGCACGTTCCTGGCGATGAACGGCGATTCCTACGTCGACGCGGATCTGCACGAGCTGGTCGCAGCGCATCGCCAGCAGCGCGCCAGCGCGCGGCGCACTGTCGGCACCCTGCTCCGGACCTACGTCGACGATGCCGCGTCATATGGCACCCTGGAGGTAGACGCGCACGGCTGGGTCACGCACTTTGCGGAAAAGGCGGCACGTGCGCGCGGGTGGATCAATGCCGGCGTGTACGTCCTGGAGCCCGAGATCTTGGACCTGATCCCGCCCGACCGTGCCGTATCGCTCGAGCGAGAGGTCTTTCCCGATCTCCTCCAGAGCGGCTACCGCTTGTTCAGCCACGCCACCGCGGGCTATTTCGTGGACATCGGCACACCCGAAGGCTATGCGCGCTTTCAGGCCTATGTCGCAGCGCGCGGGCCGACGGATAGCGAGGAGAAAAGACCGTGATCGTGCGGAGCAAGGCTCCCCTGCGGATCAGCTTTGCGGGCGGGGGCACCGACGTCGAGCCCTACGCCTCCGAAGAGGGGGGCGCGGTGTTGAGCACCACGATCGACAAGTACGCCTATGGCTCGATGCGCTTCCGCGACGATCGACAGATCACGGTCACGTCGCTGGACTATGACATCGTCGCCAAGTACAGCCTCGATGCGCCGCTGATCCCGGACGGCAAGCTGGCGCTGGTCCAGGCGGTGATCTGTCGCCTGAACCGCGAGAACCACGACCAGGGGCTCGACTTTTTCCTGCACAGCGACGCGCCGCCCGGCTCTGGGCTGGGCTCATCGTCCACGCTGGTAGTCGCCCTGATCGGCCTCTTTCACCGCTGGCTGCACCTGCCACTGACCCACTATGAGATCGCCGACCTGGCATACCAGATCGAGCGCGTCGACATGGGGATCAAGGGGGGCAAGCAGGATCAGTACGCGGCGACCTTTGGCGGGTTCAACTTTATCGAGTTCTCGCGTGAGGCGACGATCGTCAACCCGCTGCGCATCTCGCCCGACATCCTGAACGAGCTGCACTACCACCTCCTGCTCTGCTACACGGGGCGAACGCGCCTGTCGGGACACATCATCGACACGCAGGTCCAGCGCTACGTGGAGCGCCAAGCGGACGTGATGCGCGCCATGTCAGAGCTCAAGCGGATCACGGTCGCGCTCAAGAACGCGCTGCTGCAAGGGCGGTTGGACGAGTTCGGGTCTCTGCTACACGAAGCGTGGGCGAACAAGAAGGTGATGGCGAGCCAGATCACGGCGCCATACATCGACGAGCTCTATGACGAGGCGCGCGCGCGCGGAGCGCTGGGCGGCAAGATCACGGGCGCAGGCGGCGGTGGGTACATGCTGCTCTACTGCCCCTTCGACCGCAAGCACCTGATCGCGGAGCGCCTCGAGCAACTCGGCGCGCAGGTGGTGGATTTCAACTTTGACGCCCACGGGCTGCAGACCTGGACCGTGTGAGCGGCAAAGCGCGCCTCAGTGCGTATAGGCATACACCAGGTGTGCGTAGCGCCGCCGCACAGCGCGCGGCAGGAACCGCTCTCCAACCGACCACGCCTCCAGGACGCCCATCGCCACCCGCTCCACCCGGCTCTCCGCCGCGCGCGCTTTGGCCTGCTCGGTGCGCGTGACCCCGGGCGGAAATGGCGGCAGGTCAACGTACCCCGAATCCGCGACCTCCAGACCGGCGGCGCGGCAGGCAGCGACCAGATCGCCGAGCGCAAAGCCGCGCAGCTTGGTGCGGGTCAGGTGCGCGCGGTTGTCGCCATTGGGCGCGAAGAGCAGCGCCCGGCGCGAGGCCCGCCGCACCTGCGCCAAGTAGGCGCCCATGGCGGGCGGGTCCAGGCGCTGGATCGCCGAGGTCGTGACCCACAGGTCAAAGACAGGCTCCTGCGCCGTCGTGACCTCTGCCAGCGAGCGCAGGGCGCGCAGGTCGACCCGCGCGCGATCGACCCAGCGGCTGAGCTGGGCCGAAGCCAGCGCACGCTCGTAAGCTGCGAGCATCTCCTCACGGTCGTCGGCGACGGTCACGTGGCAGTCGTACAGGTGGGCAAGCAGCGCTAGGTCGAGACTGTAGCCGTACGCCTCAGGCAAGCCGCCGACCATGACCCGCGCCGGGGACGGTTCGCCTGCCAGGAGGCGGCGGAGGAGCTTGAGCTTTGCCGAGTACTCGTAGGCGGTGCCCATGCCCTCGCCCTCCATCAGGGCGACCGGGTACAGCGCTGCAACCGAGAAGCGTCTTCTCACGACTTCAGCCTCCTTACAACAGCCCTTGCTCGCGGTACCAAGCGACTGTGCGCCGCACGCCTTCCGGCAGCGAGACCTGGGGCACGTAGCCCAGCTCTGCGCGGGCCCGTTCCGTAGAGAAGGCACGGGTCTCGGTAAAGAAGGCGACTGCGCTGCGGCTCAGCGGTGGACGAAAGCCCCCCACTCGGCCCGCAGCTTCCAGCACCAGGGCGCCGGTGGTCGCCAACCAGAGGGGCACGCGCAGCCGAGGCGGGGCGACGCCCAGCGCCGCCGCAATCGTGGTCGCCAGCGTCCGGATCGTGACCGGCTGCGGCCCCGCGATGTGATACACGCGCCCGGCGCGCCCGCCCTCAGCGCAGAGCGCCATACCGCGCACCGCGTCATCGACGTAGGTCGGGTGGAGCATGCTCTCGCCAGAGCCGATGTAAAAGAACATGCCGCGCGCGATAGTCCGGTAGAGGCCCAGCACGTGGGTATCGCCCGGGCCATACACGAACTCGGGCCGAGCCACGCTCAGCGACAGCGACGCGCGAGCGCCGAGATCGAGGGCCAGTCGCTCGCCTTCCGCCTTGGTCCGCTCGTACACGTTGGTCGGGGCATACGGCGCCGTCTCGTCCGCGGGCGGGCCCTCGATCGGGCCCAGGACCCCGGGACTGCTGACGTGCAGGAAGCGGCGCGCGCCTGCTGCGTCCGCCGCTTGCACGACGTGCCGCGTGCCCTCGACGTGCAGCGCGCGGTAAGCGGGATCTGGGACCGGCATGCCGCCCAGCATGCCCGCTAGGTGGTAGACGACCTCGATGCCCTGCATCGCGCCGCGCAGACTGCTGGGCTCCAGCACGTCCCCGCGCACGACCTCGACGTCCACCCCGTGAAGGCGGGATAGGTCGCTCGAGGGACGGGCCAATACGCGCACCCGGTCGCCGCGCGCAGCGAGCACGCGCGCCAGCGCGCTGCCGAGGAACCCGGTCCCTCCGGTGATCAAGACACGCGTCATCCGCGCTCCCCCTCCCTCTCCTGCCCTGCACGCGCGCCGGGCTCCGGAACTCGGAATGCTCCCCCGCCGACGCTCCGCACGATCCACGCCGCAGCCGCAGGGAGGTCGTCGGCGGCATAGTCGAGCACGCCGTCCACCAGGCCCGCGTCGAGCATCGACTGCCCGTAGCCGGTGCGGACCAGCACCGTGCGGCAGCCCAGCCGCGCCCCCGCGATCACGTCCGTCTCCCGGTCTCCCACGACGACAGAGCGCGACAGGTCAAGGCCCAAGTCGTGTGCAGCGCGCTCCAAGAGCGCCGTGCCCGGCTTCCGGCACGCACAGTCGCGCCGGTAGGCGCCCTGTCCCTGGGGATGATGCGGACAGTAATAGATCGCGTCCAGGGGCGCCCCCTGCTCAGCCAACAGGTGCTGCAACCGCGCGTGCACCCGGCGCACGTCCTCCTCGGTAAAGTAGCCGTGCGCCACGCCCGCCTGGTTGGTCACCAGGACCAGGGCAAACCCCGCCTCGCGAAGGGTACGCAGCCCGCTCGCGGCGCCCGGCAGGAGCTCCAGTTGGTCGGGACGCGAGAGGTAGGGCACGTGGCGGACGATCGTGCCGTCACGGTCCAAGAGGACCGCCGCTCGCGCCGGGCGAGGGCCGATGCTAGGCACGGCGCGCTCTGCCGACGGCGCGGACGTACTCGAGCGCGACGCGCAGCACGGACAGCGGGTCCGCCATCATGTTGGTGTACGCGATGTTGGCTACTGGGCAGTAGCAGCCCCGCGTCTTGACCGCATGGCGTACGGCGCGGGCGCGCTCGCTCCCCCACAGCTTGCGAAAGTCCCAGTCGACATCGCGCAGGTTGCCCATGCTGCTGCCCATCACGCTGCACTCCCAGACATCACCATCCGGAAGGATGTGCGCCGAGAGCCAGCCCGCGTAACAGGGGATGACCTGTCGCTTCTCACGGAGAATGCGCACCACCAGGTCATAGTACACCAGGCGCAGGGCTTGCGTGGCGCGCGAGATGCCGCTGAACTGCTGCTCGCGCAGCTGGTCGCGCAGGAAGTGGATCACGCGCGCATAGTCGTCGACGGAGGGCGTGATGTGACAGCCAACCGTGTCCAGCTCGACCCGTTCCTCGGCGATCTCGGTCACGTACGAGTCGGGGCTCAGGTCGCGCGCGTAGGCATATACCTCGTGAAAGTCCTGGAGATTGTACACCGAGATCACGGTGTGCAGGCCCACGCTCAGGTTCGGCGCCGCGATCGCTCGCAGACCACGGTAGGTCTCCATCGCCCGGGCAAAGTTTCCGGGTACGCCGCGGATCTGGTCGTGCCGCTCTCCCACTCCGTCGAGCGAGAGGTTGACGATCAGGTCGCTCTCCGGGCAGCGGCGCGCGATCTCGGCGACCCGGTCGGGGATCTGGCGGGCGAGCAAGCCGTTGGTCGGGATATTGAGGATCGCCGGACGGCAGTGCTCGTACGCGCTCTGGCAGAGGTCCTCGAGGTCACGCCGCAGGAAGGGTTCGCCGCCGCTGAACGTGATCCAGTAGGGCGCACGCCCCAGGCTGCGGAAGACGCGATCGAACTCTTCCGTCGAGAGCTCGGGACCGGGGTCCTTGCGCCAGATGTTGCAGGTCCGGCAGCGCGAGTTGCAGCGATTGGTGACGCTCACGGTGACGTTGAGCGGCAACAGGCGAGGCCAACCCAGGGCCCGGAACGGGATGTAGAGCAGGATACGCCATGGCAGTCTCATCGATACCTCACGTGCGAGTGATGATCTCTTTGCTGCTGTCGGCAGGCTCCCAGATCCGGTGGTCGCGCCTGGCGACGTAAAAGTCGTACGCGCCCAGGACGCGCGCCCAGACCTCGAGCAGCACCACGCCCGCTGCGCGCAAGAGGCGCATCGGGTGCGCGCCGGTCATACCCAGCATAGGGCAGAAGAGCTTGCGCACCAGGCCCAAGGTGCTGAACGTGGAGGGCGTGTAGCGGGTCCGCGCGCGAAGCTGGAGGTGCCCGGCATAGATGTTGCGGCGGCGCTTGACGAACTCGCGGACGGTCGTCGGTCCGCGCAGATAGAGCACCGCCTCGGGCACGTACACCTTGCGCATCTGCTTGCGGTGCACCAGCTCCTCGACGATCCCCTCGTCGTCCACGGTGTCGGGCGAGATGAGCAGATCCGGGAACTTGCAGTAGGCGACCAGTTCGCCCATCTTGGGGTCGCTGAGCGAGACCTGGTGATGCATCTCCCACAGCAAGTGCGCGGCAAAGCCGGTCAGCGAGTCGGGCTCGTTGACCGGGACAGGTCGCCCGCCCGTGATCCCGACATCGGGGTCGGCAAAGGGCGCCACCAGGTGCTCGATGCAGTCGGGCTCGGGAAGCACGTCGGCGTTGATGATCACGACAATGTCGTATTGCGCGTGCCAGCGAAAGAGATTGATCGCCGACATCTTGCCCTCGCGCCGCTCCTGCACCAGGAGCCGGATGCGGGCATCGCAAGCCATCTCGTCTTGGACCACGCACTCGGTGTTGTCGGTGCAGCCGCTGGCGACGACGACGACCTCGCCGATCGCAACCGTATCGAGCTGTTGTGCGCACAGGGCCTGCAGCAGGTTGCCGATGTTGCGCTCTTCATTGTACGCCATCACGCCGATACTGCACCGGAGCGGTTCGGGCATGGGTTCCTCCAGAGTCACGCGCACAGCGCCCTGCCTGTTCACGGGCTAGGTCTCGGGCCCCACATCGTCCGGGAGGGTGGAGCGCCCCTGACCGGTTCGCGCGCCAAGCCAGTACCACAGCTCGGCAAAGAGCACGAGGCCAAGGCTCGTTGCGGCGACCATCGCCGCCATCTGGGTCAGCGTGGCGTGGCACAGCGCCAGCAGCGCGAGCTGGACCAGGGCTCCCACCAACAGCGCGTAGACATAGCCCGCCCGCTGGACCGACAGATAGTAGTTCATCCAGACGTAGGTCAGGGCATACCCGCTCATCGCCAGGGCGATCAAGCCGAGCACGGGCCCTGCGAACGGGTTCTGCACGCCAAAGACGATGCGCAGGATCGGCCCAGGGAGGACAAAGTAGGCGACGGTGAGTGCGGCACAGGGCAGGACGGTCAGGACCTGGCTCAGGCGCAGCAGCCGCGTCGAGTTGCGCGCGAGCAAATGGCGCTCGGCGCTCTTGGGAAAGAGCACTTGGGCGAACGCCGCCGGCAGGAACAGGACGATCTTGCCGAGCGTCACCGCCAGCGAGTAGTGACCCGCCTGCAGGGGTGGCGCATAGACCTTGACCAACAGGGCGTCCATGTTGACCAGCACGGCAAAGGCGATCACGCCGATCGCCGTCTTGCCAGCGTACTGCCTCAGCCCAGAGAGGAGGAGCGGCGCACGCGGCGCCAGTCGGTCAGCGCGTTGGCCCAGCATCCCGCCCAGCATCGCGATCCCGAGGAGAAGCGTGCCCACCGTGCCGATCGGCAGCGCCGCGACCGCACCGAGCGCATCCAGCCCAAGCCGGACGAGCAGCAGTCCAACCGCGAGACGAAAGGCGGCATGCGCCGCCTGGAGCAAGCCCAGGCGTTCGAACCGCTGCGCGCCCTGCAGCGCGCCGTCGATGACCGGCTTGACCATCAACGGCAAGAGCGAAGCCGCTGCCGCAAGCACGGGTCCCAGGGACTCGATCTGCAGCGCGCGCGCCAGCGGTCGCGCCAGCGCGGCGATCAGCAGCGAGGCGGCGATGCCGAGGAGGAACGTCTGGCGGAAGGCAGTGCGGAGAAAGGCGCCGAGCTGGGTGCGCTGAGCCCGGGTCAAGAACTGCACCGTGTAGCGCGCGATCACCGTGCGCACGATCTCGAGCGACACGGCGACGATGCGCAGCATCGCCTGCAGCGCGATCAGGATCCCGTATCCCTCGGCAGTCAGGAGCCGCCCGACGATGACGTTGAAGGCATAGTCGAGGACGTTCGAGAGGGACATGGTAGCGAACATGACCAGGCTGTGACGGATGTCGAGCCGGGCGAGCAGGGTACGCAGCAATGCGCCCGGCGTCTTGGTCGAAGCCGGGCTTGTCCATTCCTTGGTCATGTCATCTGCCTCGAGTGTACGGGCTCTCATTCTACGTGAATCGGCTATGGGTGTCAAATCTGC
>JAFGIE010000107.1 GCA_016929775.1 Anaerolineae bacterium
CCGCCCTCGTCGCTGCTGCCCGGCACACCACCCACCGTCACCGCCGCGCCCGGCACGCCCCCCCCTGCCCCCGCGTCGCGGACCGACACAAACAGCGTGTGTACCTCCGGAACCGGCACCGGCGTTGGCGCCTCTGGTGGCGGATCATCGACCGCCGGATCCTCCACCACGGCGGGCGGCGTGTCCTGAAACAGCGGTGGCGCCCACACCACGGCGGACAGCCCCACGAGCCCCAGCACGACCAGGAGCGCGATCACGATGCGACGGTTCATAGGCTGCTCAACTCCTCTATCCAGGGACCCGTTCCCTCAAGCGACCAAAGGTCGCCGGGAACGGGTCCCTAGGGAAACACGGGTCTGTGATCCGACTACCGAAGCTGCGATTATACACAGAAACACCCTACTTGACAAGACATGCCACCTATTGTATAAAGTGTCCGATAAACACCAAGTGGAAGGCAGCCATGGGTGAGCAGGTGCGCTACGATCCCAACCAGTACGATCGCCCGTCGGTGACCACCGACACCGTGGTCCTAGCGCTGCGCCAGGACACGCTGCAGGTGCTGCTCGTCCGGCGCAGAAACTGGCCCTACCAGGGCATGTGGGCCATTCCAGGCGGCTTTGTCGAGATGGACGAGTCACTGGAGGCAGCCGCACGCCGCGAACTCGGCGAGGAAACGGGCCTTGCCGATCCGGCCATGCCGCTGGAACAGCTCCACGCCTTTGGTGCGCCAGGGCGCGACCCGCGCATGCGCGTGATCACCATCGCCTTCCTGGCCCTGGTCGGTGCCGAACAGGTGGACCTGCGCCCTGCCACCGATGCCGCGGATGCCGCCTGGTTTCCGGCCTACGATCCGCCGCCGCTGGCCTTTGATCACGACCAGATCCTCTCCTGCGCCACCGCAGAGTTGTGCCACAAGGTCGAGCATACGCCGGCTATCTTCCAGCTCCTGCCCGAGACCTTTACCTTGACCGAGCTGCAGGACGCCTACGAACAGGTGCTGCGCCGGGAGCTGGACAAGCGCAACTTTCGCCGCAAGATGCTCTCCACCGGGCTCTTGGTCGAGACGCCGCACGTGCGCAGCGGTGACCATCGCCCGGCCAAGCTCTATTGCTTTCGGGGTGAGGCCGCGATTGAGGCCACACCCCATCCCTATCCCTAGTCCACTGGCCGCCGCGCCAGGACCGTGAGATGAGGACCACGCTCGAATGCCTGTCTGACTATGATCCGGTGCTCTTGCGCGCCATCGCCGAGCGCCGCGGCGTCGAGCCCGGCACGGCGCACCAGCCCGACATGGCCGCCGAGATCGCGGACGCGATCCTGGCGACCGACTCGGTCGCCGAAGCGCTGGCCTGGCTCAGCAGTGCCGAGCGCGAGGCGCTCGACCTGCTGATGGCGAATGGCGGGCGCATGCGCATCCGCCGCTTTGAGCAGCGCGCCGGCCCCATCCGCCGCTTCGGGCCCGGCCGGCTGGCTCGCGAGGCCCCGTGGCGCAGCCCGGCCAGCGCCGCCGAAGGGCTCTGGTACCGCGGCATGATCGGGCGTGCCTTTGCCGAAGAGGCGGGGACGACGATCGAGTTCGCCTTTGTGCCGAGCGACCTGCGCCCACTCCTCCCGCCACCTCAGGTCCGGCAGGCTCCCTTTACCGTGCCTGAGGCCGAGGCGCTGCACCGCACCGCCCCCGGCGACGCGGGGGCGGTCGACGACCTGTGCACGCTCCTCTCACTGGCCTACGCCAGCGCGCTGAGCCAAAGCGAGGGCCAGCTCAGCCGTGATGCGGTCGAGCGCGCCGTGCCGCGCTTGCTCGACCCCGATCCCGAGCGGGCGCAGTTCCTCTACCATCTCTCCCTCTCGGCCGGCCTGCTGCGCGCGCAGGGGCACGCCGTGCAGCTTGCCCGCGAGCCGGTCCGCGCCTGGCTCAGCCAGCCTCGCACCGGGCAGCTGCGCGTGCTCCAGGACACCTGGCGCGACGACGAGGCGTGGAACGACCTGTGGCACGTCCCCACCATCCGCTGCGAAGAGACGGGTTGGCGCAACGATCCCGTTGCCGGGCGCGTCGCGCTCCTGCAGCTGGTCGGCCACTGCCCCCCTGGGGCCTGGCTGTCCATTCCCGGCTTCGTCGAGACGGTGCGGGTGCAGGCCGTGGATTACCTCCGGCCCAACGGCGATTTCGAGTCCTGGTACATCCGCGACGCGCGCAGCGGCGCGTTCCTGACCGGGCTCGAGAACTGGGAGCAGGTCGAGGGCGCGCTGCTGGCCTGGGTCCTTGCCGGGCCGCTGCACTGGCTGGGCGCCGTCTCGCTGGGCTACCGAGAGGGCTGGGAAAAGGCAACCGCCTTCAGCATCACCCCCCCGGGCGCAGCCTTCCTGGGTGGCGTCGAGCCGCCGGACCGCGAACCGCCCACTGGGGCCGCCCACGTTGCCCCCGACGCCACCGTGTCCATGCCGCGCGCTGCCTCGCTCAGCGACCGCTTTCAGCTGGCGCGGGTCGCCGAGTGGCGCGCCTCGGGGGCCGAGTATGCCTATGCGATCACGCCGGCCTCGCTCGGGCACGCGCTGAGCGCTGGGGTCGAGCTGCCCCGCATCGAGCGCTTCCTGGCCCGCATCAGCGGGGACGAGGTCCCAGCGGCGGCGCTGGCGCGGCTGCGCGCGTGGGCCAGCCGCTACGGCGACGTGCGTATGCGCCACGTCGCCGTCCTGGAAACCCGCAGCGCGCAGGTCATGGCCGAACTGCGCGCGCACGAGCGCATCCGCGCCTACCTGCGCCAGGCCCTCTCGCCCACCATGGCCGTCGTGCGCGGTTCCGATTGGGACGCGCTGATCCAGGAACTGCACCGCGCAGGCTACCTACCCGAGATCGTCGAACACTGAGGAGACGACACATGCCCGACACGACGTTGGCACAACGAGTGACCGACCTGAAAGACGAGTTCGCCGCACAGTACGGCGCGCCGCCCGAGATTACCGTCCGCGCCCCCGGGCGCGTCAACCTGATCGGCGAACACACCGACTATAACGACGGCTATGTCTTCCCGATCGCCATCGACCGCAGCGTGCTGGTCGCCGCCTCACCGCGGGCCGATCGGGCCGTGCGCCTGTATGCCGCCGATTTCGGCCGCCGGGCACACTTTTCCCTCGATCACATCGTCCACGCCGAGGGGGAGCGCTGGAGCAACTACCAGCGCGGGGTCGGGGCCGTGCTCGAGGAACGCGGTTTCCACCTGCCCGGCCTCGACGCCGCCATTGCCAGCGACGTACCGATCGGCGCCGGGCTCTCCTCCTCTGCCGCCATTGAGGTCGCCATGGCGGTCACCTGGCAGACCCTGGGTGGCTTTGAGCTCGACCGGCCCGAGCTTGCCCTGCTCTGCCAGCGCGCCGAGAACACCTTTGTCGGCGTCAACTGCGGGATCATGGACCAGTTCATCTCTGCGCTGGGGAGCGAGGGCGCCGCCCTCTTTGTCGACTGCCGCACCCTCGACCACAGGCCCGTCCCGCTGCCAGACGGCGTCGTAGTCGTGATCATGGACACCAAGGTGCAGCGCGGCCTCGCCGATTCAGCCTATAATCAGCGCCGCGCCGAGTGCGAGGAAGGCGTCCGCTTGCTGCGCGCCCACTTGCCGGCGATCGAGGCCCTGCGCGACGTCCCGCCCGGCCTCTTTCAGCGCTACGCGGACGAGCTGCCCGAGACCGTGCGGGCACGCTGCCGGCACGTCGTCTTTGAGAACCAGCGCGTCCTCGACGCGATCGCCGCCCTTTCGCAGAGCCCCGCCAGGGGACAGCGTGGCATGCTCGGCCAGGCTGGAGCCCGGCACTCCCGGGAAGACGGCGAGAACACCACGCTCTCGCAGACCCCCGCCAGGGGACAGCGTGGCACGCTCGGCCAGGCTGGAGCCTGGCGCTCCCAGGAAGACGGCGAGAACACCACGCTCCCGGATGACCGCCGCAGCGCAGCCCGGTTCGGCGAGCTGATGAACGCCTCCCACATCAGCTTGCGCGACGACTATGAGGTGAGCTGTCGTGAACTCGACGCCATGGTCGAGGCCGCCTGGGCGGCGCCCGGCGTCATCGGCGCGCGCATGACCGGCGCCGGCTTTGGCGGCTGTGCCGTCGCCCTCGTCGAAGCCGGCCAGGCCGCAACCTTCAGCGCACAGGTCGCCGCCGCCTACCGGGACCGCACCGGCGTCACCCCCAGCCTCTACCTCTGCACCGCCGAGGCCGGCGCGAGCCTCGCAGAATAGTGCACTGGTCCCCGTCACCTGCCCTCAGTGACGGGGACCTGGACTACCCTCATGTCCCTCTCCCGCTCCTACCTTAACCAACGCGTCACCGTCCACATCGACCGCCCGCTCGGCAGCCACCACCCCGAGTACGGGCTCTACTACCCGGTCAACTATGGCTACCTGCCCGGCGTCCCCGCGCCCGACGGAGAGCCGCTCGACGCGTATGTCCTCGGGATCGACGTTCCGCTCGCGGCCTTTACCGGGCGCTGCATCGCCGTCATCCACCGCCTCGATGACGACGATGACAAGCTGGTCGTCGTCCCCGAGGGCCTAGCCCTCTCCGACGACGAAATCCGCGCGCAGACCCACTTCCAAGAGCAGTACTTCCACAGCATCATCCTGCGCTAGGCATCCTGTACTTTCGAACCCTTGCGAAGGTTTCCGAACCTTCGCAAGGGTGGATGCAGTTGCCCTCACCGCGCAAACGCCCGGAACGGGTTCGTAGCCGTCAGCATCTCGGTCGTCGCCTCGTCCACGCCCGCCGCCGCCAGCTTGGGCAGGAACTGCTCGCTGATGTACGTGAACGCCTTCGGCGTGCCGCCCCCCGGCTTCGCCGGATCGTACCACCCCCGGTCATGGCTCAGCATCACCTGCTCGCCGTGCCCCGCCTCCAGCATGGCCTGGATGCGCCCGATCCAGAACGCGTCCTCGCGCCCGCCGCCGATCGCGTCGTACTCGATCCACGCCCCGCGCGCCGCAACCTCGAGGTTGAGCGCCAACGTGTCGTTTTGCGCGTGGATCCAGATAAAGCGCTCCGGCGTATAGCCCGCCGCTTCCACGATATCCAACTGCTCGTGCAGCACACGCCCGCGCCGGGTATGGCTGCCCAGGATTGCCCCCGTCTCCGCCCCGGCCCGCGCCGCCGCGCGCAGGATCTTGCGCTCTATCTCCGTGATCCCATCATCTCCCGCGCTCAGCTTGATCCAGGCCGCCTGCACGCCGCTGCCCTCGATCTCACCCTGCAGCTCACCCAGCATCCACTCGTGCAGCGCGTCCTCGCTCGCCTCCTGCGCCCACCGTGGCACCCACGGCTCGCGGTAAATGCCGGTCGGCGCGACGAGTGGGTACGCTGCCGCCTCCGACACCGCCTTCAGAATCGCAGCATTGCGGCCCACCCCCTCTGGGCTACACTCTACGATCGCCGTCACCCCGGCGGCGCGCGCCTTTTCCAGTTCGGGCGCCATCAGCGCGACCACGTCCTGTGCGTCCGCCTCGCCCTGCCCTGGCACATCGGGCGTGCGCAGGTCGACAAAGACGTGCTCGTGGGGCAGGATCATCCCCACCGCCGACGCCTCGAGCGGTCCCAGCGTCGTGATCAGTTTTTCCATGGCATCCTCTCCCTCCTCAGCGTTCCTACCCATCCGGCACCCGGCCAAGGCCATCGCCGCCCCAGCGCATAGGCCGGCCCTCAGGAACTCCCTACGATTCCACATCGCTCCGATATCCTATGGTTCTTAACCTTGCGAAGGTTTGAGAACCTTCGCAAGGTTGCGCCCGCGACCGACCTCACAGCTCACGACCCTCACATCCGCTACAACCCCACTGCTGCGGTAGAACTTGAGCCGGCCCAAGCTGTACGTGCGCCGCCAGAAAACCGCCCCCTCCACCCACGCCCCCTCTTCGTCCAGGCACCCACGCACGCCGTCGTCGATCGACTGGAACAGCTCCAGGCTGCGCGTCACGCCCAGCGTGTGCTGGTTCAGGCTCAGCTTGACCCCGAACAGGAACCCTTCCTCCTCGAGCGCGCCGAGCTGCTCCGGATCGACGTGGATCGAGTGAATGTGCACAGAGGGGCCCGGCGTCGCGCCGAGGTCGCGCGTGTCAAAGCACAGACGCAGCGTCTGCGAGTTGCTCTGCTTGACAAGATCAACGCGTTCCGGCAGCCAGGCGGCCTCGCCGTAACGGCGCCGCTTGCCCAGGTACGTGTAGCTGGTCAGCGTCGTATGCTTCTCCAGGCGGTAGCGATAGTCGCTTTCCTGGTACCGCACCCGCCAGTCCTCGCTCACACCCACCAGTGCCCGCTCGATATCGTCCCACAGCTCCTTGCCGATCAGGTAGGCACCAAACACCGAGACGATCGACTCGATCGAGAACAGCTCCGCCGGCTTGAGGCGCGCAAATACCAGCGCGATCGCCGCACCCAGCAGCAGGCCGAACAGCTCGTTGAACTGCCGCTCGATCGCCGCATAGGCCGACCGTTGGCGTGAAAGCACGTCGCGCACATACTCCTCGAACGGGTAAAAGGCAATGTCCTGCGAGCTCACCTGCCGGCTGTACGGATAGAGCACGACGTGACACTCGACCTGGGAGTAGGTGCGCAGCCGCTCGGCGCCCTCGATGGCGACGTCATAGATGTAGGGCACCTTCTCGTTCCGGCGCAGCCGGATGATGTCCTCAAGCGGGAGTGTGCCCATCTCAGTAGTGCATCCTCGGCGCGATCACGCGCCCCCTCGTCGAGACGCGCACCCCCTCCATCTCGAGCAAGGCGCGCTTCATCGCCAGCCCGCCCTGGTACCCGCCCAGCGTGCCGTCGGCCCGGATCGCCCGGTGGCAGGGGATCAGGAGCGGGAACGGGTTGCGAGCCAGCGCATTGCCCACTGCCCGCGCCGCACGTGGCGCACCGATCTGGGCGGCGATCCGCCCGTAGGTGCTGACCGAGCCGCACGGGATGGCATACTCGGCCAGCAGCACACGCCGCCGGAAAGCCGTGCAGCAGTCCATATCCGCGATCGCCAGGTCAAAGGCGACGGCCCCCTCGTCAAGGAAGCGCCTCATACGTGCAACCAAGCGATCGATTGCCGGGTGGGAGGCAAACAGACATCCAGGGTACAGCTCGACCAGCCGGTCCTCCGCGCGGCCCGAGCCATCCGAGAGCAGGATCTGCCGCACCTTGGCTCCCCCGTCTACCTCGCGCCACACGATCCCGATCGGTCCATAGGCACTTGGCAGCAGCTCGTAGCAGATCGGTTCCATCAGATCCCCTTCCCACACCCCAAGGGCTCACCAGAACCCTCACGGTCGAATCGGCGCCAGCCCCGCCTCCGCATCCTCAAGAACCAGCACCCAATCATTTCCTCTCCCCGAGGTCGGCGGCGTGTAGGTCTGGTAGCCTGTGCCGGTGCCGGTGTGCACGACGAACGCGCTGCCATAGCGCGGGTCATACCACGTCTCCGCCACCCGGCGCGCGCCCAGCATGCCCCGATCGATAGCGAACGGCTCGCCGCGCGGCGAATAGGCGACCAGGAACGAGCCGTCACTGGCCCGCGCCGCGCGTACCTTGGACCCGCCGGTGCGCGGTCCATCCGCGATCAGCCCCTGATCCGGCACCAGCTTCCACCACGGACGCGCCTCGAACAACCGCCGCAGCCGGCCCACGTCGAACGCGCCCGGATGATCGAGTGCCTCGTACCACGGCACGTCGGCCCCAAACGCCGCCTCTCGCCCCGGCGCCCACATCTGCCACAGGCTGCTGTGCCCATACGTGTGCCCGCATGCGCCCGCCAGCATTGCCCAGTAGGCCGCCTGGCGCACGTCGTACGCGTCAAAGCGGTCGAGGCGGTTGGCACCCCTGAAGTAGAAACCCACCTCCAGCATCTCGTAGCGCGGCTCGCCGTCCACGGTCGGCTTGGGCGGCTCCAGCCCATAGTCGTGCGCCAC
>JAFGIE010000108.1 GCA_016929775.1 Anaerolineae bacterium
TAGGGAGCGCGGGCCGCGATCAAGTGGACCTGCTGATCAACCGGTCGTAGGGAGCGCGGGCCGCGATCAAGTGGACCTACTCATCAACTGGTCGTGAACCGAGTTCGCGATCGGATCCTGTGACTCGCAAGAGAGGAGCTTGTCATGCGTATCGGCGTATTCACAGCACTGTACCAGGACCTGCCTTTCGAGACGGCGCTGGACAAAGCCGCTGCCGCCGGCGTGACCGCAGTCGAGATCGGCACGGGCGGCTATCCTGGCAGTCAGCACTGCCCGGTCGACGAGCTGTTGGCGAGCCAGGCCCGGCGTGAGGCGTACATGGCGGCGATCGCCGCGCGCGGGCTGATCCTGAGCGGCTTGAGCTGCCACAACAACCCCCTCCATCCGGACCCGGCGGTCGCCAACCTCGCCGACGAGACGATCCGCAAGACGGTCCGGCTGGCTGAACTGCTCGGCGTGCCGGTGGTCAACGGCTTCTCGGGCCTCCCGGCGGGATCGCCAGGCGACCGTATGCCCAACTGGGTCACCTGTCCGTGGCCCCCGCACTTTCTCGAGATCCTGGACTACCAGTGGAACCAGGTCGGGATCCCGTACTGGCGCGAGACGGCGCAGTACATCGCCGATCACGGCGTCGTCATGGCCTTCGAGATGCATCCGGGCTTTCTCGTCTACAATGTGGACACCATGCTGCGCATGCGAGAGGCGACTGGCCCGGCGATCGGCTGCAACTTTGACCCGAGCCACCTCTTTTGGAACGGCGTCGATCCCGTGGCGGCGATCCGGGCGCTGGGCGAGGCGATCTATCACGTCCACGGCAAGGACGTGTACGTCGACCCGTTGAACGTACAGGTCAATGGCTGCAATGACAACAAGCCCTATGGCGGGATCGCGAAGCGGTCGTGGACCTTCCGGACGATCGGCTATGGGCACGAGCTCAAGGTGTGGAAGGACATCATGAGCGCCCTGCGTCTGGTCGGGTACGACTATGTCGTCTCGATCGAGCACGAGGATGCGCTGATGTCGAGCGACGAAGGGTTGGCCAAAGCCGTCGCCACGCTCAAGGAAGCGGTGATCGTCGAGCAACCGGGCGAGATGTTCTGGGCGTGATCCGATGTGCGCGCGGGCACGAGGTTCCTCGTGCCCGCGCGCCCCCAACCCATTCCTCGCGCCGACGCTCCTCACATCCACTGCTCGCGCCGATGCTCCAGCGTCGGCGCGTCTGTGCTTCCCGTCCCCCCGCCGGAGCGGAGGGACGAGTGCGTCTGCGGCCCCCGTCCCCCCGCTGGAGCGGAGGGATGAGCAACCTCAGCCGCCCAGGCGCTCCAGGACGGGCGCGAGGCAGCCGCCCGCGCCATCCGCGAGCGCCATCAGCGCACGGTAGGGCGCCCAGTCGGCGTACGACCCCTGCCCATCCCACTGGGACAGCTCGTTCTCTACCAACCACACGTCGCAGAGCAGCGCATATCCGAGCAGCCGGTCGGCGCTGCCCTGCGCGCCTGCGGCGGCGAGGGCGATCTCAGTCACAGCCTCGCGCAGCTGTGCCCGCCCGGACCCGTTGGGGTCGGGCAGCGGATCGGGCCTCTCCGGCGGGTCATAGGCGGCTCTGACCAGTTCGTTCAGGTCCAGCTCGACGGGCGCCAGCACCGCGAACTCCAAGTCCAGCAGCGCGACGACCTGCCCGTCGCGCCAGAGCGCGTTCTCGGTGCACAGGTCGCCGTGATTGAGGACGCGCGGGGCAGCGGGCAGGGCTGTCCAGAAGCGGCCCAGCACGCCAGACAGCACGACGACTTGACGTGCATCAAGCACGCCCGCGCTCTCCAGGCGGGCGAGCTGCGCCGCCGCTTTCGCCGGGCTGGGCGCGTAGAAGGGCGATTCGCTCGCGGCATACGCCTGGGCCAGTGTGGCGTCGACGGCGTGGATCGCCTGCGCCCTGCGCCAGAGCTGGCGCTTGGCGGAGATCCGGTCCTCCCAGCCCAAGGTGGGCCAGACTGCGCCCAGGTTGCGCCCGGCGACCCTGCGCATCAACATCCACGCGTGCTCCTCGGTCACGCCGCTCTCTAGGACGGGCGGGTAGCCGACGTCGGGGGGTAGGATGGAGGCGAGTCGCGCCTCGCGGATCAGATCGCGCGTGCCGGGCTTGACCGCAACGCGCAGCACCAGTCCGCCCGCCGACCAAGTGGCATTGGTCCAGCCCCCCTCCCGGCGCATGGCGGACAGGTCCGCGCCGTGGCGTTCCAGGATCTGGGCAGCGATGTGGGTGCAGCGGGCGACGAGCGCCGGGTCGCGGTACTGGTCAACCTCGGGCTCGATCACGGGGAGGTCCTATTCCTTCCTCGCGACGATCACGAACCCGACATTGTATGCCATCTCGTGCGCCCAGCTGCCGGGCGCCGCACGTGGATCGGGCTGCGTCCAGGGGTGGTCCTCCACCTGCTCGATCCGGAAGCCTGCTTCCAGGAGCCCGCCAAAGATGTCGCTGAAGGTGTGGCGGTAGTCGTAGGCCCCCGTCTCGTGGCGGTAGTACCGCGCCGCATAGGGCGCGGTGATCCGGTATGCCTCGCCGTCCCATTCGAGAAAGTGGGTGGCTGGGTTGCCAAAGTCGACGCGGTACAACCCGCCAGGCCTGAGCACGCGCACGACGCCCGCATACACCTCGCGCACATCGGGCACCCAGCTCATCGAGGGCCCCTGGTAGACGAGGTCGTAGGCTGCCGCGTCGACGCCGGACAGGTCGCGCATGTCGGCTTGGATGGTCGTGATCGGGTAGCCATAGTGCGCCGCAGATGCCTGGTCTCCGGCGAGCTGACCGGCGCTAAAATCGATCGCGGTCACGCGCGCGCCCAGCAGGCCGAACACAGCCGACTGCTGCCCCCCGCCGGCGGCGAGACAGAGCACGTCCTTGCTCGCGACGTCGACGAGCACGTTGGCGGGATAGACCTGGTAGAGCGACTCGGGGACGGACGCCAGCTCGCCGCGCGCGTACTGGCGCACGAGCGCGGCGTCGAGGTCAAGCCAAGGGAGGGTGAACCCGCCGCCCTTGGATACCTCCTGTTCCCAGTGCCGCTGGTTGGCGGCTGCGATCTCGTCGATGGGGGGCATATGGGCTCTCCCTTTCTGCTGGGATGGTCAGCGGTGTGCGACCAGAACGTGCGACATTGTAACATGGTCTGGAGCGCCGGCAATGCGCCGACCGGCGGGGTTCTGAGTGACCAGAGAGGTCAGTCCGCGCCCTGGACGCTCGTCCTGCGCCTGTGGTGAACGAGGCGCGCGCCAGCGTCCGCGCAGGCGGCTAATGAGGCGAGCGCGTGCTATCCCGGGCAGTGCTAGATCCACACGTAGCGCCGCCGGTTGTGGAGGACTATCTCTGCCTGTGCACTGGCGAGGGCGTCCCCCTACCGCCGCCAGCGATAGTCGTGGTCGAGCGCTTGCACGAAATCGGCCTGTACCTCGCCCAGGTTCTCGATCGCCCACTCGTCGCCCGTCCAGCGATAGAGCAGCAGGCAGTGGATCTGCTGCGCGTAGGGCGTGCGGTTCCAGCGGTCGATCTCGGCGTAGGCTGCGCGCACCCAGCCCACGTTCATGTTCAGCCACCCGTTCTGGGTCGAACCATAGGCTGTGGAGCGGGTCCAGTGGTTGCTCTCGGTGATGTAGATCGGGCGGTCGCGCCATTTGGCTGGGATCGCCTCGGCAAAGGCCCGGTACGCCTGGAAGTCATAGTAGTGCTCGTGCGGCGTGCCGGGCGTGAGGGGCGGGTCGTGAAAGACGGTCTTGGCTGTGATCAGGCTGACGTCGAGCCAGTGCGTATAGGTGTGGAGGGCGATGCCGTCCAGCTCGTCGATGTAGGACAGCATCTCGCGAAAGTAGTCGAGGGGGCGGTAAGGCTGCCCGGTGAGGGGCCATGGCAGGCCAAAGTAGGGGTCCACAGCCCCCGGTACGACGATCGCTTCCGGCTGCTCAGTCACGATCCGCGCGCGCACCATGTTGAACGCCTCGGCGTACAGGGCAGGCGTGATGTGCTCGATCGGGTGGTGCTCGCCGCCCGGATGCTCGCGGATGTTGTTCTGCTCGTTGCCGATGATCCAGATGTGGCAGCCCTGCGAGAGCGCGACATAGCGCGCGCACGTATCGGCGAACCCCGGATAGAGCGTGTGTTCAGGCAGCGTGCCCGCAGTGCCCCACCCGTTGTTGAGGCGCATGATCACGCCGAACCCCGCATCGGACCAGGGACGAAAGTCGTGCGTCTGGATGTGCGTGGGGTTGGCGCCGATCCCCTCGGTCAAGAGCACCCAGCCCTTCACGTCCTTGCCGTGGAAGAGATGGCGGAAATGGGAGGGCGTGCCGGGCTCGGCGCCGTGGATGCCATAGATCCAGGCGCTCTCCCCGCTGGGCACACTGTCCGGGTCGACCGGCTGTCGCTCGTCGTCCTCGCTCACGCCGCGCACGCCCTGCCCGTTCACGTACCCCTCGTGCAGGCTGGGGGTGCGGACCTGGATCCAGCGGTCTTGCCCGACCTTGCTCGCGACCTGCGCCGGGTCCTTGAGCGTCTCCAGCATAGTCCCATTCCCGACGCGCCAGGTCGGCGGCTGCGCCGTTCCCGCGCCCGGGCGCACGTCCAGGCCCTGGTCGTGGTCGACCACGAGGTGGGTATAGCTCGCCCCCGGGCCCGCCGCGGGCTCTAGGTCGACGTGGCGCATGCGCTGGACGTGGTCATAGTGAAAGCGGACGCCCGTGCAGTACGCCTTGGTGATCGGCCGGATGGCTGTGCCGACCTCGACGCCGTTCGCGTCGCGGTGGTCGATGCTGGCGTTCACCACGTCATATCCGGCGGACGGCGGGTAGACGTGCCCGCACATGTCGGTGCCGCTGAAGGGGCCGATGTACAGGTTGACGTGACACATGGCTGCCTGGGCCATGTTCCCGTTCCAGTAGATCAGGATGTCACCTGGCAGCCACGGCTCGTGATCGGCGACCTCGCGCAGCTTGGGGTGACCGGGCCTGGGCCGGTAATAGTTCGCAGCATGCGTGGTGTTGAAGGGAGTGCCCGGCGGCTCGGTCACGTCCCACTTGTAGTCGACGCCCGCCGCGTGCAGGCAGATCGCGACCAGGTCGGCGCACACGATGTCCTTGTAGTGGAAGTGGTTGGGGTCATTGCGGTAGTACCAGCCCGTCGCCAGCCTCTGCAGCTCTGGGGGAAGCGAGTCATACACCTTGGGGTCGTCGCCCAGGCAGGCGAGCGCCTGGTCGATCAGGGCGCGCACGGCGGCTGGGGCAGTGGCATAGCCCGCCCAGTGCGAGACCATCTCCGCGCCGGTCGAAATCAGGGTGACGTCGTGGACCAGATCGGCTTGCAGGGTAAAGTGAGCGTGGTAGGGGTGATAGTCGGCAGCTTGTACGAGCAGCCGGCAATCGCCCGGCGCGGCGATCTCGTCAAAGGCATAGCGCCCGGCGTGGTCCGTCTTGGTATAGAGGTAGTAGCTGGGGACGGACGGGTTCTCGGGGAGCAGGTAGGTCCTGTGCGCCCGAAAGACATAGCCCTCTTGGCTCAGGGCGGGGTTCCGTTCCACCACGCCGCTCATGAACTCGTTCCAGGTGATGCCCTCCACCTGGCCTTGCACGTGGGACGTCCAGCACTGCCAGCGGTTCCCGGCAAAGCCCGTCAGCTCGCGCGTCCATGTGACCGAGGTGGGATCGGGGATGTTCTCGGGGAGCACGTAGCTCTTGTGGGCCTGGAAGACGAACCCGTCGCTTGACAGGGAGGGGTTGTGCGTGACGACGGCGTTCATGAACTCGTTCCAGGTGACGCCCTCGACCTTGCCCTGGACGTAGGCGATCCAGCACTGCCAGCGGTTCCCGTAAAAGCCGGTGAGCGGTCGCGACCACGTGAGGACCGGCTGCGCGGCAGCCTGCTCGGGCAGCAAGTAGGTCTTGTCGGCATACAAGATGTACCCGTCGGCCTGCAAGTGCGGGTTGTGCTCGCCGACCTGGTCCCTGAACTCGGCCCAGGTGATGCCCGCTACCTGTTTCATGACGAACTTTTGCCAGCAGTTCCAGCGGTGACCAGAGAAACCGGTGATGCTCCGTGTCCAGGACAGCGCGTCGGGCCGGTGGACGGCAGCGGCGCCCACCTCGCCCAACGGACCTGCGGACGTGATGAGGTGCACGGCGGCATCCGCGATCGGCGCCCCGTCTTGGGTGCGGACTGAACCTGTGAGGGACAAAGCCATGGCTCACCTTCCTCTCTGCTATCGCGATCCCTGCGTCTCGTAGGCCGAGCGGCGGGTCCGCCCACGCTCAACGCACTGTGGGGCTGCCTCGAGTCGGGCGGCGCCTCGGTGGCAGCGGCAACTGTGGTGCACCGCTTGTCTCGTGGAAGGGGGAGGTGTGGATGGGTGCATGGATATTGTACCACGACTTGGGTCGGTAGACAAGGCCTTTTCGCGTATGATGAGGGTGTTCTTGGACAATGATCTATGCGCTGTCCCTTGCTGGGACCGCCCGCAAGGACCGCACAACCCTGCTCCCGCAGCTCGCTAACTGGTGCTGCTGGGCTCGCGTTCCTCGAGCAGCTCTAGGATCAGGAGCAGGGCGCGGATGATGTGGAATGGGTCCTTGACCGGGAGCGCCACGACCTTCTGCTGCGGTCGGCCCTCCCGGTCGCGGATCTGGATCCACTCCCCGATCGCCGGATCGGGGTTGGGGAAGGTGGCGAACGTGTAGGCCCGGATCCTGTCGTACCACTCGAGGAGCCGGCGCTCCCCGGTCAGCGAGAACGCCAGCAGGGTGGCATACAGGCCCTCCGAGTGGGGCCACCACAGCTTGTTGTCCCAATCGCCCTCGATCTTGGTCACCATGGTGTGATCTTGCACGCCTGCCGTGCTGCCGTGCGGCATGCCGCCCGCTGGATCTACGAACAGGAACAGGCCTCCCAGCTCCTCATCCCACCCCACGTGCAGCGTGCGCAGCACGATCTGTGCTGCCCGCTCGATGGTGGGTCGATCGTCCGCCGCCTGGGCATGCTGCATGACGAACCACATGTCCTCTAGGCTGTGCCCTGGGTTCAGATAGCTGCCCAGCAGGGCGCCGGCGATGACCTGGTTGTCGCTGCCGATCATCTCGCGGACGAGGTCGTCGACGACAAAGCGATCCATGATCTCTCGCATGTAGCCGTCGGCATGTCGATTCACGGACGCGCTCTCTCGATCGCCGAGCTCCCGCATCGCCTCCGCCAGTTCGTGGGACACGTTCAGCATGATCATCGGGATCCCGTGCGCTTTGAGCCCCTCGGGCACCGGGTATGGCTCGGTGCGGAAGGTCCCGTCCGCAAGCCGCGTGCGTACCGACGCGTAGAGGCGGCGGGCGAACGCGAGCGCCTCGGCGTCTCGGGCGGCGCGGGCATAGCGTGACAGCCCGAGGATGACAAAGCAGTCCGCATAGATGCTCGTGTCGTATCCCGCGCCCGGGACCTGCTCCTTGGCTGCGCCGGTGCGGTCCATGAGGAAGGCGCAGTTCCCGTTGTCGAGCAGGCAGTGCGCCATCAGGAACGCGGCGCCCGATCGCGCGAGGGCGAGGTATGCCTCGGGCGCGCGGCTCGTCACGCCCGGCATGGCAGCCAACTTGGAGAGTACCCAGACCATGCGGCCCTGGGACCAGGTGAACTTGTCCGTGCTGAGCAGGGCGCGCCCGGTGTTGTCAAAGCAGGTCAGGTAGCCGCCGTACTCGGGGTCCATGGCTCTGTCCAGCCAAAAGGGCAGGATGACGGTCTCTAGGTGGCGCTGGTAGAATGTGCGTTCGCGCTCTCGATCCATGGCTGGGCCTCCTTCTAGGGCGCAATCTCTTTGCCCACGCTGCTGTGTGGGTGCGAGCACGATCGATCGGGTCCCGCGCGCGGGTGCTCGACCCGCACGCCGACTGGTGCCGCCGGGCACATGGGGTGTACTGGGTCACCCGACCGCAAGGTCTGTCGTCAGCCGGATGTCGGCAGAGGAAGCGCCGATCATCACGCGCACCTGGTCGGCTTCAACGTGCCAACCGCCGAGGTCGGTATCCCAGTAGGCGAGCGCCGCCGCCTGGAGCGGGAAGGAGACGGTCTGCGTCTCGCCGGGCTGCAGCGTGATGCGCCGGAAGCCCTTGAGCTCTTTGCTCGGTCGCTCCACGGTCGAGTGCAGGTGCCGCACGTAGAGCTGAACGACCTCATCGCCCGCCCGCGCGCCGGTATTGGTCACGTCCACGCGGACCGTCACCTCGCCGTCGCGTGCGAGATGGTCGCTGCTCAGGCTGAGGTTGCGGTAGGCAAAGGTGGTGTAGCTCAGCCCGTAACCGAACGGGTAGAGCGGCTCGCCGCGGAAGTACATGTAGGTGCGCCCGTTGCGCAGATCATAGTCCAGGCGGGGCGGCAACTGGTCGATGCTGTGGGGCCACGTCTGCACCAACCGCCCGCCCGGGTTGACGTCGCCAAAGAGCACGTCGGCGAGGGCGTTGCCCAGCTCTTGGCTGTTGTGGGTCAGGTGCACGATCGCGGGGACGTGTCGCTGCGTCCACGTGATGGCAAAGGGAAAGCTGCTGATCAGCACGACGACCGTGTTGGGATTGGCGCGGTAGACGCGCTTGACGAGTTCTTCCTGCTCCAGCACGATCGCCCGCCGGTCGACCGCTTCCTTGCCGTCGCTGGGGGTGGGGCACTGCGCCCAGCCTGCGTCGCCGGTGGGGTGGTTGCCGACACACACGATCGCCACGTCCGCCTCGCGCGCCAGACTGACAGCGTCCTCGTCGTCGGAGGCGTGGGTCACGCGGACCGTACCCCCGACCTTGTCCCGGATGCCCGCCAGCGGGGTGACGGCGTAGGGCGGATCGCCGCTGTACCAGTCGAGCAAGACCTGGTCCGCGCGCGGACCGACCACGGCGATGGTCCTGAGCGCGCGCCGGTCGAGGGGCAAGAGCCCTTGCGCGTTCTTGAGCAGCACCACGGATTTCTGCGTGACCAGCCGGGCATGCGCCCTGTGCGCCTCGCTCTCCCAGGGCAGCTCGGGCTCCGTGCCGATCTTGGCATAGGGTACGCGGTCGGGCGGATCGAGCACGCCCAGCTTGATCATGACGCGGAAGACGCCGCGCAGCGCCGCGTCGATGTCCGCCTCGGCGAGCCAGCCGTTGCCTACCGCGCCGTACACGGCTTCTCGGTAGCGGTCCAGGAACTGGTTGATGCCCGACTGAATCACGGGCGCCGCCGCCATCTCTAGGTCGGGGTAGTAGGCGTGGTCGGTCACCAGCAGCCGGAACGCGCCGCCGTCGGTGCAGATGATGCCGTCCTGTCCCCATTCCCCGACGGTGACGTCCTTGAGCACGGGGTGGACGGTGCACGGGATGCCGTTGTAGGCATTGTAGGCAGCCATGTAGGCGCGCGCGCCGCCATCGACGATCCCCATGCGAAAGGGCGCCGAGTAGTACTCGCGGAAGAGGCGCTGGTTGAAATTGGAGGAGGAACGGGTGCGCTCATCCTCGTTGCTGTTGGCGAGGAAATGCTTGAGCAGCGACGCCGTCTGCCAGTACGTCGGGTGGTCGCCCTGCAGCCCGCGCACGAAAGCCGTGACCAGCGTCCCGTTGAGGTACGCGTCCTCGCCATAGCACTCTTCGGTGCGCCCCCAGCGGATGTCGCGTCCCAGGTCGGCGTTGGGCGCGCGCACCACCAGCCCGCCGCGCCGGAAGCGCTTGCTCTGTGCCATGTAGCGCGTCTCGTATCCCTCGATCGCAGCTGCCTGGCGCACGAGTTCGGGGTCCCACGTCTCGCCCAGGCCAATCGCCTGCGGGAACTGCGTCGTCGGTACGGGCGACGGGCGTCCCCAGTTGCCGGGCGGTCCGCCCATCGCCAGCCCGTGCAGCCCCTCCACGTGGCCCGTGCCCCACACGTTGAGGCGGGGCACGTTGGGCTCGGTGCCCAGGCACGCGATCTTTTCGTCGAGCGTCAGGCGGGACAAGAGGTCGTCGATCCGTGCCTCCGGCGGCAGGTCGGGATCGGCAAAGGGGTAGCCTGTGGGGGGCTTGCGGACGATGGCGAGCGTGTCGCCGTCCTCCTCGAGCTCGAACAGGAGTGTGCGCTCGTGCGGAGCGTGGTTCGGATGGTGGAGCGCGACCATCGGCGTGCCGTCAAAGCGGCGAAAGACCATGGCGTGCCCGCCATCCTCCGCGAACAGCGGTCGCGGTTGCTGCACCCACGGTCCGTGGACGCTGCCGGACGTGGACTCGGCGACGACGGTCGTGTAGCCACGCCACCCGAACGTGGACCACAACATCAGCAGCTTGCCGGTCGTGGTCCGGTAGAGGAACGGCCCATCGGTGACGTAGCGCTCGAGACCGGGGAACGCCCAGGGCGCGTCGCTGCCTCGAAAGAGCGTGACCGGGTATCCCTCCACCGACGACAGATCGGGACGAAGCCGGATCAGGTCAATCGTGCCATCCCCGACCTGCACCCACTCGTGGCAGTAGACCATGTAGGGCACGCCGTCCTCCACCCACAGCGTGCCGTCCAGCGTCATCAGGTCGGTGGGCAAGTGGGAGCGGTTGCGGAAGGGGCGGTAGGGTCCCAGCGGCGCGTCGGCGACCAGCACCTGCACGCTGCGCTGCACCAACCTGGACCACCCTGGCGGCAGCTCGCCCTCCGGTCGCGCCGCCGAGGCGGGCAGGGGATCGTCGGTGTTGTAGGTCAAGAAGAGATAGTACTTGTCCTGGTACCGGTGCAGCTCGGGGGCCCAGATGATGCCCTGCGCCCAGAACTCGGGCGGGGTCTCAAAGGCGACGGTCGGCCCGTGCCACGCTGCCAGGTCGTGGCTGGTGTATAGCTCGACCCCGGAGCGCGCTTCGCCCGCGTTCAGGTGCTGGGACACACACAGGTAGTAGGTTCCAGTCTGTGGGTCGGCATAGATGAACGGATCGCGCACCCGCAGATCCGCCAGCGAAACAGCGTCATCGCGCGTCATCGTCCTGCTCCTTGCGTGGTTCAGAAAGCGAGGCGATCCGCGCCGATCCGGCGCCAACGGACCGCCACAGCGGCGCCCAGCCGCTCATCCGTGCGGGGCGCCCGGGATCGAGAACAGCGTCCTCTGCTTGCCGTATAGTCTGAACGTCAACGTCCCCGTCCCAAGCAGAAAACGCGGCAGGTATGGGGTTGGATGGCTGTCTCAAAGGCGGTCACCCCCGTGCGTTGTTCGCGCCAGTCCAGAACCGGCTGTCCCGAGAGGGGCACGCCGGAGCGCGCATCGCAGGGCGCCCCGGCGTCATCCCGCACCAGGATCCGCACCTGGACCGTGTCAGACAGGAACGACTCGACGACAAAGGCTCCGTTGTCGTACGCGTACAGCGCCACCTGCGCGGGACCATCCACCCGCACGTACAGGTCGCCCATCAACACAGCCCTGATCTGCGCCAGCACCTGCGCTGGCAGCCGGTAGAGGTCGTCGAAATTGTCCGGGATCGTGAGCACGTAGAGCGTGCCGCCCCCATAGGACGCCGAGTGCAGCACCGGGTGGCCCGTGGTGCGCGTCAGCCCCGAGATCTCTTCCCAGGAGTCGTTGGTCAGATAGTCGATGTGCGGGATGAGCAGCGGCTCGTCGGCGTGGTGCACGCCGAACCAGCCGATCAGAAAGTCCTGCACGTTGGCCTTGCGGTCTGTCACCTCGAGCTCGACGATGTCGCGCAGCCCCGCATCCTGCAGGGCCCGGAAGAATCCCGAGGTGACGACGACGCTCTTGCCGTGCAGCAGCTGCGTCCGAACCTTAGCGACGATCTCGGGGTCGTGCTTGGCGGACTCGGTCAGCAGCACCGTCTGCGCCTCAGCCGGGAACGTGGGCACGAGGTCGATCGGGATGCCCAACATGCCCAGGTAGTTGTGCAGGTAGTCCTCGCCTGTCGAGTGGTAGGGTTTGTAGCTCTGGACGCCGACCGGTCGGCCCAGCATGCCCAGGATGGGGTCCACCTGCTCGAACGCATGCCCGGCGGCGAGCGCAACCGTCGCTTCGGGCGACCACGTCCCGTCCTCCTGGCGGAAGGGCGCGACCATGGCGTCGAAGTCAACCCGGAGCGCGCTCTCCCCGGCGACGCCTTCCTGCCAGGGGGCGCGATGCGAGGCCTCGATCGGGCGCTGCAGCTGGCGGAAGTCAAAGAGCGTGACCTCGGGCAGCTTTGCCAAGAGGGTCACCCACAACTGCTCGGCGTAGCGGTCCACGGTGCGCATGCCGCCGGTGTCAACCCACCCACCGCGGTTCCCGCCCGGCTTGATGTTCTCGAAATAGCGCGCGATCGCGTAACCGTGGTACGGCTGCAGGTGCTGGTTGCTGTATACCGGGTCGCGGGTCTCGGTGCCGGTGTAGAGACTGTCGAACAGGGGGGGTTCGACCTCCAGGTTGAAGCCCAGCCCCTGAAAGTGCTCGTACCAGTTGGGGTACTTGATCACGACCTCGACGCGTGGGTTGGCGGCTCGTGCGGGCGCCAGCACCAGGTCGCGCGCCGCGTCTGCCATGAGCGCCAGGCGAAAGTCGGTCCAGCTACGCTCGCCCTTGGCGGCGATGCACGAGGCGCACTTGCAGTTGGTAAAGAAAAAGTCGTCTAGGATCACCTCGTCAAAGAGACGGGCGGTATACGCGACGACGTCGCGCACCTTGCGCCGGTGCTCCGGATTCGTGTAGCAGTAGGTCTGGAAACGGTTCCGCTCGTTCACGGTGAGCGTGATCCCGCCCGAGGTGCGCACGCGGCGCTCGGCAAAGAAGCGCTTGGCCTGGGCGATGGTCGCCTCGTCGGCGACGATCGTGTCGCGATGGGTCTCCAAGTAGACCTTGTCCACCTTGATGTGGCGTTCCATCGCATCAAAGCGCGTCGCGAGCCAGTCCAGGTCCGCCATCTGCTGCACCTCGTAGACGCGGGCATAGATGGCGACGGTGAAGTGCCGGTAGCTGTTCCTGGTGCTGTGGTCAGGGGTCATCCCTCGTGCTCCTCTGTCCGAGTGGGTCGCGGCACAGACGTGCTGTGGAGCGGTGCGCTATCCCTCGGGCGGGTGCTCAGCCAGGATCGCGCGTGCTGTGTCGAGGTCGCCGGCGAGGACGGCGTCGAAGACCCCGTCCAGGCGCGCCTGGACGTCCGCGTCCTGGGCGTACTGGTTGCGCAGCTCGAACAACTGCAGCGGCAGGCGCAGGTCGTCCGCCGTATAGCTAAAGCCGGATCGGTCGATCTCGCGCCGCGTCTCCTGGACCATCTCCAGGTAGCGGTAGCCGAACTCCTCGGTGGGCTCGATGCTCGTGCTCTCGCCATAGTCATTCCACGTGATCAACTGGATCACGTCCGCCCCCTGCTCGAGTGCCCGCTGCAGGGTGAGGCGAAACGTCTCCCCGTCCCGTGGATCGAGGTACCGGGCCTCGCTTGAAACGCCCGCTTCCTGGTAGATGTCCTGGAAGCCGGGGAAGGCGCCCGCCACCATGTAGTCCCAGCGCGCCGCCTTGCGGTAGAACGTCGACAGGTAGTTTTCCAACGCCTCCTGGCTCAAGACGCCCCCTTGGGAGGCCCACATGGGGGGCCAAGGATAGCTCGACAGGCCCGCCGACTCGGTGTGCCCGTCGAGCGTGATCAGGGCAGGGCGCGTGTCGAGCACGGCGAACAGCTTGTCCCAGTCGGCGGCGTTGACAAAGTACTGCGGCCCAAAGACAAACAGCACAGGACGATCGAGCACCTTCAGGTAGGCGTCCTGCCGGAACCAGGTCTCGTGCAGGTAGCGCATCACGTCCTGACCGTGGGCATAGACGTCCCCGAGCGGGATGTGCTTGTTGTCGACCATGTGCTTGACGGTCTGGTCTTCGTAACAGATGGCAAAGCGCAGCCCGGCGCGCTCGACGATCGAGAAGAGCTTGCCCGTGCTCTCGTTGAGCGTGGCATAGTCCCAGAAGCGCTCGGCGCCGTACCAATCGACGATCACGCCGTCGATCCCGCTCAGGTGCATGAGCAGGACCTGGTACTCGAGCAGCGCATCGTCGCTCGAGTCATAGGGACCGGTCAGGGGATAGGTGTACGACGCGATCTGGCGGCGCCCGGTCTCGTCCACGCGGGAAGGGCTGTAGTGGTCCATCGTCCAATGCCAACCCCACGTGCCGCTTACCGAGGGAGTCTGGTACCAGGGCATATAGTGGGCCATCAGCAGGGGGCGCTCGGGCTCGGGGATATCCGGAGTGGGCGCTGCGGTGCTGGTTGGGGAGGCTGCGGGCGTAGCCGTGTCGGCGGGAGGCAGGGTGGGCGTGGGAGGTGGCTCGGTGGGCGCCGTGGGCACCCCGCACCCCACGAGGAGCAGGGCGACCACGATCCAAACGCACGTCTTGGGGATCACCGCGTCACCTCCCTATCCGTGGCCTTTGGTCAGGCCATTTCGTATCGCTCCTCGTGGACGTGCAGGGGCGGGATGCCGAGCCGGTGGAGCGCGTGCGTCACCGCGTCGATCATGGGCAGTGGGCCACAGAGCATGTAGGCCCAGCTGTTGCGCTCTCTTGGTAGGTGGCGCGAGAGGATGTCGGCGTTGATGTACCCCGTCTCCCCTTCCCATCCCGGGGGGGGCTTTTGCAGGACGTGGACCACGCGCAGGTTGAGCCGTTCTTTGAACGTCGCGATCTCGTCGCGGTAGATCACCGTGTCCCAGACGGGATTGCCATAGAACAGGATCAGGGGGCGCTGGTCGCCGCGATCGGCCAACGTGCGCAGGATGCTCATAAAGGGCGAGATCCCGGACCCACCGGCGACGAACGCGTAGCCCGGCGCCTCCACGGCGTCAGGGCCAAAGACGCCGTACGGCCCATCGACGTAGGCGCGCTGCCCGACCTGTACCTCCCCGAGACGCGACGTCCAGTCGCCCAAGTCCTTGATCATGAACTCGATCTGCCCGGCGCGCTCGGCGCTGGACGCGATCGAGAAGGGGTGGTATTCGATCCCAAAGGGCGAACCCCACAGCTTGAGCCACGCGAACTGCCCGGGCGCGTAGCGCATGCCGTCGTGTCCAACCGGCTGCAGGGTCAGCGCCCAGCACTCGCACCGGTCTTTGGCCAGGGCGCTCACCACGTAGGGGCGCCGCAGCAGGGTCCAGGGGCGGATGACGCGTATGTAGAGCAGCAGCAAGCCCCATAGCGCGCCGAGCACGATCCACAGCACGCGCTGCGCTGGCACGGCAGTGTAATAGTTGACCCGCAGGATGTGATAGAGCGCCGTCGCGGCGATCAGCAAGGAGAGAATGTCGTGTGCCCAGTGCCAGCCTTCGTAGTCGATCTCGAGCTGCTTGCGCCAGGCGGAGGTCGCGGCGATGGCGATCAGCAGCAAGATCGCGGCGACGCCGGCGCGCGCGCGCCATGGGGCGGTGACCACGTTGAGCAGACGGAGCGTGTAGGGGTTGTGGATAAAGAGCATCAGGGGATGCGCCAGGGCGAGCCCGAACCCGAGCAGCGACGTGAGGTGGTGCACGCGGTACAGCGTGTCCATGTCAAACACGGTCGACAGAAAGGATAGGCGGGCGAGTGGGATGAACTGGATGCCGATCAAGGACAGCCCGATAAAGCCCACGATCACCGAAAGCTCGCGCAGCCACTCGCGCTGCGGGGTGCGTGGCCCGAGGAGGATGATCGCCAGAGGCGCGAGGACGATGACGCCCAGGATCGCTAGCCAGAGTGCTGCCTTGTACGTTCGCTTCATGTGCCGGACCTTTCTTCCTGTCTGGTGGGTGGTCTGCTCGACGGAATGCCCCGTTCACTTACGTGCTGAGCCGGGGCGTGGATCACGCGCGTCCGGCGCCCCGTCCTCACTCCGCGGTAGGCCGCACCATACCGTGCATGTCGACGCTCACGTGCTCTGCCAGATCGCCCAGGCTGTCGTGCAGGGACTGCAGCACGTAGCTCGGGTTGTGGGCAAAGCAGCCCGGATCCGCGTGCACATAGTGATAGTTGTACGCTGTCCGCACCAGGCGCGGCGTCCAAGTCGTGTAGCGGTTGGCAAAGGTCGCTTCCCCCTCGTCGACCTCGCCGTCGCCGTCGGTGTCCACGAAAAAGTAGGGGAATTGGCCTGCCGCATACAGGATCGGCGTGCCGATCACCTGCGCCCCATACTCCTGGATCCCGCGGTAGAGGGCCTCGTGCAGGGCGTCGATCTCGGCTGCGATGCCCTCCGCCGTGTCCCCGTCGCCGTCCGCGTCGCTCTCGCTCGTGCGGATCGCGCGCAGATCGCCATAGTCGACGACGTTCGCGTGACAGGGGCTGCAGGCGTCGGGCTCGATGCGCAGGCTGTGTGGGTCGTGACAATCGTGGCAGTCGCGCAAGCCGGGCGTGTGCCCGTACACGCCCGCATAGGCCTGCCCCTCGTACTGGTAGGCGCCGCGCGCCTGTGCGCCTGCCTTGGTCGCGGCGGCGACCAGGTAGTGGACGTTGGTGAAGCCCAACCCGTCGGAGACCTGATCGAGCGGCAGTCCAGCGATCGCCTGATCGACCCGGTCGGTGGAGGCTCGGCCCTGGTGGCACTGCATGCACGACGCCTCAGGCCCGAGTCCCTCCAGCTCTGCGCCAGACGGGAACGCGACGCGCGTCATGGCGTGCGCCGACGCGTTGTGACAGGTCACGCAGAACACCACCGAGCCGGTCTTGGCATCGCCGTCGACTACGCCCGGCGCCGTCCCATCTTCGCCTAGGTAGTCCAAGTGCCCGTAGGTGCTGTGGCACTTGGCGCAGGCGACGGGGACGAGCGGTGGGTCGTCCTCGTCCCAGTGGATGAAGGACTCGGACGACCGATCGGCGTGTCCTGCGGCAGCCCAGCGAGCGGCGATCAAGTCGACAGGCTCTGTGCGGAGCTCAAAGTAGAGGGCGACCAAGCCCCCTGCGGCGAGGAGGGCGATCAGGAGAAGGAACAGCATTTGTCGGTTCATGGTCCCTGCTTTCGGTATAGCGGTCCGCGATCGTCGATTGCGAGGCGACTGTCGATCGAGTCGTCCTCCTGGCTGTCCGGGGAGCGCACGCGCTGCCTGCTCCCCGTCCGTACGGCCTAGCGCCGCGGGCAGATGCCGTGCGTGCGTGCAGAGGCGGATACGAGTATACTCAAAGAAGGCAAATACGTCAAAGCGGGATACCTCGTCCCCACGCGGAGCGCAGGGACGAGCGCAGCGCCCTGGCGCCAGCGCAGTGCCCCGGTGCCAGCGCAGTGCCCCGGTGCCAGCGTAGGTCAGTCCCGCCTCACGAGCGGCAGATAGATGCGCTTGAGGCCGATCGCAGTGCCCCGGTGCCAGCGTAGGTCAGTCCCGCCTCACGAGCGGCAGATAGATGCGCTCGAGGCCGATCGCGAGGTCGACGATCACCGGGTCGTGATCGGACGATCGATACGCGTCGGCGGCATAGAGATCGGTCTGCTGGTCAGGCGACTTGTACTCGGTGTTATAGTCCAGCACGCTGGGCTCGTCGGCGTTGATGTGCCAGACCTGTGCGCCGGCGACCTGCGCCGCCAGCGAACCGCTGCCGAGTGCGTGGTCGAGGTAGCCCGCTTGCCCGTAGAAAGCGTACGAGTAGGCGTCTGTCCCGACGTGGCGCTCCACCAGGTCGGCATAGCCCGCCGTCTCGAGCACCGTGATCGGATCCTCCATCGCATAGGCGTTCAGGTCGCCCACGATCAAAAAGTCGGGGTCCCCGCTGCCGGTCGGATCGGTCGCCAGCCAGTCGATCAGGACCTCCGACATCTGCACACGCGTGGCATTGTAGCAGCTCTGCCCGTCGCCCTGGTCCTCGTCCAGCCCGCTCGCGCCAGAACAGCCCTTTGACTTGAAGTGGTTGACGACGACCGTGAACCGCGCGCCGGTCGCACGCGCCTCGAAGGTCTGGGCCAACGGGAGGCGGTACAAGCTGAATGGCGTCGTGTCCGTGGTCGCCGCACTCCCGCTCAGCGAGATGGTTTCGGTGCGGTAGAGGAGCGCCACCACGATCTCGTCCGTGCCCAGCCCGAACCCAGGGTCGACAAAGGCATAGCTCGTCCCGACCGGAGAAGCCAGGTTGAGTTGGTCAGTCAGCTCCTGGAGGGCGCTGCTTGGCCCGTAGCCATCGTTCTCGACCTCGACCAGGCCGATCACGTCCGCCCCGAGCCCCGCCAACGCCGCGACGAGCTTGTCTCGTTGGCGCAGGAACTCTTGGTAGGTGGTTGCGCCCCGTGCCGTGGGAAACCCTCCGCCCGAGCCGTCCCCGTTGAAAAAGTTCAGGATGTTGAGCGCGGCAACGCGGACGTGGTCGCTCCTAGGCGCCGGTTGGGCGGGCCTTGGGTTCGCGCGCTGCCAGGTGGGGGGCGCGGTGGGGTGGATGCGATAGGCATTGGTGCCGGGGTAACCGGACCAGCTGTAGCTCAGCACGCCCACGATGCCCGAAGCCGTGTCCCCTGCCCGGAGGGTGTTGCCCGCGCTCAACTCGGGCGGGGGATAGACGATCGGCTCTGGGTTCTGCCACAGGCTGTCGTCGTCGAGGATGAGCCGATCGAGGTCGTTCGCCGTCTGCAGCGCATTCGCGGGCGCGCCGGGCGTGACGACGCTGGTCGGCGCCATGAGCCGACCGAGCGAGAGGACGACCTCGCCGTAGCGCCCGAGCTGATAGTTGTCCGACAGGGTGAGCGTCTGAGGGAGGCTGACCTGCATCCCCTCAAAGCGCTCCAGGTACGTGGCATCGGGCAGCGGCAAGGTGACCACGCCTGGGGTGACCGTCATCCCCGTGCTGCATACCAGCAGGTTGGTGACGCCGGTGATCTCGGTCAGGCCATAGTACTCGCTGACGGCGCCCTGTACGCGCACGAGGTCTCCCTCACTGACGGGAAAAGCCGTGCCGTAGACAAAGATGCCCTCTGACGTGGCGGGATCTGGGTCGACGTCCGCATCATCCTCCTGGAGGTAGAACCCGGCGATGCTCGTCGCCTGCCAATCGCCCACGACGACGCCTTCCAGGATCACCCCCGTGCTGCCCGCGAAGGGGCTGGCGTCCGTGGTGCCCTGGACGGCGCTGATCAGGGTGGCGGGATCGCCACATGCGCCAAAGGGCGGCGCACAGGCATTATCCGTTCCAGGCGTGGGAGGCGCCTGTGTGTAGGCGCTGGTGTTGCGCTGCCCGCCCTCCCCGTTGGGGCAGCGTTGGTTCGAGTGTGCCGCGCTGTTGCCGCCGCCTGACTCGTTCACCTGGGGTTGGTCGGCGTTGAGCAGCACGAGCAAGCCCGGGTCGTCGGAGTCGCTCGTGTCATAGACCAGTGCGTCGAGCAGGTCGGTGGTCGTGACCGGCGCGCCGGTGGGAAAGGCGGCAGAGTCGGCGAGATAGAGCGCTACGGCGTCCGCGCCGTTCTGCAGGGTGTTGTCAGGGAAGGTGAGGTCCGCTGCCGGCAGAGCGGCGTTTCCCAACACAAAGTAGCCGTCGACGTCGGTCGCACAGCCATCGAGGTCAAAGGCGGCGTAGGAGCTGTCCGTGTTGCCATTGTAAAAGACGACGGCGAGGCCCGAGAGGTCCGTGCCTCCACTGCCGCCATCGTAGAGCTCGACGAACTCGAGGGTGTCGGCGCCCGCTGTATCGGCGTCGACCTCGTTGATCAGGATGCCGGTCACAGATCCTGTTGCCGGCGCTCCAGGGCTGGCGTTGGTCGCCCCTCCCTGCGCTCCTGGGACTAGGACGAGAGAGAGGAGAAGGGACAGGATCAGCCTTCTGTGCATGGGGGCCTCGACGTCTCTGTGACAGCTGCCTGCTTATCGCGCCGCCTCGTGGATCGACGGGACGATGCGCAGCCCAGCTGGGCAGCGTTCCTCGCACTGCATACACTCGTTGCACCGCTTGGCTGCCTCTGCCAGCGTGCTCCACTGCAGCTCCGCCGCGGGCAACAGCCCGTACTTGGCGCGGTAGCGACCGAGCAGCATTACCTGCCGTACGTCGATCCCGAGCGGGCACTTGCACGGCGGACCGTCGGCGCCCTGGCAGCGCAGGCAGCCTGTGCTCAGCGCTTCCGCCTCCTGGTGCAGCGACGCGCGCTCCAGCTCGTCCGGTTCCGCACCGGCGAGCGCGAGGTTGCGGTCGATCTCGAGCGGGGAGTACATGCCGCACAGCACCGTGTCCACGCCCGATGCCAGCGCGAAGCGCAGCGCCGGGTCCGGGCGCAGCGCGCCGTGGTCCAGGGGACGCATGAGCATCAACCCCACCCCGAGGTCGGTCGCCAGCTGGATCAGCCGGCGATTCTGCTCGTTGTACGTGACCATGTTGTGCACAAAGAGCACCGTATCAAAGCGACCGGTCCGCAGGGCTGCCATCAGTACCTCGGGCTGGTGCCCGGTGAGACCCGTGTACGAGATCTTGCCCGCCTCCCGTGCCTCTTCGATCGCGCGCTGGGCGCCGTCGGGGGCAAGGGCCCGCGCCAGCATCTCGTGGCTGTCTACGGGCGCGAGCCGGTAGTGGTCGATGTGGTCTGTCTGCAGGGCCTCCAGGCTCTGATCGATCTGCCGCGCGGCGTCCTCGTACGAGCTGCCGCACCAGCACTTGGAGGCGAGCACGTACTCGCTCCTGCGATGGGACACGGCTTTGCCGATCCAATCCTCGGTCCTGCCCTCGTCGTACATGCGTCCCGTCTCGATCAACGTGATCCCGTGGTCGAGGGCATAGTTGAACACGATCTCGGCTGTGAAGGGGTCGTACAGGCGCAGCGCGTTGCTCCCACATGCCAATGCGGACACCACCGACCCGGTTCTGCCCAGCGTATTGTGCCACACGATGGTTCTCCTCCACTTCTTTCCGGGCTGCAGACCCGGCGCGGGAGAGCGCTGCCCGTGGAGGTCCCACCTCGGGGGCGCGTCCCGGTCCGGGCTCGGCTACACGGGCATTGCCCCCGCGCGTTGTCGCAACATGGGCAGCCCGACTGGGTGCCATTGTATCACGATGGGGGTGGGCAGACAATCTTGCCTGTGGGGCAACGCGTTTTCGGTTCAGGGCACACGATTCCGTGAGCGGTCGACGGGCGGGGGACGGCGCTTTGTGGTACAATAGCGCCAGTGTGACTGCGGGCGGCGCGTGTGCGCTGCCTGAACGTCGCTACAGCAGATGGAGGTGTGGAACCGATGGACCGCCTGGATCCGGACAAGCTCGACGTGCGCCTGCTGCCTGGGACCCGCCCCGAGGGCCCGGTGACGCCGCGCTGCTACACCCTGACCCATTCGGACCGGACGGGCGAGCTGTTCCTTGCCATCGGGCCCGCCTATGCGGAGGCGCAGATCGCGGGTTGGTACACGCGCTTTATGCGGGATGAGGTGCTGGCAGCGTGGAGCGAGGATGCAGAAGGCCCTGCGCTGCACGTGCACTGCCACGTCAGCGGCGGCTTGGTACTAGGACTGGCGAGCTGGCGCGACCGGATCTTTCGCCACGAGCTGCCGCTGGTGCTGGAGGCGCTGCGCTATGGGGACCGGGCGCTCTATGCGGCGCACCCCGAGCTGGACGAGGCGCCGATCCACGTGCACTTTGACGCCGCGCAGGCGCGCTACGATCGCATCGAGGGGTGGGGCACGCCGGCAGCGTACGCCTAGGCGTGAGGCAGGCTTGGGGAAAAGGTCCGGCGTCGGTCGGTCAGCCGAGATCGCGAGGGGGAGATCGATGAGGGAAAAACTGCGCGAGATTGGGGAAGAGCTGCGCATGGTGCTGCGTGGGCGCAGTACCCTGGTCGACGCGATCGTGCCGCCCCTGGTGTTCGTGATCGCCAACGCGATCTGGGGTTTGGCGGTGGCGGCGTGGGCAGCGGCGGTCGTGGCGCTTGGGTTCGTGCTCGTTCGCCTCCTGCGGCGGCAGCGCTTGGCCTATGCGGCAGGGGGGCTGGGGGGCGTCGGGGTCGCGATCGCGCTGGCGTGGCTGCTGGGCAGGGCTGAGGGCTACTTTTTGCCCGGCATCTTGAGCGGCGGGCTGACCGTGCTGGCTTGCCTAGCGAGCGTGATCGCACGCCGTCCACTGGTCGCCTGGACGAGCCACATCGCACGGCGTTGGCCCCTCTCCTGGTACTGGCATCCGCGCGTGCGGCCCGCCTACAGCGAGGTGACGCTGATCTGGGCCCTCTTTTTCGCCCTGCGCCTGGCGCTGCAGTGGGCGCTCTTGAGGCGCGCAGGGGCAGGGATACTCGGCATCGTCCAGGTGCTGAGCGGTTGGCCCGCGACGATCGTCCTACTGGTGCTCAGCTACCTGTACGGCACGTGGCGGCTCCGCCAGCTGCGCGGGCCCAGCGTCCAAGCCTTCGTCGAGGGGACAGGACCGCCCTGGACAGGGCAGCAGCGCGGGTTCTAGGTCACGCGCCCGCTTTGCGCTTTGCCAGATCCTAGGCTAGTCGGATTCTACCGGCTCCTGCCGACCCGCGAGCCGCTTGATCAGCCCGACGACCAGCCCCACAACCAGGCCAAACAGCACGGCGGACCTGGCGTCGAACAGGACCTTGCCCCCGCTGACCTCTCGGGCAAGCGCGAACACGACCGACCCGTTCTGGATCTCGGCGCGTTCCGCCACGACCAGGAATGCACCCCCCTCGCCGATCGTGATGGTCTTGGCGCGCGCGATGGCGATGCCGCCTTCCTGGACCGTGATGGTCTCGGCTTGGGCTGCCCCGATCCCGCCCTGGGCCACGTGCACCGTCGTCGCCTGCACGTTCTGTGCGCCCCCGCTCTGGATGTGTACGGTTTCTGCCGTCACCGATTCGAGCGCCTTGGACGCGACCGTGACCGTCTCGCCCTCCGATTCGGCCTCCTGCTCAAGCGCCCCTTCGCCCGTCGTTTCGTCTCGTTCCAGCTCCTCGCCCATGGGTTCCCTTCCTATCTGCACCGTCACTCCACAGTCTGTCCACGCCTGCCCACCAGGGGGTGCCATACCTGGCGTCAGGGCGCGGTCGCCTGGATGAACGCGTCGAGCCTGTCCTGCTGAAGCACCTCGCGCCGCTGCTCCGGCGGCAGCGACGCGTCGTTGTGCCACTTGACCAGCCGGATCGTGTCCGCCTCGATCTCGAGCATGGTCAAGCCATTGGAGTAGCAGCCGCATCCGCAGTTGAAATAGCAGGGCACCGGCTGTCCCTCGTCTTCCAGCGGGCCGATGTCGCGCCCGCGTCTTCGCTCGTGCGCCAGTTCACGTGCCACGCGCTTCTGCTCCTGCGCTGCAGCCTGCGGGTCGGCGCTGAACGCGGCGGACAGCTGTGCGTACTCTTCTTGCAGGCGATCGTACCTGGAGCGCGAAGCAAAGAAGGCGCGATGCGTGTGCCCGCAGATCAGGATCACGCCTGCGCCCTTGGCCCATTCATAGTAGGTCTGCTCGCGCCCCTTGGGCACCCGCGAAAGGGTGTCTGCCTTGTCTCCCCAGCCGAGCCAGCGTGCGACCGGCTCGACGTAGCGAAAGATGCGCACGGCAAAGCGGCTTGCCCAGGTGCGCCTGTCCGCGAACAGATCTCCCTGGTGCCCGTGTGCGATCAGCACCCTGTCGCCCAGCCGGATGCCTGCCGTCGCCCAGCGATGGGTCCCGCCCGCCGGCACTGCCGGGTCGGAGAGGCCCGCCCACTCCATGTCGTGGTTGCCGTAGACGCGGTGCACCATGCCCGGCGCAAAGCTGCGCAGGGCGCGATAGACGGTGCGATCGTAGCGGGCGTAGATCTCGGGCAGGTCAAACTGCCACAGCTCCTCGATGTCGCCGACCAGGATCAGCGTGTACGCGCTCTCCCGATAGTGCGCCAGGGCGTGCTGGAGGGCATCCTGGTTGTGCGCAAAGTTGTCGGCGCCGCCGCCGTTCCCGAGGTGGAGGTCGCTCAAGATCGCGTACCGGGCGGCATCGTCGAGAGGAAGCCGCACCACGAGATCATCGTCGTGCAGCAGTCGATCGAGCTGCTCAAAGGTCTGCTTCCGGTTTTCGGGCATTGGCTCGCCTCCTTGTGTGCCCAAGACGATCCCTGTACTTTCTCTTGTTGACCATGTCCTCTCTTTCCCCACGCCTTGTTAGGGCGTCTGCGCCTCTTCCAGCTGCTGTTTCGTGAGCCAAAAGATGTCCTCCGTCAGGCGGTCGATCGAGTCCTGGTACAGCTCGACGACCTCTCGCCAGAATGCTTTCTCCTGGGCGTTGGTCGCGCTCTCGAGCGCCTGCTTGGCGCGACTCAGGGCGGCAGCGCTCTTGACCCGCCATGCGACCTTGCCCTCGATCGCGCGGCGGAAGTAGGAATACCTCTTGAGCAGGACGCTTTGCGCCTTCTCCGGATCCAGGCATGCCTCCGATAGCTCTGCCAGCGTCTTGCGCGTCTCCTTGAGGCCGATCTCGTGGTAGGACACCTGGCGCTCGGCGTCGTAAACCAGGATGGGCGCGATCTTGCCTGCCAGGCGGGTGCGCTTGACCAGCAGCTCCTGCGCCTTCTGCAGGCCCGCCATCTCGCCCTGTTCCATCTGTGCGAAGCGGTCGCGCGTCCTGTTCAGCCACTGCTGCAGCGCCATCAGCCGCCGGTTCGGAGCGCCAGTATAGGTCAGTGTGACCTCGACGCGGCGGTTCTGGGCACGGCTCTGCTCGGTTCGCTCGGCGCTGCCCTGTTCGGGCACCGCCGGTCGCATCTCGCCATAGGAGCGGCTCACGATCTGCTTCGGATCGACTCCCATGACCAACAGGTAGGCCTGTATGGCGCCTGCGCGCCGCTCCGACAGCGACTGGTTGTAGCGCCGGGTGCCCTCGGTGGAGGCGTGGCCCTCGATCCGGACCGTGCACTTGGGGTCTGTGGCGAGAAGCATCAGGCGCTCCAGCTTGTCTATCTCGGCGCCCGGCTGATCGCTGTTCTGCGCAAAGTACAGGGTGACGTGCGCTGCGGTCGAGGGCGCCGCGTCCTGCGACGCCGCAGCGGCACGTCCCCCTGCGGGGGGCGATCCCGGCGCAGCCTTCCGCTGTGCCCCAGAGAGGACCCGTCCCGCAGTCTGGTTGCCTACAGCGCGCTGCAGCGAGAGGAGGTAAGCAGGCCCGGGGTGTCCTGCGCGGACCGCTGCGCGCTGTGCGCTGTTGGGCCGACCCCTGGCGTGTCCCTCTCGAGAGGGGACGGGCGGCGCGTGCTCGTCCGCGCGGGCGGCGGCGCGCTCGGGTGCTTCGGCCCGGTCCACGCTCGGTGCATGCTGCGTCTGTTCTTCGGATCCCACTGCTCTCTGATGCTTGGCGCTCGTCATCGCTCTAAGCTCCTTTGCGGACCAGAGGCGCGACACGACGTGCACCTGTGCATAGCCTGGGCCACAAGACCCAGCGGCGCCGTCCTCAGCCAGGTGCTGGACGATCTCACGGGCGAGGTACTTGCTGGCGGCGATACGTCGGGCTCCTCCTACTTCACCTCGAGGTGCTCAAACAGGACGCCATGATTCAGGATCAGGGACAGATACCGTGGTTGGTCTGCTTGTGGCAGGGCGTACTTGGCCCAGACGTCGATGCTCTCGCCAACCGGTATCTCTCCGGAGTAGTTGCTCTGCTCGGTCATGCGGTACTTGATCTGGGTCGCCTCATCGAGCAGGTAGCTGTTGTCCGTTGGCCAGATCGTCTGCTTGCTGTCTCCCGAGTTCGTCCACCGGATCTTGGCTGTGACCATGTTCTGGAATCGGCCAAACTCGAGCAGCTCGGCGTTCACGCCTGCAACCTGAGAGGCAACCTGCCCGCGCGAGGCGTCCGGCGGTGGTGTACCGACTGGCACAGAAGCGAAAGCTGTGAGCGTAGGCTCCACCTTGGCTCTCAATACCTCCAGCGCCTCCCGCGTGCTCTCGAGTTGCGCGATTCTCTGGCTGACCGCCGTTGCGGTGGGGCCAGACTCGACCTGGCTGCTCTCATAGGCTGCCAGCGTGGTCTGGACCACCAACTGCGCGTCCATGATGGCGATCATTGTGGCTTGAGCGGCGTCCGCGGATCTCTGTGCCACATAGTTCTGGATGGCGTCCCCGCCTGCTACGAGCAGCGACAGGATCGCGACGAGGCCCGCGAGCCCTCCGATCCAGATCCAGCCGCGTTTGGTTAGTCGGGGCTTTCCCGGCTTGACCTTGTTCATCGCGCACCTCCCCATGCAGGTACCGGACACATTTTGAGCACACTCCCAGAGGCGTCTGACGCCCGCTGCACCATCAGCCCGTGCAGGTGCAGGGCGGATCTGTCCTCGGGCAGACGCTGTACGCGCCAAGCTCACGGTTTGAGAGGCGTGACGTGCAGCACCTACCCTCGTCCCCACACTCCTGCGCGCCTATTCCTCTCCCTGCCGCCACTGATGGGCTTCGTCCTGCAGATAGGGCTCTGTGACGCCGGGGAGAAGCGCCTCTGCCTGGGGCACGAGCTCGTTGTAGAAGCGGTCCGCCACCTCGTAGAAGCCGTGCCACTGGACATAGTCGGGCCCCATCATCGCCGCACCGTGGCGCGCGCGGCGTCCCTCGTGGTGCCAGAGGTAAAAGTAGGTCCACTCGATCGGGTCGTCGAACTCGAGCGCCGTGAGCTTGTCCGCCTCGTAGAGCTGCTGCATGATCTGGGATGCGGGCGTCGCGAACTTGGCGTCGTACAGCGCGACCGCATCGTCGAACTGGGCAAAGAACGCCGCCTGGAAGCCGGGAGAATGGCATTGCCGGCAGACCTGTGTCATGCTCTCCCGCCGCGCTGCCCAGTTCTCTTGCCGCGCCGAGATCGCGGGGCGCAAGGTCCAGGCGATGCGCAGCCCGACGTCATGGTTCACTGCCAGCTCGGGCACGGCGCTCATGTGGCACGTCGCGCAGGTCGGCGCCGCGGTATAGTCCTCGCCGAGCACCCAGGGCTGGGCATCGAGGTTCATCCGCTCTCGGTTCGCCGCAAAGGCGATGCCGTGCTTGCTCTCCTCATAGATCTCTTTTTGCGGGTGATCGGGCCCCAGGTGGCAGTTGCCGCAGCTATCCGCCTCGCGGGCGACGGCGACGCTAAAGAGGTGTCGCGTGTGGCACGTCGAGCAGGCGCCCTTGCTGCCGTCGGGATTGATGCGACCGATGCCGGTGTTGGGCCAGCTCGCAGGCGACAGGCTGCCGTCGGGCATGACCTCCACAGGGGCGCCGTGGCACTGCTGGCAGCCGAGGACCGTCGCAGCCACGCCCTCCACTTTCTCTCCCAGGATGTTGTCCAGCGACTCGAGGATGTCGCCGCCCTGTGCGTGACGGCTCGCCGCAAACTCTTCTGCCTCGCGGACGTGACACTGGGCGCAGTCCTTGGGCGTGACCAGGACGCTGATCGTATAGTCATTGTGCGCCATGGCGTCCGGATCGCCCGCCTCGGCGTGGTGACACTCGTAGCAGCCCACCCCTTGCGCGGCGTGTACGCTTTGCCGCCACTCGGCGATCTGGGAGCGCATAAACGCCTCGTCGCTGTGGCACGCGATGCACCGGGAGGAAGCCGCGGAGAGGGCGGTTGCGGCGGAGGCGTCGGGCGCCAGCGCATCCCTCTCCCATGTGAAGCCCCACTTCCACAAAGCCACGCAAAGCAGGATCCCAAAGGTGAGGGCGAGATTGGCATAGGCAAACACCACGAGCACCTGTTGCGCTCGCAGCGGGCGCGGACGCGCCTGGGGGCGAGCGGCGTGGATCTCGCCGACCACGGGCATTCGCTCCAGCACCTCTGCGCCGTGGGGGGCGCCCCTCATCGCCTCGGTCAGGTCTTGACCGGCGCGGTGCTGCCGCACGTGGACGCCCTCTCGCCACAGCCGGCTGCCTGTGACGTCATAGACCTTGCCCGCCACGGCGACCATGGCGCGCTTGCCAGCCTGCCCGTCGAAGGAGGGGAGCGTCTCCGCGGTGACCTCCTGTGGCGTCGGGGCGGCGCCCGCTTGGGGCTGCGCGCTCTTGCGCAGGCGCCGCGTCAAGGTCACGGTCGCGATCAGCGCCAGGAGCACCATCAGGCCAAACTGGGCCAGCTTGATGATAAAGATCGTGCCAAAGGCGCCAGAGAAGACCGAGCCCGTCTCGAGGTAGCGGAGGATGGTCAGCACGATCCCGGTCAGCGCCACCAGCCCGATGCTGATCCAGCCGATCCTACCTTCCGTGCGCGGGATGCCGGTCTTGAGCTGCTGGGGCCTGACCACGATGTGGATGTAAAAGATGGCGCCGAACCAGATCACGGCGACCGTGAGGTGCACATAGCCGGCGATCAGGCGCACCGTCCGCACCAGGTTCGAGGGCGCATACGGCTCCACGTCTGCCGCGATGGGCCACTCGTATCCGCCCCGGGCGTAGGCGATGCCCACGGGGGTCAGTTCCCCGCCCCCTTCGGGGCGCGTGTGGCACACGCCACAGGGCTGCCCTGTCTGCCGGGCATAGTCGACCGTCGCAGACGCCGTGGAGGCGGACAGACTGGTGAACGCAACCACGACGAGGAGCCAGCAGAGGAGCATGCCTGGTCTGCGAGTGTGTGCCTTCATCGTTCCTGTTTCCTTCCTTTCCTCATGCACCCGTGGCACATGATGCGACGTTGTGTTTGGCGTGACGAGGGGTACCGCGAGCGTGCAGCGGCGCACGCTCGGCCTAGCTCGCAGCGCGCATGCGCACAGAGTGATCTGCAGCGATCGGGATGCGCAACACGCGACCGCCGATCCTCTGGGTGGCGCCGGACGCGTCGATCACGTCGACCTGCGCGTCGCCCCAGGGGTTGCGCAGGCAATACGTGCCGCCCACCCGGCTCTGTACTCTGACCTCGGTCACGCGCCCGTCCACGCGTTCCGCGCCGACCAGGAACGCCCCGCCGGTCAGCAGACCGTCAAAGGCGACTCTTTTCCACGCCCACGGCGCGCCGGCAAAGAGGACGTCGACGCCGCGCTGGGTGTGCAGCATCATCTCCATGATCGCGGCTGTGGCGCTCATGCCGGCGTCCATCTGCATCCGCTCGGGCGGGCGTGGTCCGTGGTCCACGCCGGTCAGGCGGGGCGCGCCCATGAGCGTGAAGCCGGGAAAGACGCAGTCGTGCAGCGTGCCGTGCCCTTCGTTGGTGAACACCCGCTCCCAGATCTCGAGCAGCAGCTCGGCGATCTCGGGATTGTGGAAGCGGGTGTGGATCATTGCCGCCCAAGGCACGCACCAGCCCGACCACAGGCCCATCCCCTGGTAGACCCAGGTGCGCAGCGAGTGCTCATAGATCGGCTGCCACTCGGGATCGTCGAGGTCGAGCACGTCAAAGGGGCAGATGCCCGCCAAGTGCGAGTGGTGGCGGTGGCTCTCCTCCAGTGGGGTGCCCTCCCACAGCGCGATCTGTTCCCGTCCCGCCGGTCCAGCGAGCGCGGCGCGCGGCAGCCCGCGCTGGATCTCGCGCCAGGAGGGTCGCGGCGGTTCGCCAAGTTGCGCGGCAGCCTCGATCAGGTGCTCGCACAGCCAGTGAATGCACGCCAGCTGGAAACTGGCGTTCCTGCCCCAGGCGTCGATCGCCGAACCACGGTATTCGGGCGAGACGCCGACGGGCAGCGTCCAGCCGTCGCCGTCGCGCTCGAGCATCTCTTCGTACACGCGCATCGCGCCGGTCATAAAGGGATAGGCGGTCGTGCGCAAAAAGTCGAGGTCGCCTGAGTAGCGGGCATAGTCGTACATCATCTGCGCCACCCACGCCGTGCAGCCGTGGTCGACCGAGCCGCTCCAGAAACCGCCCATGCAAGTGCAGCGATCGTCCACCGCGTGCGGCAGCATGAGCCCATCCTCGATCCCGACCAAGATGCGTGCGTTCTCGCGGAGCTGCGGCATCCAGGAAGCGATCATGTCAAAGAGGGGCAGCAAGTGCGGCAGCAGGTTGGCCCGGTAGGCGGGCCAGTAGCACATCTGCACGTTGATGTTAAAGTGATAGTCGCCCGACCAAGGCGGCATCGCGTCGCCCTCGATCCACGGGCCCTGCAGCCCTGCCGGCACGCCACCGTCGGGGCTGGTCAGGCCCGCGAACTTGTACATCCCATAGCGATAGAGGTAGTCGAGGTGCGCGTTGGGAAGCTCGAGACGGGGCACGCGCGCCCAGTAGCGCTGCCACCAGGCGGCGGTCTCGGCGCGCAAAGCCTGCGGACCCGCGCGCGCCGCGGCGTCGATCTGGCGCCGCACTGCTTCCCGCGCCGCTGCGGCGTCATCGCCGTACTCGAGACCCAGCCACAGGTCGCGCCCGGCGATGCGGTAGCCCAGGCAGAGGGGCGGGTCGGCGGGACGCGCCTGGACCCAACCGCACAGGTCGCCCTCGTCGTAGAACCGTGGTCTCTCGAACGAGATCTGACTCAGGTAGTCGCCTACGGCGTTCCACGCCGTGACGCGGCGCACGCTCGCCCCGGGCAACGGCTCCGAGAACGCGATGTGCAGGAGGGGCGCGCGCATCGACAGGTCGAACGCCGCCTCGAACGCCCGCCCCTCTCCCTCGGCGCGGACGACGACCTGCCCGCTGCCCATGTCGAGCTCGCCCCGCGTCAGGCGCAACGCGGGATCGAGGACCAGCTCGATCTGCCCCAGGGGCAGGAGGCTGGGTCGCTGCGGGTGCCCGGCGGGAACCGCGCCCTCCTCAAAGAGTGCGCGCAGCCCGGCTTCGTCGCCCGCCTCGAGCAGGCGGCGGATGTGCGCATAACTCATGCCGTCGACCCACGGCTTGCCGCCGCGATGGTCCCAGAAGTCGCCCCGGTTGACGGTCACGCGCAGGACGTTGTCCTGACCCCAGATCATCACGCCCATCACGCCGTTGCCCTGCAGGATGCCGGTGTGCGTGCGGGGCAGCGGAAACGCCCAGGTATCGCCCATTGCCCTCTCCCTTCCCTAGGTCTCCAACAGCAGTGGCGGACGGCGCGCACCCGCCAGGTCACTCCTCCTCTTTCGTGACGAGCGGCAGGTAGACTGCGCCTGGGGGCGCGCGATAGTAGAGGCGGAAACCGCACACCTGCATGTCGGATCCCAGGTCGTTTGGCCGCCAGTTGAGTAGATAGGAATACTGGTCATAGTCGACCGTGTGGGTGAACTCGCTCGTCGTGCGATAGTCCTCGCCCGTGTTCCCGCTCGACGAAGCATTCCACTCGGCTACGAGGTCGCCGTACAAGTCGTAGACGCTGAACCACGCGTTCGCGTTCGAGGCGCTCGTGTCGTTGTAGTACAGGCGCATGTACTTGACCGTCGCGCCCTGGGGCAGGTAGACGGGGGTGTTGAATACCGTGTACATGTCTCCGCTGGAGGCAAACAGGCACCCACCACTGGCTGACGAATCCCATCCCACATTGCTCTCGCGCGGTCGCAGCGCCGAACCCGCGACGCGCAAGTAGGCATTGTAGGTCGCAGCAGCCTCCACGTCTGCTGCATCGACCCCGGCAGGCTGGTCAGGCGGGCCTTGGATCTGCACCCCCTCCGGGATCTCGGCGCTGCTCGTCCAGGGACCGGTCGGATCGTCGTCTCCCGGCGCCTGCGCCCAGCCGATGCCGCTTCTCAGCGCGACGATGACCAGCAAGCCCAGGGTCAAAGCCGCCAAGACCGCAACGTACTTTTTCACTGTCACTCTCCTTGTGTGTGGTGCGTCTGAGTCGTTCTGTGGCTGACCCCGATCGCGGGGCCAACACCCGGACACCGATGACTGCGGTCACGCAAACCGTCCAACCCGCTAGGGCAGCGTTCCCGCTGATTGTGCTCAGGTCGATCCGTCCGCGCCTGTATCCCGGGAGAGCACGACCAGCGCGATATCGTCCGATTGGGGCGTGTCGCCCACAAAGCGCTGCACGTCCTCGAGGATCGCTTCGTGGATCCCGCGAGCGGGACGCCCCAGGCTGGATCGCACGGATGCCAGCAGCCGGTCCTCCCCCAGGAACGACCCACATGCGTCTTGCGCTTCCGTGACGCCGTCGGTATAGAGCACCAGCACGTCGCCTGGCGCGAGGGAAGCGGTTCCTCGCTCCCAGGCATGGTCCCCGGAGACCCCCAGCGGCGGGCCTGTCCTGATCAGCCTCTGGACGTGCGCGCTGTCGCGAACGCCGACCAGATAGGGTCCCCAGTGACCGGCGTTGCAGTAGGCCAACGTCCCCCTGTCTGGGTCCAGGATCCCGTAAAAGAGGGTGACAAAGTAGTCCGTATCGGTGTCTTCTGCCATGCGACGGTTCACGGCACTGAGCGCCAGCTCTGGCTGCGCCGGATAGGCTCCCGCATAGGTGCGGATCAACGTCCAGCTCAGGGCCATGTAGAGCGCTGCTCCCGCCCCTTTGTCGCATACATCCGCGATCACGATCCCCAAGTGTCCATTCGGGAGGTGGAACCAGTCGTAGAAATCGCCGGACGTCTCCCTGGCAGGTTTGAGCGCCGCCGCCAGCTGCCAACCTGGGAGATCGGGCAGGTTGTGGGGCAGAAAGCTGGTCTGTACTTTCCCAGCCAGAGCCAGCTCTTGCGCCATCTTGCGGTTGGCATCCTGAAGCTGTCTTTGCAGTCGACGCAAAGCCAGGTGCGTTCCGACGCGAGCCAGGACTTCTTCGACCTGGAAAGGCTTGGTCACATAGTCTGCGCCGCCGACGGTAAAGGCCCTGACCTTGTCCTCTATGGCGTCTAGGGCGCTGATAAAGATCACGGGGATGTCGCGGGCCTGGGGATCCGCTTTCAGGCGCTCGCATACCTGGTAGCCATCTATGCCCGGCATCCTGATGTCGAGCAGGATCAGGTCGGGGGGCTCTGCCTGGACAGCCGCCAACGCCAGCGCACCGTCCGGCACAGGACGGACACGATACCCACGCTCAGCCAGCATCTGGGAGAGCAGGCGCAGATTGGCAGGGGTATCGTCGACGATCAAGACGTTTCCGCGCGGGGCGTCCGCCTGAAGGTCACTCATCGCTCTCCTCCGGCTTGGTCGATCAGGTTCAAGATCGCCTTGTACTCGAACCCGTTGGCCAAGTCTGCCAGCGCATCGGCGAGCGCTGCGTTCTGCGCGCGCACCTGCTCGGTCAGGGCCAGTACCTGGTCCAGGTTGGCCCGGATGGTTGCCTGCTGCAGCTGGGTCAGCCAACTGGCGGGCAACGCCGCCAGGGCTGCTGGCGCCAGCGCGTCCCGGGTGGTTGCGGGCGGGGTAGGTGCAGGCTGGGATGGTTCGTCCGCATAGACATAGCGCACGCCTAGGTGTTGGGTGAGCTTGTCCAGGATCTCTTCCGTTCGGAACGGCTTGCGTACGATGTCATCACATCCCGCGGACATGATCGTCTCTCGGTCGTCTTCGAAGGCGCTGGCTGTCAGCGCCACGATGACCGTTTCGCGGCCCTTGGCGCTGGCCCTGATCCGCCGGGTGGCCTGATAGCCGTCCATGACCGGCATCCGCATGTCCATCCAGATCAGGTGCGGTTCCCACTGCTCCCATACCTCGATCGCCTCCCGACCATGGACTGCCTGGCGAAGCGCAAAGCCCAGCGGTTCGAGCAGCTTGACCAGCAGTTGCCGGCTGGTCTCTCGATCGTCCACGATCAGCAGGCGGAAGACACCTTGGCCTGGCGCCACACCGAGCACCTTTCGCGAGGGCTGCGCTGCCTCGGCCTCGGCTGTGTCCGCCAGCCCGATCGGCGCCTCAAACCTAAACACGCTTCCCTGGCCCAACTCGCTGCGTACGGTGATGTCGCCCCCCATCAAGCGTGCGAACTGGCGGCTGATGGACAGCCCCAAGCCCGTTCCCTCCAGCGATCGCTGTCCGCTCGCCGTCTGTACGAAAGGCTCGAATACGGCGTTCAGCTCTTCCGGGGCAATCCCGGGGCCGCTGTCTGCGACCTCGATCAGCAGATGGTCCTCTACCTTGGCGACCCGCAGCGCCACGCCCCCCTGTTCGGTGAACTTGACTGCGTTGCCGAGCAAGTTCATCAACACCTGGCGCAGCTTACCCTCGTCGGCTTCCACGTACTGGGGCACGTTCTCGCTCCGCTCAAAGCTCAGGGCCAGTCCCTTTCTCTCCGCGCGCAGGCGGAACATCTCTTCCAGCGTGTCGAGCAGGCGATACAAGTCAAAGCTCTTTTCCTGCAGCGCCACCCGGCCCGCCTCGATCTTGGACATCTCGAGTACGTCGTTGATCAGGGCCAACAAGTGCTCCCCACTGCGGTTGATGATCCCGAGATTCTGCCGCTGTTCGGCGGTGAGGTTGGGATCGCCGCCCATCAGTTGGGTGAATCCGAGGATGGCATTCAGCGGGGTACGTAGTTCGTGGCTCATATTGGCGAGGAACCGGCTCTTGGCCTGGTTGGCAGCCTCGGCTGTCCTGCGGGCGAGCTGGAGTTCGCTGATGTCGTGATAGGTGATGATATAGCCAACCATCTCTCCGGACACGGTGACAGGGAAGCCCTGGCAGTGCACGTCAACGAGGGAGCCGTCTTTGCGGGAGCGCTTGGTGATGGCTTCGGCGCCGCCCTCTGTCAACACCATCTCGGTGCAGTGCAGCGCCTCCTCCCGGATCGTGGGGTCCTTGGCGACCAGGTCGTTCACGTTCCGGCCCATTGCCTCCTGGGGTGTATACCCGAACACCCGCTCTGCCATCGGATTCCAGGAGACGACGTCGCTCTCGAGATTCGCGGTCAACGCAGCCACCGGGCTGTTCACAAAGAGGGCTTCAAAGTACTCTTTTTGGCGGCGGAGCTCCTCCTCAAACCGCTTGCGCTCTGTGATGTCTTCGGCGCTTCCCTCGAAATAGAGCGCCTGGCCCTGCTCGTCTCTGAGCGCGCGAGCGGTGTCGCTGACCCAGATCACCTCGCCGTCGTAGCGTCGCAAGCGGATCTCAAAGTCACGCACAAGCCCCTCTTGCCTCATCCGCGCTGCCCACCGGGCACGTTCGTCATGGTCAACGGACAGATCGGCGATGTTGACCGCCAACAGCGCTTCCCGGCTCGGATAGCCGAGCATCGCCACAAGGGCGGGGTTGACGTCGATCAGCTGCCCTTCCGGGATAGCGCGATAGAGGCCCAGGGGAACGCCCTCAAACAGGGTGTGGTACCGCTCCTCGCTCTGGCGTAGTTCGGCGGCGCGCTCTTCTACCAGTTCCTCCAGGTGCTCGTGGTACCTGCGCAGCTCTGCTTCCGCGCGCTTGCGTTCGGTGACATCTTCGAGGCTTCCCTCATAGTGCAGCACCTCGCCCTGTTCGTCCTTGACGGCGCGCGCCGTGTTCCGGACCCAGATGACCTCGCCGTCGTACCGCTGCAACGGAGCCTCGTAATCGCGCACGACCCCTTCCCGGTCCATCAGGGTCGTCCATCCCACGCGTTCCTCGGGGTCGAGATAGAGCTGGGGGGTGTTGGTCGCCAGCAACGCCTCGCGACTCGGGTAACCCAGCATCTCCACGAGGGCTGGGTTGGCGTCGACCATCTGTCCCCCGGGCGTGGAGCGGTAGATGCCGATTGGGACGCCATCGAACAGGGTGCGGTACCGTTCCTCGCTCTCGCGCAGCCTGGCAGTGCGCTCACTTACCAGGTCCTCCAGGTGTTCCTGGTACGTACGCAGCTCTGCCTCGGCGCGCACGCGCTCGGCGATCTCGCGCTGCGCCTGAGCGTAGAGCCGGGCGTTCTCGATGGCGATGGCAGCCTGGTGAGCCAGCGATTGGAGCAGCACGAGGTCGCTCTCGTCAAAGGCGTTCAGGCAGTTACTCTGGACGTGTAGGACGCCGATCACCGTTTCCTTGGCCTTGAGCGGCACAGCCAACTCGGACCGCATCTCGCTGGCCTCGGGCAGAGAGTAGTAGCGTGACTCCTGGCTCAGGTCCGGCACCAGCAGCGGCTGACCGGTCTGTGCGACCCAGCCCGTGATCCCTTGCTGTCCCACCTTCAGGCGCGGGGGCTGAAACTCGGGGGTCTCCCAGACAGCGCCCGCCCCCGCCTTGAAGACCAGTTCATCGCCCTCGATCAGGGCGATGCCGACCAGGTAGTATCCCAGGTTCCGTTTCAGCAAGCGGGCGATCTCGTCCAGCAGTCTGTCGACTGCCATGATGGAGGTAATGTGGCGCCCCACCTCACCGATCACGCGGAACTGCTCGGCGCGGCGCTGCTCGGCCTCAAAGAGGCGCGCGTTCTCGATCGTGATCGCCGCTTGCTGCGCGAACAGGTTGAGCAGGTGCAGGTCGGCGGGGCCGAACTGCCGGTCCGGCTCTGTTGTCGCAATGGTGATGACGCCGACCAGCCGACTGCCGACGACCAGTGGCACCGCCACAATGGCGCGGATGTGGATATCGGCATATTGGGGCGCGCGTGCATCCCAGGTGTGATAGTCCGAGATGATCAGCGGCTGGCGCGTCTCGGCCACACGTCCCATAGCGCCTTCGCCGAGGGCGTGGCACGTGCCCAGCAGGCCCTCACCCAGGTTGTGGCTGACGACGATCCGGACCTGTTGGCTGGCCTCGTCGTACAGGCCCAGTTCGCCGCCCGTGCCGCCCAACAAGCCCGCCGCGCGCTCGACGATGGCCCGCAGCAAGGAGGGCAATTCCAACTCAGCGGTGATGTCCGCCATGGTAGTGCGCAGTGCGTCCAGTTCGTCGGCGCGCCGCCGCTCTGCCGCCATCAGCCGCGCTTTCTCCAATGCGAGGCCGGCTTGGTGCGCAGCGGCGGTGAGCAAGTCAAAGTCTTCCGGTTTGAACGCGTCTTTTTCGGCGTGTTCGGCCGACAGCACGGCGAGCACCTCGCCGTTGATGCGGATCGGCACGTCGACTTCGGAGCCGCACGCGCCGGGGTAGTAGCGCGACGCCCGCGTCACGTCTGGCGTGTAGTGCAGCTCGCCGTCCAGGAGGGGGAGTTCGCTCAGCCCCCGTCCAGGGGGGATGCAGACCGGGATCTCTTGATAGCCGATGTGAGCTGCAACGACGCGATCGCCCGTGGTCTCGTCGAGGAGCAGGAGCGCCAAGACGTCATAGCCCAACGTCTCCCACAGCCCCTGTACCACGCGCCAGCACACCTGTGTCTCGTCGAGCGTGGCGGCGAGCTCTGCGCTCAGCCGCACGAGGGCGATTTGCCGCCGGGTCTGCGCTCGCTCGGCAGCCAGTAGCCGCTCCTGCTCCGCCTCAGCCTGCTTGCGCTCGGCAACCGCTTGCTCAAGCTGAGCCCGGGTTTCTGCCAATGCGGCAGTGCACGTGCTGACCTGTTCCTCGAGCTGGGCGACCCGTTCCCGCAATGCCAGATCGTCGTGCATGGCATCCTCCTTCCCTGCGAGAGGAGGGTTCGGACTGCGGCGCAGGGAGAGCGCAGTGTAGGCGCGTGTTCGGCGCGGATCAACGATCAGCCTGCATCAGGTGGGCGATGGGGTGGCAGCCTAGGTGCACCTGTGCGGTCCATGCCGACCGCGTGGGCGGCAGATAGCACCTCAGCCTCTATCGCACATTATACGACATTGTCCGTGCAGTGACAAGGGTTCGTGAGGGGATTGCGCAGGTGCAATGCCGGGGACGGATCTGCCATTGTGTCGCGTAGCACCCAGCGGTCGCTGCTGGGGGGCGATCTGTGCTGCACCACTTGAATTGGAGATCGCCTTGGATGGTGGGCCAAGCACTCCCAAGCGTCCTTGCCTCGCAATCGATCGCGACAGGGTCGATGCCGGCATGCGGCAGCGCGGGATCGAGCTGGCATCGGATGCGCGCTCCTGCTTTCACATCGCGCCGAAAGCTTCCCCGTACACCGAGTCGATCTGGAAGCCGTCTGCGCCCGCTGCCAGCAGGCGCCGGATGTCCTGCCGGGCGAGCGAGTGCTGCGCGTGCGCCGGATAGTGAAAGGTGTTGATCGAGACGATGATGAAGGCACCGTTGCGCTGTAGCGCCGACAGGGTCGCGTTGGGCAGTTCGGCAGCCCAGCCAAACCAGAACTGCCCGTGCAGCGGTACCGCTTCTCCGGCACAGACGCGCGCTTGGTCCTCTACCGAGACCGGCATGATCACCTGGTCCGCCAGCGCCGCGCGGATCGCGTCGTCGTGCGCGATCGTCACCGTCGAAGATCCACAGTCGTGCTGGCGCAACAGGTCGGCGATGCGCCCCAGGTACCGCTCGGAGAGGGTCCCCGCCTTGATGTCCAGCATGACCCCCAGCCCGAGGGACGCGCAGAGGGAGAGCGCCTGTGCCAACGTAGCGATGTGCTCCGTGCTCCCGCGGTAGCACAGTGCGACGAGATCCTGGCTGGTCAGCTCTTCGACAAAGCGGGGCACGCCGGTGTCCGACCACAAGCCGCGTCCCGCGGAGCCGTGAAAGAGGACCGGTTCGCCGTCGCGCGCTTCACGGACGTCGAGCTCGACCATGTCGTAACCGTGGATCGCAGCCAGTTGGATCGCGCCCAGCGAGTTCTCGGGCGCGTTCGCTGCGATCACGCCGCCGCGATGGGCGACCAGCAGGGGGCGCCGGGCGCGGATGCAGTCCGCGTCGCGCAGGTCGATCCGCTCCTGATCGGGGTCGCGTTTCATGTGGTATTGTCCTCCCTCTTGAGAGCGACGAGTCCCAGCGACTGCCGCCCGCTCACCAGGCTGTGTAGCCGCCGTCGATCACGATGTTGGCGCCCGTGATATAGTCCGCCGCTGCGGAGGCGAGAAAGACAGCCACCTCGCCGATCTCGTCGGGATCTCCCCAGCGCTGCAGCGGCACACGGGTCAGGGACCGGTCATAGAACCCCTGGTTCTCGCGGATGAATGCCTTGTTGATGTCCGTCAGAAAGTAGCCGGGCGCGATCGAGTTGACCTGGATGTTGTACTTGGCCCACTCGCCTGCCATGCAGCGGGTCAAGCTCTCGATCGCCGCCTTGGAGCAGTCATAGGCGCCCAGGCAGCTGTCTTGGAGCGCAACCATGCCGGCGATCGAAGCCAGGTTGATCACCTTGCCGGATCGCTGCGCGATCATCATGCGGCAAAAGTGCTTCATGCAGAGGAATGTCCCGGTCAGGTTGGTCTGGATCGTGTGCGTCCACTCGCTCAGTTCGGTGTGCTCCAGCGGCGTGCTTCCCCTTCCGACGGCGGCATTGTTGACCAGGATGTCGAGCCGTCCTGCCTCCTGCTGGACGAACGCGGCTGCACGCTCCACGCTGCCCTCGTCGGTGATGTCGATCACGTGGTAGGGGCAGTGAACGCCGGTCAACTGCTCGATCTCTGCCGACGCCTCTTTCAGGCGCGCCTCGTTCCGCGACATCAAGAACACGCTTGCGCCTGCAGCCGCCAGGGACCGGGCAAAGGTCTTGCCGAGCCCTTGGCGGGCGCCGGTCACGACGGCGATCTTGTTGGAAAGGTCGAATGGTCCGTTCACGTTGCACCTCGTCTGCTGTTGGATGGATGCCTGGTCCGACGGTCCGGGTGAGATGTCGTGTTGTCAGGAAGGGAGAGATGGGACGACACACGTATTGTAGCCGGGTACGGCGCGCTGTCAACTCGGGCTTGCAAAACGCACTTTCCGCTGGTACAATCGACGTATGGTTACGCCACTCCTGACCACCAAGCTCTATGTGCCGCCGCTGCGCGTGAACCTGCTCCCGCGCCCGCGCCTGATCGAACGGCTGGACGAGGGGCTCCGCTCGCGCCACAGGCTGACCCTTGTCTCTGCCCCTGCTGGGTTTGGCAAGACCACGCTGCTGAGCGCGTGGCTGCAGCACTTGCAGGAGCGTGATGCGGCGCCGGCGTGTACCTGGCTTTCCCTCGACAAGGGGGACAACGTCCTCCCCGGGTTTCTGACCTATCTCGTCGCTGCGCTGCGGGCGGCGGACGCCGAGATCGGGCAGTCTGCGCAGGCCCAGTTGGCAGCGCCGCAGCTCCCGGCAGCGGCGTCTGTGATCGCGTCCCTGATCAACGACATCGCCGCCCGTGCCAGGCCCCTCGTCCTGGTCCTGGACGACTATCACGCTATCACCGAGATCGCCGTCCACGAGGCGGTGGGCTCGCTCCTGGAGCGCCAACCCTCACACATGCACCTCGTGATCGGCAGCCGCCACGACCCACCCCTGCCGCTCTCGCGGTTGCGCGGGCGCGGACAGCTCACCGAGATCCGGCAAAGCGATCTGCGCTTCACGCCCGAGGAGGAGGCGGCGTTTCTCAACGGATCGATGGGCTTGTCGCTCGAAGCGCCCCAGATCGCCGACCTGGGCGCGCGCACCGAGGGGTGGGTGGCGGGCCTACAGATGGCGGGGCTTGCCCTTCAGTCTACGCGCTGGACAGACAACGTCGCGCGGTTCATCGACGGCTTCTCGGGCAGGCATCACCTGATCCTGGACTACCTGACCGACGAGGTCCTCCGGCAGCAGCCAGAGGCGATGCAAAGGTTCCTGCTGGCGACCTCGATCCTGGAGCGGATGTGTGGCCCCCTGTGCGATGCGCTGCTGGGCGATCAGCAGGGACAGGCGATGCTCGAGCAGCTGGAACACGCCAACCTGTTCGTCGTGCCGCTGGACGGCGAGCGCACGTGGTATCGCTACCACCGCCTGTTCGGGGAGCTGCTGCAGGCCCGGCTGCGCGAGACGGCGCCAGATCGAGTGCCCGAGCTGCACCGCTTGGCCCTGGCGTGGTATGAAGGTCACGGGTATCCCACGGATGCCGTCCATCACGCACTGGCTGCCAGGGACTTTGAGCTGGCAGCCGACGTGATCGAACGTGTCACCCAGAGGGCGGCAGTCTTTACGAGCGCCAGCGTGGCGATGTTCCGGGAGTGGTTGGGTGCGCTGCCCGAGGACGTGCTGCGCGCGCGGCCCCTGCTGCGCCTCTTTCTCGCGCGGGTGCTCTACCTGGGCGGGCAGAAGGAGGCGACGGAGCGCATCCTGGAGGAGCTGGAGCGGTCTCTGCTGGGCGGCGAGATGACCCCACAGGACGCGTACATCTTGGGGCTGGTCACCGCGGACCGCGCCTCGTATGCTGCCGTGCGCGGCGATGTCCGCCAGGCGATCGACCTGGCCCATCGCGCTTTGGCGCTCCTGCCCGAGGAACACCGCACCGTGCGGATCCGTGTCGCCTCGATCCTGGGGTTGGCCCGCTTTCGCGCCGGCGAGATGGACGAAGCGGTCGATGCGTTCTCGCGCGCCATCGCAGCTGCCACCCAAGAGGGGCTCGCCTTTGCCGCGGTGCCTTTTGTCTGCAATCTGGCAGAGATCCAGATCGCGCAGGGACAGCTCCGCCAGGCGACACAGAGCTGCGAGCGTGCGCTGGCGATGGCGACCGTCGACGGGCGGTATACGTCGGCGACGGGCTATGTCATGTTGGAACGGGCCAAGATCCTGTACGAGCAGAATGACCTGCCCGCGGCGGAGCGCCAGGTGTTGGAGGGCCTGGCGCTGCTGGGCGCGAGCGGCACGCCAGACAGCTTTGGGCTGGGGCGTGCGGTGTTGGCGCGCATCAAGCAGGCGCAGGGCGACGGGCAAGCTGCCCTGGCGGCGATCCAAGAGGTCATGCAGATCGTGCGCGAGTACGGCATCCAGCGGCTCGTCGACCTGGTATCGGCGCACCAGGCGCGGATCTGGCTCGCGCAAGACAGGGCGGACTTGGCTGCTCACTGGGCCGATGCGTACCGCCAGCGTGGCGAGGTCGAGTACCTGCGCGAGTTCGAGGATCTGACGTTGGCGCGCGTGCTGCTGGCGCAAGGCAAGCTGCAAGAGGTCTCGGCGCTGCTGCGAGACCTGCTGTGGGCGGCAGAGGATGCCGGGCGTACCGGATCGGCGATCGAGGCGCTGGCGCTGCTTGCGCTGGCGCGCGACGCGCAGGGGGACTCGGATCGGGCACAAGATGCGCTGCAGCGTTCGCTGACGTTGGCCGAACCAGAGGGGTACGTGCGCGTGTATGTCGACGCGGGACAGGCGATGGCTCGGCTGTTGCTCGCGCTTGCGCGCAGGGACCCCGGAAACCCGCTGCTCGCGTACGCGCAGAGGTTGATCGCGTCCTTTGTGGATCAGGCCCGTGCGCCTGGGGCTGGGCAGCTCGCATCCGGTGAGCGCGCGGGGCTCGTCGAACCGCTCTCCGATCGCGAGGCAGAGGTGCTCGCCCTCCTCGCCGAGGGATTGAGCAACCGCGAGATCGGCCAACGGCTGTTCATCTCGCTGCCCACGGTCAAGTCTCACACGCGGAACATCTATGGGAAGCTGGGCGTGCACAGCCGCGATCAGGCGGTCGTCCAGGCAAGAACGCTCGGCCTCTTGCCGCCTGCGAGCCACGCCGGCGATTCCTCGCGCGCGATGGACAGCCTTGGTCCTTCTCACAGCACGGGGGATCGCGCCGGCAAAGGGCGCTGGTCCCGCAAAGAGCGCGCGCCTTCGCAGTAACGGTGCGCGAGGGGTGTCGTCGCAGAAGGCTTCCTGGCAGCAGATCCGGGGTGGATGGCTCGCCAGCGGGTCGCCGGATACGGTCCCCGCTCACCCCACGATCATACTCCCTCTCATCCCCCCCGGGTGATGCGTCTCATCCCCTCTCTCTGCTATACTGGCGGTAGAACGCCAAGTAGAGAGGAACCCGACCGTGACAGAGCAAGCCGCGTACGAAATCCGGGTACAGGGATGGATCGCAGAGCGTTGGTCTAGCTGGTTAGGCGATATGGCGATCGCGTGTGAGTACGGAGAGGACGGCAGGCCGGTGACGATCGTCAGCGGCGTCGTGCCTGACCAGGCGGCCCTGCGTGGCGTGCTGAACCAGCTCTGGGATCTCAACCTCGCCCTGATCTCGGTCACGCGCACGCGCGTGAGCCACAGCAGTGCGGGCTGCGCAGAGTAGAAAGGAAGGCTGGCATGGCTGCAGTAGTTCGAACGTTCGAAGAGTTGGCGATGGACGAGCTGCCCCTTGCGGGCGGCAAGGGCGGTTCACTCGCCAGGCTGTACCAGGCGCACTACCCGGTGCCCGATGGGTTCGTGATCCTGCCCGCCGCGTTCGCAGCGGATGGGCTGGCGCCAGAAGCGTGGGCAGCGGCGTGGGTGCAGCTCGATCGCCTGCGGGCAGCCGCGGGCGATCGCGCCGCGTTCGCCGTGCGCTCGTCGGCGATGGGCGAGGACTCGGCGCAGGCCTCATTCGCCGGCGAGTTCGAGACCGTGCTGAACGTGCAGACCGACGAGCAGGTCCGCGAGGCGATCGACGTGGTGTATCGCTCGCGGCAGAGCGAGCGCGCCCAGGCCTACAGCCAGGCCAAGGGCCTGAGCGCCGCACACGAGATCGCCGTGGTCGTCCAGGTGCTCGTCGACGCCGAGCGCTCCGGGGTGCTGTTCACTGCCAACCCGGTCACTGGGGAGCGCGACCACGCCATGATCAGCGCAGCGTGGGGCCTGGGCGAGGCGATCGTCGGCGGGCGGGTGACGCCGGACACGCTGATCGCGGAAAAGGCGACCGGACGCGTGCTCGTCCGGGACACGGCGGATAAGCAGGTGATGACGGTGCGCCTCGAGAGCGGCACGCAAGAGCGCCCTGTTCCGGAGCCGAAGCGACGCGCGCCTGTGCTTTCCGATCGCGAGGCAGCCGAACTGGTGCGACTGGGCGCGCAGATCGAGGCGCTGTACGGCATGCCGATGGACATCGAGTGGGCGTGGGCTGCGAGCCAGCTCTCGATCCTCCAGGCGCGACCCATCACGGCGCTGCCCAGCGCGCCTGCCGAAGGGCAGGTGCCCGAGTTGCCCGCCCCGACCGAGTGGGCGCTGCCCAAGGGCAACTATATCGCCATGCGCAACAACATCGTCGAGCTGATGGCGGACCCGCTGACCCCGCTGTTTGGCACGCTGGGACGCGCGGCGGTCAACGCCAGCATGCGCCGGCTCCTGGACGGCATCTTTGGCAGGCCGATCATCTCGGGGGAGCTGATCATCCAGGTCAACGAGTACGCCTACTATAACGGCTCGATGAGCGCGGGCGAGATCGTCCGGATCATCCTGGGGAGCGTCGGGACCATGAAGCGCATGTTCACCGGCGCGGTAGAGCGGTGGACCGAGGTGGGGCGCCCGCGGTATACGGGGCTCGTTGACCGTTGGCGGGCGACGCCTTGGCGGACGTTCCCGGCGACCGAGATCCTGGGCGCGGTGCGCGAGCTTGCCGAAGGCGCGATCGACGCCCACATGGCGCTCTTGAGCGGCGTCATTCCGGCAGCCTGGATCAGCGAGGGCCTGTTTACCATGGTCTACAACACGCTGATCAAGCGGCGCGACGACCCAGAGGCGCGCACCTTCCTGATGGGCTACGACAGCCTCCCGATCCAGGCTGACAAGTCGCTCTACGACCTGGCTGCGTGGGCGCGCGCGCGCCCGGCGCTGGCTGCCTACGTGTGCGACACGCCGACGCCAGAGCTGGTCGCCCAGCTGGACGATGACGGGGCGCCACAGGGGGTGGAGGCGGACGACTGGCGCGCGTGGCGGCGCGGGGTCGAGGCGCACCTGGAGCAGTTCGGGCACATGATATATAGCCTCGACTTTGGCAACCCGGTGCCGGCGGACGATCCGGCGCCGCTGCTCGAGACGCTCCGGCTGTACGTGCGCGGCAGGGGAACGAACCCGCACGTGCGCCAGCAGACCGCCGCCGAGCAGCGCGAGGAGGCGACGGAGACCACGTCGAAGCGGCTCAAGGGCCTGCGCCTGCGGCTCTTCCGTCGGGCGCTCGCCTCCGCACAACGCTATGCGCCGCTACGCGAGGACGGGTTGGCGGACATCGGGCTCGGCTATCCGCTGTTGCGGGAGATGCTGCGCGAGGTGGGAGATCGTCTGGTCGCGGGAGGCGCGATCGCCGCGCCCGGCGACATCTACTGGCTGTACGAGGGGGAGGTGGCGGGCGCGGCAGCCACGTGCGATCGTGGCGAAGCGCTGGAGGATCTGAGCGTCACTGTCGTGCAGCACAGGGCCACGTGGCGGGCTGCCCGGCGCGCCACGCCGCCCCTGATGCTGCCCGTGATCAAGGTCCTGGGCGTCGACGTCGCCGAACTCAAGTCGGGGCAGGGACGCCGGCGCGGCGGCAACACGCTCAAGGGCGTCGCCGCCAGCGGGGGGCGCGTGACCGCCACGGCGCGCGTGCTGCACGGCCCGGCGGACTTTGCACAGATGCGGACCGGCGACGTGCTCGTCGCGCCGCTGACCACGCCCGCCTGGACGCCGCTCTTTGCGCGCGCGGCGGCTGTGGTGACCGACATCGGCGGGCCGCTCAGCCACGGCTCGATCGTGGCGCGCGAGTACGGCATCCCAGCGGTACTCGGCACGGGGGCGGCGACCAAGCGCCTGCGCAGCGGGCAGACGATCACGGTGGATGGCAACGAGGGGCTGGTGACGGTCGTGCAAGCGTAGGATGTGAGTCCCGACCCAAGGAGGTTGGGCGGCGCGTGGAGCGGCGCCCAACCCCCTTCAGGGGCGAGAATGCCCGCGCGCTCGGCAGGGCGTGCGCTGCAGGCAGCGTGCGACGGCAATGCCAAGCGGCATGGGCAAGGCGGCTACCACGCCGGTTCCACAGCGCCCCTGGCGTCGCGCCGGTAGGGGAGCCAGACCAGCGACACCAACTGCACCGAGATGCCGGTCCGCTTGGGCTTGATCACCGTAGGCTCCAGCTCTTCGGTGCGCGGGTCGACCCGCGTCTCGAGCGCCGCCATGTCGTCCTCGAAGGCCTTTTCCAGGTCCTTGAGCTGCGCCTCGAGGGCCTCGACCGTCTCTTTGGCCCGCTCGACGTCCTCCTTTTGCTGCATCGTGCGGCCCACACCGCGCGCGGTCGTGGCTGCCCGGCCCAGCGTGCCGGCGCTGACCGCCTTGCGACCCACAAACGCCGCCAGCACGGTGGTGCCCATCGAGATCGCCGTCTGCAGCCCTGCGTGCTTGGCTTGATCGGCCTCCCGGTCGACCGCCTGCTGGGCGCGCCGGATCCGCTCCTGCAGCGTCTTCATCTTGGGCGCGTACTTTTTGCGGAGTGCGTCGGCGGATGCGTCGCGATGCTCGCGTGCCTCCATCTGCAGCCGCACCCGGAAGTCGCGCTCCGACTCGCCCGGCTCAGATACCGCCTTGGTGCTGGGGCTGCGCAGCAGCTGCAGCTCTTGGCTGCGGTACAGGTAGGTCACCCAGTCGCGGCTCCAGCGCGTATAGTTTGCTGCCGAGCGCGCGGCGGTGGGCAGTTCCGCGAACTGGGCGCCGCGCGGCGGTTCGCGCTCCAGGTCGTCCAGCGAAAAGGTGACTTCCTCCGAGTCCTGCCAGTCGACCGCCAGCGCCTGCGACGTGATCGGCGTCACGCGCAGCACGTCCTCCAGGTGATCCACCTTGGCCTTGGCGTTGGCGAATTGGACCCGCGCAGCGCCGACGAGCATCGGTTCGTAGACCACCTCTGCGCCCCTGCCGCGCGGGGGGACAAAGTACTGGGTCACCCCGGGGGGCAGGGTGGGCTCGCCAACGCTGGGCGCCTCAGCCACGGGCGCGGCTGCGATCGCCGCAGCAGCGGGAGCAGCGACGCCAGCCGCGGCTGCAGCGGCTGGAGCGGCTGCAGCGGGCGCTGGCTTGGCCCGTGGGGCTGCCTGCGGCGCCGCCTCGACCGGCTGGGGCTGGGTTGCTTTGTAGGGGTCCATCAGCTCCTTGATCTGCGTCCGGGTCAGAGGCCCGCGCAGATAAGAGAGCACCCAGCGGGTCTGAAAGATGACCGGTCCTGTCTCGTGCGCGTTGTTCATGAGAAAGACCCGGCTGCCCAGGCCCGAGAGCAGCTTGTCCATGCTCCGCCGGTCGAACTTGCTGCCGGTGGTGAGTGCAGACCCCTCCAGCCCGTCGAGCACGTGCGACTTGTCGCGATCGGTCTGCAGGCGCCCGATGAACCAGGTGCCGGTATTGGACAGGCCCTTGTAGTCCAGGTCCACCGGGTTCTGGGTCGCCAACACGATCCCGACGCCAAAGGCGCGCGCTTGCTTGAGCAGGGTCAGGAAAGGCTGCTTGGAGGGGGGCATCGCGACGGGCGGGATGTAGCCCATGATCTCGTCCATGTAGACGATGGCGCGCAGGCTCGAAGTCCCGGGCTGTGTCCGCATCCAGCCCAGGACCTGGTTCAGGAGCAGCGATACAAAGAACATGCGCTCTGCGTCGCCCAGGTGGGCGATCGAAAAGATGGCTACCCGGGGCTTGCCCTGCGGCGTGTACAGGATCGAGCCGATGTCCAACGGCACGCCCTCCAACCAGGACTGGAAGCCGGGCGATGCCAGCAGGTTGTTGAGGGCCATCACCAGGTCAAAGCGATCCTTTGCCGGGTAAAAGGACTCCAGGTCGAGGACGCCGATGCGGGTCACCGGCGGGTTCTGGATCTGCTGGATCAGGGTCGCCAGGTCCAGGTCCCTGCCCTCGCCCCAGTTCTGGCCCAGGATGGTCGAGATCAAGATGTGCTCGCGGCTCTGCAAGGGGTCGCTCTCGATCCCCACCAGTCCGAGCAGGCTGGTCACGGTGGTGTTGATCCGTTCGCGCAGCAGCTCACCATCCTCCACGACCCCGGCGCCCGGGGCGGCAAAGGACTGGAGGATCGAGACGGGCAGTCCGGCGTTGCTGCCCGGGGTATAGATGGCGAAATCGGCCTGCTCTCTCAGGTACTGGATCCGCTCGCCGCTCTGACCCCAACTCGCCAAACCACTGCGCCAGCGCTCCGCCTGCTGCTCGGCAAACGCGGCGACCGTCAGGTCCTTGCGGGCTGCCTCTTCGGCATCGACCCACGGCTCAAAGTCCTTTCCCCTGAGTTCCGGAAAGGTGAGGAGCAGGTTCGCTAGGTCGCCTTTGGGGTCGATCGCGATCACCGGGATGCCGTCGATGGCAGCCTCCTCGACCAAGCCGATGCACAGGCCCGTCTTGCCGCTGCCGGTCATGCCCACGCACACGGCGTGGGTGGTCAGGTCGCGCGAGTCATAGAGGATCAAATCGTCGCGCGGCTTGCCCGCCCCGAGGTCGTACTCGCGCCCTAGGTAGAATACGCCGAGTTTCTCATAGTCTTCCACAGTTGCACTCTCCTTTGGCTGTCTCGCGGCATGGTGCGTACCTGCCCATCATAGCCGCAGAGCGCCTGTCTGTCAAGCTGTGCACAGCCATTGCTTGTGCGCGCAAAGTGTGGTATGATGGTGCCGTACGTGCACGGTCCCCTCCTACACAAGGGGCGGCAACGCATCTGAGCGCGTCGACGGGAAGTGGCGTGTGTGCCCGGGGAGTGTCTGAACGATGCCATCTCACACGGTCGTCCCAGAAGGTGCTCTGCTCTCCGCTGTGGAATGGCTTGTGACGCGCGTGCGGGGATATGTTGCTGACGGACCCGCGGCAGCGGGGGCGTCAGGCATTCCCCCTCCCATCGCGACGCTGTCCGAACTCAGCCGGCGGCTTGGCCTATCACTCTTTGAGCAGCGGGTGCTGCTCCTCTGCGCCGCGCCCGAGTTCGCGCCCGAACTGCCACACCTATACGCGCAAGTGCAGGGCGATCCGAGTTACGCGTTCCCGACATTTGCGTTGGCCTTTGCCCTCTTTGAGGACGCGAGTTGGGATGCGCTGTCACCCGACCGCCCACTGCGCTACTGGCGCCTGATCGAGATCCAGCAACCGCCTACTACTCCCCTCACTACCCGTCCGCTGCGGGCTGACGAGCGCATCGTCCACTACCTGAACGGACTGAATCAGCTGGATCACCGTCTACGCCCGTTCTTGCTGCCGGTCCGGGGGGAGGATGCGGAACCGGATCTGCCGCCCTCGCAGCAGGGAGTGGTCGATCAGGCGCTCGCCTACCTGGCGGGCGCCCAGCCTGTGCCGCGTTGGCCGATCCTGCAACTGGTTGGATCTGACCCGATCAGCAAGCGGCTCGTCGCCCGCCGGATCGCCGCACAACTGGGCGTCCAGTTGTACAGCCTGCCCGCGCAGCTCATTCCCCTCGCCGCGCGCGATCTCGAGGACTTGGCGCGTCTCTGGCACCGAGAGAGCACGCTGCTGCCCCTGGCGCTCTATCTGGACGCCAGCGAACTGGCGCATGAAGCGCCATCCGGCGATCCAACGCAGCGGGTCCGCCAGTTCCTGTACCGCAGCGATGGGCTGTGCATGCTGGATACACGCGACGTGTGGTGCGACCTGGGACGTGACAACTGCGCGCTCGACGTGCGCAAGCCGACGCCAGGCGAGCAGCTCGCAGCCTGGGCGGCGGTGCTGACGCCAGGGATGGACGGTCTGCCGGCGCAACTGGCTGCGCAGTTTGACCTCAACCTGCCCACCGTGCACGAGATCGTGCGTGGCCTGGACTCGTCTCCGTCCGTGGCCCCGCAGACCGGAACTGGCGATCAGGTCGAGGGGAAACGGCTGTGGCAGGCCTGCTTGGCCTACACGCGCCCGCGACTGGACGTGCTGGCGCAGCGCATCACGCCCGTGGCGACGTGGGCGGACATTGTGCTTCCCGAGCACCAGCTGCGGTCCTTGCGGCACATTGCCGAGCAGGTAGAGCAGCGCAGCAAGGTCTACGAGGAGTGGGGGTTCCGCCGGCGCAGCAGTCGCGGCTTGGGCATCACGGTCCTGTTCAGCGGCGAGAGCGGCACGGGCAAGACGATGGCTGCCGAGATCTTGGCGAATCACTTAGAGCTGAACCTCTACCGGATCGACCTCTCGGCGGTGGTCAGCAAGTACATCGGCGAGACGGAAAAGAACCTGCGCCGGCTGTTCGACGCCGCAGAGGACGGCGGGGCGCTTCTCTTTTTCGACGAGGCGGACGCCCTGTTTGGCAAGCGGAGCGAAGTCCGGGACAGCCACGATCGGTACGCCAACATCGAGGTCAGTTACCTGCTGCAGCGCCTGGAGGAGTACCGGGGCCTGGCGATCTTGGCGACCAACTTTAAGGCGGGCCTGGATGAGGCCTTTACCCGCCGCCTGCGCTTCTCGATCGTCTTTCCCCAGCCTGACGAGGGATACCGCCAGCGGATCTGGGAGCAGATCTACCCGCCCGAGACGCCGGTGGACGGGCTGGACTATGCCTACCTGGCGCGGACCTTTCGGTTGTCGGGGGGCAGCATCCGCAACATCGCGCTCAATGCGGCGTTTATTGCCGCCCACCATAACTCGCCTGTCACGATGGTACACGTCCTGGAGGCAGCGCGGATCGAGATCGCCAAGGAAGGCCGCTTGCTGAACGAAGGGGATTTCACATGGGAAGGGGCGCGCGAATGAGCCAGTCGCCTGGTCCCGCCAATGCCAAACCCAAAGCGGGCAACCGCAAGGTCGGCGTCGAGCAGCCCGAGCGCCACCGGCAGACCTTCGAGCGCGTGGGGGTCGAGGTCCTCGAGCGCGATCCCGGCGGGTTCGGCGGCGGCATCCCTGGGGTAGGCGTCCTCAGCCGCACCCCGAGCGCCATCCTGCAGCGCGAACCCTCCTCGTTCACTCTGTCCCCGAGTGACCTGGCGCCCCTCGCCGTCGAGCGGCGACCGGCGGCGTACCGGGGGTGGAACCTAGCCGCGGTCCCGCTTCGTTCCCCGGCGCGCGCGCCGGACGAACGCGAAGCGCGGCTTGCCTCGTCGGCGCCTGAGGAACTCGCCTGGAGCCAGGCCAAGTCCGCGGTCGTCCAGCGAGGCAACGGCGAGGGGACAGCCCTGGGTTCTAGATCCGGCAAGCAGTCCGAAAAGGCCCCCCTCGACCCGCTCGACGAGCTCGACCAGCTGGTCGACGAGATGGGCGCCAAGCGCAAAGCGTATGCCGAGGCGTGCCGGGCCTACCAGCGCCGGTACAGAAGGCTGGCGCGCGCACTCCCCGTCTGGGCGAGCAACGCCTCCGAACGCGGCGCGATCGCCGGATTTGGGCGGTTCGTGGGCGAGTTCCCGACGATGATCGAGGTCGAGGTGAAACGGGTCGCCAGCGAACTGGCGCCTGAAGCGGCAGTGGTCACCGGTAGGCTGACAGGGCACGAACCGCCCGGTCTGGGCGAGGCGTCCGAGGCTCTTGCCCAGATCGAGGGGCGGGTCGATTTCGTCACAAAGCTGGCAGCGGAGGCGCGAGAGCACCCCGGCAACGTGTACGATGCCCTGAGCCGCGCCTACGAGCTTGGCGCCGAGCTCTCGCAGTGGCAGGTCAAGACGCCGGTGATCACCTGGAGCAGGGCGCTTCGGAAGCTCCTGGGTAAAGGCGAGCGGAGCTTTGGGGCGCTCAAGGCAAGCGCGGCATCTAGGGCCAAAGCGCCGGCGGTGGGTGAGGAACCGCAGGCGGGCAAGGAGGGAGAAGGGCTGCCGGCGGGCAAGAAGGGCAAGGAGCCCGAAAGCGGCAAGGAGGGCGAGAAGCCGCAGGCGGGCAAGGAACCGGAGGCGAGCAAGGAGGGAAAGGAGCCGCCGGCGGTCGGGGAAGGGACGAAGGAGCAGGTGGGTGCGCCAGCGGGCGCGCCGATCCTCGCGCCGCTGCCGCTGGTCGAGGTCGCGACCAAGCTCGTCGCCAGTCTGGAGGCCAACAGGCGCGCCTGGCTGATCGATCTACAGCCCAGCCAGCTGGTCAAGGAGCTGGACCAGATCGATCGGACGGTGGGCGAGCTGCGTTCGCAGCAGGTGCAGCTCGGCGCCGCACAGCTCCAGGCGCCGTCGCGGCTCAAGGACGTGGAGGCGTACGAGAAGGCGGTACGCGCGTACGACGTCGACAAGAAGAGGCGGACGCCGGCAGGCCAAGAGGGCTATGCCACAAAAAAGACGATCGAGCAGAGATATGCTCTCACCGGGCGGGAGGCTGTCCGCGCGGAACTGGGCAAGTCGAGAGTGGCGGACAAGCAGGCCCAGGAAATGGCAGGCCAGATCCGCGCTCTCCACCGGCTGCGCCAGGAGATGCAGGACCGGGCGATCGCCTATGGTCTGCACCTGGAGGAGACTGCTCGGTCCCAGGGGGAAGAGGCGCTCTTTCCGCTCGGCAGCGGCGTCAAGCGGCAACTGGCTTGGATCGACGCCTACAGCAGGCGGTATCCTCAGGTTCGCGCCCAGGTCAGAGGGTATCTCGAGGGGGCTGAGCGATCGCTCAAGACGGCGCGCGAGGTGCTCAGCACCGAGGCGCGGTACGAGTATCACACGCTGACCTACCAGCAGCTGCTGAAGGACTATGCCGCGCTCGCCAAGCCGGGCACGACGCTCAACCAGTCGTGCAAGATCACGTTCACCTTTGGCGAGGGCGTCGAGCTGGGGTTCTTTGTGCAGGTGAGCGGCTCGATATCCACGGGCGACGACCGCAAGATCCGGCCCGTCCTCTCGTTCACCGTCGGCGCCGTCGCCAAGGTGGACCTGGGTCTGTGGGAAGTCGCCGGTCAGATCAGTCTCAGCTTCAAGATGGTGCAGAGCTACGATGGGCTCCACCACTTTGTCGCGCACTTTATGCGGACCCTGAGCCTCTACCAGGGGAGCATCCGCACCTATGCGCGGCTCAAAGGACAGCTGGACAAGGTCGCCGGCGACCCGCAGGAGTATGCGCGCAAGCGGGATCAGGTGATCGGCGAGGCCAGGGAACGGGGACTGATCGAGAAAGCGCAGCCGGTCGAAGTGGGCGTCGAGGCGCAGAAAGAGCTCGCCGCGTTCCAGGCCAAGCCACCAATCTCGATCAAAGCCGGGACGGTGGATCTGGGCGTCAGCGCCGGGCCAACCGATGAGGCAAAGGGGTTTGCGTCCTACCTCGGCGGCTTTAGCTTTACCTACAGCTATACCCGCAAGTGGTTCACGCGCCTGGTGGACTATGCCGCCTGGGTCGACCAAAACCAAGACGCCTCGCAGGAACTGACCCGGCTCCAGCAGGTACGGGCGGACTATTTCGCGCTGCTGGCAGAGTACGACGCCATGAAAGCCAAAGTCGCCGACGCCAAAGCGTCCCACCGGCCCGTGCCTGCCGGCGCGCAGGACAGGCTCGACGAGCTGTCTCGGCTCAAGAATGTGTTCGAGACGGGGCATCTGACGATCACCCGACCGGGCCGCGAACGGACGCTCGCCAGCCTGGACGAGCGGATCGAGGCCCTGCGCAAGCAGCAGGCGCCGCCCACGCACGCCACGCAGGTCGGGGGCGGTGCGGTGACGGATATCCGAGCAGTCGACCCAGGCAAGCAGAAGGCGCTGCGCAAGGTGGGCACCGTCCATGAGGCAGCCATCGACGGGTCGTTCAAGGTCGGCGGGATCGGGATCACGTTTGCTGCCAAGTTCACCAAGGTCTATAACGATGCCAACCCGGACAACGATGGGATCTATCTCAACTGGTCGATCACTGGCGGCACAGACATCACCGCCGAGGCGGTCCATCCCGAGTCGGATGCGGGCAAGAAGGTGCTGGAACAGATCGCGGAGGCGGGCAACCTGAAATTGGACGTGGTCTCTCCCACCGCATCGGCGGTTACCGCGCAGTTCGTGGCGAACATGTCTGCCGTACAGCAGGTCGGCGGCGTATTGGCCGGAGGGGTCAAGGTCGAGGGCAACCTGGTGTGGAAACAGGGCTGGTTCCGCACGCAGTACATCCGGCTGACCAAGAGCCGCTCGCTCGATCTCGGGACCAAGATCAAGACCGGTCAGGGCTTCAACCTCGGGCTGTCATACAGCGGAGGGCGCACCGACTTTATCGGCGAGTGGGTGGGTGCGAACACGATCACCTACCTGCAGACCGTGTACAGCGGCATGCGCGTGCACCCCGACTGGGACCGGGAGTGGTGGGATTGGGCGAACGAGCATCGGCGCGACCTGTGGCAGCTGGTGCTGAACATCGGCACCCCACACAAGCCTGTGGCGGCGGAAGTGAGAGAGGACCTGGAGGGGGGAAGGGCGATCGCAGATCGCGCGTACAGCGAGGTGGATGCCCTACGAAAGAAGGCGATCCTGTCAGAGGGCGCTTCTGCGACGCCGAGCCTGGACATGGGCGTCCTGAAGATGGTGCTCGATCTGCTGGTCGCGTCCTTTGAGGCCGAGATGAAGGTGCGAGGGAGCCTCAAGGCGAGCGACCTCGCGGCGAAAGGTTGGCACGAAGCGGAAGCACATCTCGACGCGAGGGTGATCCAGCAGTTCTGGCTGTCTGGGCCTGCGACGAGCGGCAAGCCCCAGGTTGCGTCAAAGGGCAGGATCACGCGCGCCCTCAAGGGGGCTACGGCGCCGGTCGAGGATCTGAGCCGCTTCGGGACCTTTGAGAACCTGTACGAGGCGGGGGCCGAGCTGCAGCTCGAGTTCCCGACCGCGACGGTTTCCCCCGAGACCGTCACGGTCAGCATCCGGGCGAACAAGGACCTGGAATCCGAGATCAAGGGCGCAGCCGACTCGATGCTCAAGCAGATCGACTCGCGAGGTCTGTACTCGAACGTGCTGCGGTTCCAGGGTTGGCACGGATCCAAGATCTACGAGGCGTATGTCAAGCACGAACCGCTGCACGCGGCGGCTGCGGACACCCTGCGCCAGGTCCTCAGCCTGCCCGTACCCGGGAAGGGCTAGCTCTGGCGCGATCGGCGCAGTGGCACACCGGGTCTGTGCGTCGTCCACGAGCCATCGTTTGCCGGGGCATCGCCTGCCTGGCTGCGCGCCGAGGGGACCATCGCGCGAGCAGATGTTGGGGTCCGTCACCCCCAGGCGATCCCGGCGGCGCGCAGTGCGTCGAGGAGCTCGGGCAAGGTCGCGGTGGCACGCAGGGCGTCGAGCAGGTCGAGGGCGCGGTCGCGATCGTAGGCGGTGACCAGGGCGTGGTCGAATTCGAGGCAGCCGGGGGCGGGCTGCCACCAGAGGCACGAAAAGGGCCCCCCTTCGGGCCATAGGACGCCGATCGGGCGGGCGCCGTCGAGGAGGCGGGCGCCGCCGGGGAGGCGGCTACGCCGCAGGGCGGCTAGGTCGTAGCCTGCCTCGACCAGCGCAGCCAGGTAGGCGTCGAAATCCGCGCAGCGCGCCAGGATCGACGCCAGCTCATCCTCGGAAGCCGGGTCGTGCGCCTGCGCGTCGAGGAAGGGGTGCGCGGGCGGTCGAGCGCCGGCAGGGGGCGGCGGCGCGGACGAGCGCAGCGTGCCTGGGGCGTCCGCCACGGTGAGCGCCAGGTACTCGCCATTGTAGACATAGAAGCAGCGTTCCTCGCGAGCAGGGGTTCCCTCGATCACGTCTCTCTCCAGGCTCCGGACTTGAGCCGGGCGCTAGGGCACAACTTCCCGCTCCGGTGCGGTCCCTTCCGCGGGCACGGACTCGGTCGCCGGTGCGGTCCCTTCTTCGGGCACGGTCTCGGTCGCCGGCGTAGTCCCTTCTGCGGGCACGGACTCGGTCGCCGGCGTAGTCCCTTCTTCGGGCACGGACTCAGTCGCGGGCGGAGGCGGGGGGAGCGGGTTGGTGCGCCGCCCGCCAGCGGAGAGCGCGCCGGAGGCTTCGACCTCGTTCACTGTCTGGTTGCGATAGAGCCGGTCGAGCAGGGCGAGCATCTCGTCCGGCTCGTTGCTCTCGACCCAGCCCCGCCCGTTGTTCCGCGGCTGGAGGGTGGTGGGCTCGATCCCGGTGTTGGTGCCCAGGTAGGCGTTGGAGAGCTGGGCAAAGTACTCGTACTCGTTTTGGGCGGCGTAGCACTCGTGCGCCTTGCGCTGGCGGCGCGACAGCCCCCCGACGTGAGTCTGCCACTGCGCGTCGGTCTCGCCAGTGGCGGCGCGGTCGGCGGGCGCGTACGGGCTGACGCGGGGACCGTCGACCCAGCGGTTCTCAAAGAGTGCAGGGGCTGCGTTCGTCTCACGCGCCTTGGCCTCGTACGCGCGCTCGATCGTGCGTTCGTCCTGGCGGGAGAGGCCCTGTTCGTGGATGCCGTGCGCGAACTCGTGCGTGGTGGTCGAGTATCCCTCGGTGTAGCCTCCCTGGGGCGTCTCGGCAGGGACACGGGTGCCGGGGACGGCGTCAAAGACGCCGGGGTCGGGGGCGCCGCCGAGCAGGTTCTCCTCCGTGATCGCCACGTAGACGCGCGAACCGACGCGGACGTTGCCGACGCCGCGCACGTGGGCCCACCAGCGCCCGTCAAAGGTCTGTTGGTTGCGCAGGGACCGGAACTCGTCCAGCTCGGTCATCTGCTGGTCGCGGGGCACGATCACGGCTTCGAGGTCGCGGTCGAGCAGACGGCGGGCGACGGCGGCGTCGCCGAGCTGGATGCGGATGATCCGCAAGGCCTCATCGCGCGCTCCCGGGACATAGGACGAGTTGAGGACCATCCCCGCGGCGAGGAGCAGGAACTGCTCGTCGCTGAGGCGCTCTCGCATGCGGTCGCAAAAGTCGTCGTTGTGGCGCAGGGCGTTCAGGTTGACCTCGCCCATCATGTCCATGACGTCTTGCAGGTTGCCGTTGTCCTCTGCCAGCTCTTCCTCAAAGCCGGAAGCAGCGCGCCGACCGCGCCGCCGGCGCTCGGTCCGCGAACTGGCGTCGCGCTGCAGGGTGGAGCGCGAGTCAAGAAGGCGCTGGACGTAGAGGTTGCCGCGCGTGCGCTGCAGGGCGAGCAGGGCGGTCGGCGTGAGGTGGGCAGGGTCGCGAAAGGAGGAGGCGACCGCCGGTGCGGGCCCGCCGACGCGCACCTCGGCTGCCTGGGGTTCGGCCTCTTGGATGGGCGAGTGGGTCTCGTGGGTGTGCTGGTCTTCGGACATCGCGCACCTCTCAGGCCTGGCAGCGCTGGCCCTTCCTCACGGCAGTCTTGCTCGCCGATGTAAACCAGGATCGCCGTTCGAGGTGGAGCAGGCGCAGCGAGAGTGCATGGACATTGTACCACGATCAGGGATGGTGGGCAATCTGCCGCTGTCCCTTGCCCCTCCACGCCGATTCGCGCGTCGCACCGAGGAGGGTGCGGCCTGGTCACCCGCTTCACCGCCGACCCAGCCCGGCTGGTGTGGCGTGATCCGCAGACCGGGAAGCCGTTCGAGGTCGCGGTCAGCGGCGAGACGCTGCTCACACAGGTGTACTGGGCGGCGCAGAACGGGCTCGATGCGCTGGCCTTGCCACGCCCAAGCCGTGACCTTCCGGGCCTGCGCTGCGCTCCGGCGCGACGAGCCCTCCCTACGGCGCGACCACGGGCAGATAGGAGCACCGGTCTCCGTTCAGGTTGAGGGTCGACGCCTCGACCCAGCCCTGCTGGTCGAGGCCTACGCTGCCGACGGAGAGGTCGACCTGAACCCATTCCGGCATGCCGTCCCCGTCCGTATCGGGCATCTGGCCCAGCACAGCGACATAGTCTCCCCAGTTCAGCGTGGTCAGCACCGTCGACGCCGTGTCTGGGCTCTGGTAGACGCGCGTCTCTTCCATGGGCATGGTGTAACAGACACCCGGCACGGGCCCGACGACCTCGGGCAGGGCGCCGCAGTCCCCGTCCACGGTCAGCGGGTCCCGCGGATCCAGCCAGCGCAGGCGGAACACGCCGACATTCGCCGCCTGGGCGACGCCCGGGTCAAAGCCCAGCCACCCGTTGGCGGTCCGTGCTTCAACCGTTACGCGCGTGCCGGCGGGCATCTTGCCAAAGATCTCGACGGTGGTGCTGAGGAGCTCGGTGACAGGGGGCCGGGCATAGATCCAGACCTCCTGGTTGGCGACCGCCTCACAGGGGGCGGGCGCCGGCGCCTCGCTCACTGTGCCGGCGGCATCGACCTGGCCTTCCCAATCTATGCCGGCGGCATCGCCTACGACGTGCACGCGATAGACGACATACTCGGGCAGGACGACCGGATAGGAGACGGTGACGGTCCAGTCCTGCGCCGTGTAGCGAATGGTCGTGCCGCCGACCAGCCCAGCGGGAGTGATGTTCTCTTCGTTCCAGTCAGTCCCGGCAGGGGGCGACTCGCCACCGTGCGCGGCAAGGTAGGCGAGCGCGGCGTCGCGGGCCATGGCGGGCCCTTGCGCAGGGCCGCTCGTAGGCGTCGGCGGGGGCGTCTCGGTCGCTGTCGGCACATCGGTGGGGGGCGGCGTCGGCGTAGGGAGTTGGCCCGGATCGGGGTCCACGTTGTCGTTCAGCCCATCGCTGTCGGTGTCGGGGTTGATCGGGCTGGTGCCCATCTCGTGCACCTCGACCCCATCGGACAGCGTGTCCCCATCTGAATCGATGGCGAACGGGTCCGCCTTGTATGCGATCTCATCGCCGTCGTTCAGCCCGTCGCGATCGGTATCTGGGTTGAGCAGGTCGGTGCGGTGGATCAGCACCTCGTCGCCATCCTTGAGCCCGTCGCCGTCGGTATCGGGGTTGCGCGGGTCGGCGCCCAGGCGCAACTCCTCCAGATCCGGCAGCCCGTCGCCATCGGTGTCGGTCACGGCGGTCAGCGTGACTGCCGCGATCGCCGTCGCCGCGCTCGCCGTCTGTGTGGCGCGAACCTGGTCCGTCCAGCGTTTGTAGACGACGCCTGCGCCGGAAAGGATCAGCAAGAGCAGGACGCCCAGCACCGGCAGCACCCAGGACGGGAGGATCGGCCTGACGATCAGCGTGCCCCATTGTCGGAGCGCCTGCCCTGCAGGCGACGAGATCAGCAGCTCAAAGGGGTAGCGTTGGGTCGCGCCGACGAGGGGCCGCCGCTGGCGCGCTCGCGCCTCGATCGTCACCGCCTGATCCTGCCCCGCCTGCAGCGTGACCTGCGGCGGCTGTGCCTGGATCTGCAGCGCCTCTGCCGGATCGGTGCCCCTGATCGACAGGCTGGTCTCAGCATTGCCCCGGTTGGCAAGCTCGAGCCGGGCCCAGCCGCCGCTGACCTGCTGCGGCGCCAGCTCGGCGGCAACCTCGTGGAAGGGCGGGATCTCGAGCATGCAGGAAGCGGTCGCGAACTGGCGCGGGTCGGCGAGGGAGATGGCGCGCAGGGTGAAGGGGTGCGCGCCAGCGCCGCTCTGCGGGTCGCGCGGCGGGTGCACGATCAGCTTGACCGCTCCCTCTTCGTGCGGCGTCAGCCGCAGCGGCTCCGGCGGTAGCGTGACCCACGAAGGGGGGATGCCGTCGACGCCGAGCGAGAAATGGTCTACCTGGGCGCCGCGGTTGAGCACCCGCACCCATGCCATGGCGCGCTGGCCCGCCTCCACCGTCAGCAGCTCGGGGTCGAGGGCCACCTGCGGCGTGCTGCTGCGCCGTCCCGCTGGCGCCCCGTCGAGCACAGAGGGCGCCGCCCCAGCCGGTGCCTCGTACCGAAGCCAGTGCGCGCCCACGCGCAGCGATCTGCCGGCGGGCCATGGATGGGCGATCCCTGGCAGCAGCCGCGCGTCGTCGAGGTACGTGCCGTTGGTGCTGTTCAGGTCGGTGGCGGTAACGCTTTGCCCGTCGAAGGCCACGCGCGCGTGGTGGCGCGAAACCGCCGTGTCGTCCAGCTGGACGTCGTTGGCGGGGCTACGCCCGATCGTCGCTGTGCCCGAATCCGCGAGCATAACGCGCCGCGACCGACCATCGGGCGAGACCACGATCAGCGTTGCGCCGCCCTGCGGTCCGGGCGGCGCGGCGCGCCACACGTCGCTGTCGGGCGGAGCGGGAGCCGCGCTCTCCTCCGCCAGGCGCGTCATCAGGCTGACGTAGGGACCGGCGCCCTCGCCCCCTTGCGGTGGGGCGACCGTCGCCGTGCCCGCCGCTGTCGAGATGGCATCGCGGAGCGCCTCGGCCATGGCGCGCGCAGTGGGAAAGCGAGCTTGCTTGTCCTTGGCCAGCGCGCACAGGATGATCTGCTCCACCTCGACCGGGAGGCTGGGGTTGATCGAGCGCGGCGGTGGCGGGGGCTCCTGCGTGTGCAGGTGGATCGCCTGGGTCAGGGTCCGGGGTTCGAAGGGGACGCGCCCTGTCGCCAGCTCGTAGAGCAGAATGCCCAGCGAGTAGATGTCGGAGCGCCGGTCCGGTTCGTCGCCCCTGCACTGCTCGGGCGACATGTAGGCGGGCGAGCCCATGGTCGTCCCCGCCTGGGTCTGCACGCCCCCCTCCGCCAGCTTGGCGAGCCCAAAGTCGGTCAATACGGGGTGGAAGGGCAGGTCGGCATCCTCTTGGAGCGACGGATCGGTGGGCTTGAGCATGATGTTTGAGGGCTTGATGTCGCGGTGCAGGACGCCCTTTTCGTGCGCATAGTGCAGCGCGAGCGCGACTTGGTGTGCGATGCGCAGGCTCTCGGCGAGGGCGACGATCTTGGACTCTGTGCGGAGGCGCTCGAGCCAGGCGCTCAGCGCTTGCCCAGGGACAAAGTCCATGACGATGTACAGTTGGCCCAAGTCCTGCCCAAAGGCGTGGACGCGGACGATGCCCGGGTGGTCGAGGTTGGCGATCGCGCGTGCCTCTTGCACGAAGCGGGCACGGAAGGTCGCGTTGGACAAGTGCGCGTGCATGACCTTGATCGCGACGTCGCGTTCGAGCGAGAGGTCGTGGGCCCGGTAGACGGCGCCCATGCCGCCGCTCCCCAAGAGGCAATCGATGCGATACGTGCCGTCGAGGGTCTGGTTGTGCAGTGTCTGCATGGCGTTCCTCCGTTCCAGCTCAGCGCAGCCAAGAGAGGTCACAGCGCGAGACGGACGATCCAGCCACCGTAGATCGCACCTCTAGCCATAGTCCCGCGCCGCCTGCAAGAAGGCGGCGATGTTGCTCCACGGGATGTCGGGCTCGTCGATGTCGTAGGCGGGCGAGAGGATCAGCCCGGCGCGGCCCAACGTCGCGATGCGCTGCTTGACCTCGCGCCGGATCGCTTCCGGGGTACTGTAGCTAAATGTAGTCTGGTGACCGACCGTGCCCCACAGCGCCAGCTGGGGGCCGAACCGGCGCCGAATGCGGAGCGCGTCCATGTGATCGGGCTGCACGGGGTTGATGGCGTTGACGCCGATCGCGATCAGGTCGGCGACGATCGGCTCATAGTAGCCGTCGCTGTGGTAGAGCACGCTCAAGTCGGGCCGGATGGCGCGTGCCGCGCGGATAATGGCGGCTAGGCGCGGCTTGAAGAAGGTTCGCCAGGTCTCGGGGCCGATGATCATTGTCGTCGGCATGCCCACGTCGTCGCTGAGTGCCAGCAGGTCGACGCCGGCGCGGGCGAGGGTCTGCGCGTTGCGCACCGCCAACTCGAGCAAGCGGTCGAGCAAAAAGTCGGCCCACGTGGGTCGCTCGAGCATGTCGAGCAGCAGGTTCTCGAGGCCTCGCAGCCGCCAGGCGGACTCGAACAGCTCTCCGCCCAAGTGGGGCAGGTTGCCGCCCGCCGCCAAGCCGCGCGCGTGCAGGTCTTGGACCTGCTGCGCCAGGCCCTGCACGTGATAGGGCGCGCTGAGGTCGGGGAACGGGAAGCGGCGCAGGTCGTCCAGGGAGCGAGCGCGGGCGAGGGGATTGCTGCGCTCGGGCGCCTCGGGGTGATAGCCCCACCGGGCATAGTTCGCCGCCTGGCCAAAACTGCCCAGGCGTACATCGGGCGGGTAGGGCCGTGCCAGGCGGCGGAGGGCCTCCTCTTCCGGCGAGGGAGGAAAGCGGACGAACTGCGCGTCGACCCAGTCTTCGTCTCGATACGGCTCGGGCGAGCCCAGCTTGGTCCCGTCGACGCGGTAAAAGTTGAGGGCACAGGGCACACGATCCGGCTCGCCGCCGTCCAGCGCGATCTGCACGCGTTCGCGGGAATTCATAGTCATCCTCCGACGATGTGTGGATGACCCGATCATACCCCATTCCGTCTCCAAGGGCAAGGTGCAGTCGACCGGGAGGTGCACCGATATCTTGGCAGTCGCGGAGACATGTCATTCGCAATCCGTATATCAGAAGGGCATTCTCCGAACTCTATCTTCACAAACCCTCCCTGTCGTGGTACAATGAGCACGTGGGGGCGCCTGTTCTTCGGAAGGCAGGGGCGCTGGACCTGCGCGAGTCCCTTGCTGCCCTCTGCGGCGTGTGTGGCATCGTGGCGGTTCGCATCTCGCGCAGCGTGGGCCATGCTCTGCGCGCGCCGTGGACTGAGCTGGGCGACCCCTTCCGCGCATCACGCGCCCACGGCACACGATCTCGTCCGTCTGCGCAAGCAAAGGAGGCATCTGACTATGCAGATCCCACGCACTGGCGCGCCATCAGAGGTCGAGAGACCCCGGGGTCGGGCGGGCTACCGCTGGTTCGTCGTCTTGGTATTCTTTGGCTTTATGCTCCTGCACCAAGCGGACAAGCTGCTGATCGGCCCGCTGACGACGGCGATCATGGCGGACTTGTCCATCAACGAGGCGCAGATGGGGGCGGTATCGAGCCTGGCGATCATTGTCGCCTCTGTCCTGTACCCAGTGTGGGGATACCTCTATGATCGATACGCTCGCGCGCCCCTGGTGGCGTTGGCCTCGCTGATCTGGGGTGCGACCACGTGGCTCAACGCGCTGGCTCCGACCTATCCGCTGTTCATGCTTACCCGCGCGACCACGGGCATCGACGATTCGAGCTACCCCGGGATCTACAGCCTTCTCGCCGACTACTTTGGGCCGCGCATGCGCGGCAAGGTCTATGGCGCGATCCAGATGGCGGGCCCGCTTGGGTTCATGGTGGGCACGGTGCTGGCGACGATGCTCGGGGGTGCGCTGGGATGGCGGCGCGTCTTTTACCTCACTGGCGGGGCGGGGATCCTGGTCGCCGCGCTGATCTACTTTGGCGTGCGCGAGCAGCCGCGGGGCAGGGCCGAGCCAGAGATGGCAGACCTCGCCGCGGTCGGCGCCTACCGCATCGACTGGCAGACGGTGCGCGGGCTGCTCCGCATCCCCAGCCTGCTGCTGCTGATGGCGCAGGGCTTTTTCGGGGTCTTTGCCTGGAACGTGTTGATCTTTTGGTTCTTTCGCTACCTGGAGACGGAACGAGGGTACACGTCCGGGCAGGCGATGGTCGCCATGCTGGTGGCGATCGCCGGGCTCTCTGTCGGTTACATCGTCGGCGGGAACCTGGGCGATGCGCTCTTTGAGCGGACGCGGCGCGGGCGGGCGATCGTCGGCGCGCTGGGGACGCTGCTGGCGGCGCTCCTCCTGCTGCTGACCATGGCTGTGCCCACGGAGGATACGCTCTGGTTCACGGTGCTCCTGGGGCTGACCGGGGTGGCCATGTCGATCACCCCGCCGAACGCCATGGCGACCGTGCCCGATATCACGCTCCCTGAGACGCGCAGTACCGCCCAGGCGGTACGCAAGCTGGTCGAGGACGGGGGTGCAGCGCTGGCGCCGTTCCTGGCGGGCCTGATCGCCATGCGCGCCTCGCTGCACGTGGCGATCGTCACGATCTCTGTCTCGACGTGGCTGGCGTGCGCAGCGCTCTTTGCCGTCGTCGCCTACCTGGTGCCGAAGGACGTGGAGGCGCTGCGGCGGGCGATGCGCGAGCGAGCGGCGGAGCTGCAGGAGCCTGCCCGGCAGCCATGAGCCAGGTAGGCGTCGGCCTGCTGCTCCTCTTTGCGACGACGAACTTTTGGGCGTCAGAGTGGCCCAACCGTTCGCGCTCCAGGGCTCGGCATTCAGCGCTTCGCACCTCGGAGGCCCGCGATGAATGCCTCCCCGCGCGCCATCAGCGCTGCATAGTCGTCGGGGGGCGCCGCCTCGCGCAGCAGCTGCCGGGTATGCGCCCGCAGCCGCTGGTCGGCGCTCGGCTGCCCCTGCGCCTGCCACGCCTCTAGCGTGAGGTTCCCGAACACCTCGCTGCGGTAGGTTGCATCCCGCAAGTGCGCCAGCGTGCTCCCCGACACGAGAAAGCTCCCGCCGGGCCCCGCCAGTGCGATCTCTTGCTCGGACCCGAGCGCGCGGTCCAACGCGAAGCCGCGCGCAAACCAACGCGCCTGGGCGATCGCCTCGTTCGCCAAGACCATTGCCGCGGGAGAGAACGCCTTTGAGCCCAACACGTCGCCCACGAAAGGCGCCAGGCCAACCTTGCCCAGGCAGCTCGTCAGGTGGTTCACCCACTGGTGGGCGGCGGTCAGCAGGTCTGGCCCCCAGCCGATCCCGCTGCCGCTGGTCCCGCAATGGGGCACGCCATACCAGTCCATGATCTCGGCGCACGCCAGGTTGAGCACATAGCTGGTCGGGTCGTAGTAACTGCCCATCCCGCGCATGTCAAAGCACGCCGGCAGCGCACCGAGGATCACCGGCGTGCCCTCCCTGAGCACCTGCGCCAGGGTCAGCCCTGCCAGCAGCTCTGCGTTGAGCAGGATCATCGCCCCGTCCGGCGTGATCGGCGTGGTCGCCCCTGCCATCCCATAGCTGGAAAAGATCAGGGGCAAGCCACGCTCGATGGCGAGCTCCATCTTGAGCACCGTGCCTTCGTTCAGCACGAGGGGCGTGATCGGATTGACGTAGGGAAGGACGAATGGACGGGGCGCAAGGTCGCCGGTCAGCTCCTCCAGCAGGTCGAGCACCGCCGCGAAGCGGCTTTCGTCGGAGACCAGGAGCACGAGCGGCTTGGTGGTGTTGGCGACCGAGTCGAGGGCTGCGTACAGGTCGCTCACCTCTGGGCCTACGTCTTGCGGGACGCCGACGGTCGAGATGACGTCGTAGCCAGGCAGCGCGTGGGCCAGCCGGACGAGGCTGCGCATGTGCGCGCGGGCAAAGGGCTCGAGCTTGTCCTCGACCGGGTCCTGGTAATAGAGGGTCGTCACCCCGATGCCAAAGCGTGCGTCGCCACGTCCCAGACGGAAGGCGTGAGCACCTCGCCGGTCATAGACTTCCACGTGCGAAGGGGCGACCTTGAGCGCCCAGTCCACGAGTTGGCGGGGCAGGCGCACGATCGCGTTCTCGGCGTCCCCGTCCGCGCCAGCCTCGATCAGCCGTTTCCTGGCGTACGGCGCGTCGACGCGCACGCCTGTCGAAGCCAGGATGTGCGCCGCGCGCGCGTGGATCTGGGCGATCTGCGCCCGGCTCAGGACCTCGATGCGCGGCTGGACCCAGGACGGACCATCCATCATGCGAAGCTGCTTCCCGGCCCAGCTGCGGCGGCGCCTGCAGAGACCCCGAACAACCGCTCGGCATTGCCGCGGTTCACGCGCTCGCGCAGTGCGCGCAAGCAGCGTTCTAGTGGCTCGATCAGGACCACGGCGTCGATGCCGTGCGCTCGGCAGGCGTCGCGTCAGGGGCAGCGATGATGTCCCAGTCCGA
>JAFGIE010000109.1 GCA_016929775.1 Anaerolineae bacterium
ACCAATTCAGCCATGATTCGCCTCAACTGTTAAGGTACGTAGGATTATTACCGAACTAATTACTACACCTGCATAAGCGGTTACTACGAACGAGGCGTAGTGCCGCGCAGTCGCTAGCTGCATTTCCCAGGACATCTGAGGTGGCGCTAGGCGCTCCCTGCGCGCGTCTCCTCTATCCAGGCCAATACCTGCCTGACCTTGGCGGCGATGGCGTCGAAATCGCCCGCGGCAACCAGGTCTTTGGTGATCAGCTTGGAGCCTATCCCGACACATGTCACGCCGCCCTTGAACCAGCTCTCGATGCTCTCGCGCGTGGCGTCCACGCCACCCGTGGGCATGACGCGCGTCCACGGGTGCGGGCCGAGGATCGACTTGACGAACCCGGGCCCGCCCACAGAGGAGCCGGGAAAGACCTTGACGATCTCGACGCCCAGCTCTTCGGCGTACGAGATCTCGGAGGCGCTCCCGCAGCCGGGCGAGTAGGCGATCTTGCGGCGGTTGCAGACCTTGGCGACGTCGGGGTTGAGCACGGGCCCGACCACGAAATTGGCGCCATTGTTGATGTACAGCGCCGCCGTTCCCGCGTCGCAGACCGATCCCACGCCGAGGATCACGTCGGGATCGACCTTGGCAAAGTGCTGTACCAGCTCGCCAAAGACCTGGTACGCAAAGTCGCCGCGGTTCGTGAACTCGACGACCACGGCGCCGCCTTTCGAGCACGCGGCGACGATCTGTTTGGCTGTCGCGATGTCGCCGTGGTAAAAGACGGGCACCAAGCCCAGTTCGACCATCTTGTTCAGGACGTCCAGGCGCATGAAACGAGCCACAGTACTCCTCCCTCTTACCGGCTGACCCGGCCCGATACATCCCCGCCCATCAGCTTGACCACCTCGTCCACGGTGACCATGTTAAAGTCGCCATAGATGCCGTGCTTGAAGCACGATGCCGCGACGGCAAAGTCGAGCGCCGATTGGGGGTCGTCGGTGTAGGTGTTGAGACCATAGATCAGGCCCCCCATGAACGCGTCGCCGCCGCCCACCCGGTCGACGATGTGCGTGATGTCATAGGTGGGCGCGGTGTAGATCTGTCCCTCGTGCCACAGGATGCCGGACCACGTGTTGTGGCTCGCCGAGAGCGAGCCGCGCAGCGTGATCGCCACCGTCTTGAGCCTCGGGAAGCGCGCGACCAGCTGTTCGCACACGTACCTGTACTTGGCGGCGTCGACTTGGCCCGAGGTCACGTCCGTGTCGGGGGCGTGGATGCCAAACACCTGCGCGGCGTCCTCCTCGTTGCCGATCGCCACGTCGCAGTACTGCACCAGGTCCGACATGACCTCGCCCGGGCGCTTGCCCCACTTCCACAGCTTGGAGCGGTAGTTGAGGTCGCACGACACGGTCAGGCCCATCTCGTGCGCGGTGCGGACGCCCTCCAGGCATGCGGCGGCAAGTCTCTCCGAGATCGCCGGCGTGATGCCGGTCCAGTGGAACCAGTCGGCGCCGGCAAAGACGCGCTGCCAGTCGATCGCGCCGGGGGGGATGGTGGCGATCGCCGAGTTGTCCCGGTCATAGATCACCTTGCTGGGCCGCTGCATGACGCCGACCTCGAGAAAGTAGAGGCCCAGCCGGTCGCCGCCGCGCACGATGTGAGTGGTGCCGACCCCGTACTGGCGCAGGACAGCGATGCACGCATCGCCCAGGTCGTTCGCCGGCAGCCGCGTGACGTACTCGACGTCGATCCCATAGTTGGCGAGCGATGCCGCCACGTTGGCTTCGCCGCCGCCATAGATCACGTCGAAGGATCGCGCCTGTCCGAAGCGTGTGAACCCCGGCGGCGCAAGGCGCATCATGATCTCGCCAAAGGTGACGACTTGCATCGAGAGCTCCTTTCGTCAGTGGTTCAGAATGCGTGTTCGTTGCCGTGTGCGATCCCGCAGCGCCGGGATCGCACGTTCGCCGCGACCCTGTCGCGCCTCATGGCTCGGCGCTCGGCACGGGGGGCTTGGCGCGCCCGAGACGCGGCAGCAGGTCGCGGATGATCTCGATGTCGGGCTCGCGGGCGATGCCCACAGCCCACAATGTACCCGCGTAGGCGACATAGGCGGCGACCGTCGCCAGGAGGACGTGTACGCCATACAAGGCCCACGCGGCGAGGCCCATCATCGCGCCGGCGAGTGCAGGTCGCCAGAGCAGGGCGTGCCACCGCACCGGCGGCAGGTCGCCCCGCATGAGGACATAGAATGCCGCGAGCAGGACCAGCTCGGCGAGGATGTGGATCGCCGCCGAGGCACGATACCCCCACAGCGGGATGCAGATCGCGTTGGCGATCACGCTGCACGAGAGCCCGATCAGGAAGGTGATCGTCAGCGCCCGCTGCCGCCCAAGCGCGATCAGCACATAGTGGGTCACGCTGTTCACGAATCCCAGCGGGATCGACCAGATCATGATCTGCAGGGCGATCGCCGAGTCGGGCATGTATCCCGAACCGCCGATCAGGGTGGCGAGGGGATAGGCCAACGTGGTAAACGTGATCGCGAGCGGCAGGGCGACGACGACCAGGAGGCGCACGGCGATGCTGTAGGTGCGGTGCATCGTCTCGCGAGAGGTGGCAGCGTAGCGGCTCATGAGCGGAAAGAGGGCCACGGTGAACGCGGTAGGGACGATGTTGATCGCGTCGATCATCTTGTAGGCGACGCTGGAGTAGAGGCCGAGCACGAGGTCGCCCTCGATCGCCTTGAGCAGGATCACGTCGGCCTTGAAGAACGCCATGGAGAGCAGGTTGTTGACCATCAGGGGCCACGACTGGCGCAGCATCTCGCGCTGCAGCCGCCAGTCGAAGGCGAGGCGCGGGACCCAGAAGAGGCGCGCCGTCAGCACGAGCAGGATCGCGAGCGTGGCAAGGTTGGTCAGGATCGAGGCCCCGCCGAGGCCGACGATGCCCCAGCCAGCGAGCAGCGCGGCGGTGCCGAGTATGGCCTTGATCAGCGTGCTGATCACCGTGATCGCCGCCGGGATCTCCATCCGTTCGTGGGCCTGAAAGAGCGCCGTCAGCGCCGCCGCTACGTTGGTCGGGATCAGGCCGATCGCAAAGAGGGCCAAGGCCCAGACCTGGTTCGCCCCCAGGGTCTGGACGTCGGCGGACCAACCGAGGAGGACAAAGAGGCGGGCAAAAAGGGGCCAGAGGACGACAAAGAGCACCAGCGCAGGCCCGGCGACCAGGCACAGGCCCAGCCGCACGATCACGGCGTTGCTCAGGTAGCGGTTTCCGGCCTCGCGCGCCTTGGCGATCTCGCGCTGCAGCCAGATGTTGAGCCCAAAGTTGATGAACACGTCGGTGTACATGACGATGTTGATCACAAAGTAGTACTGCCCGTGCCGCGCAGGGGCGAGGATGCGGAGCGCGAGCATGGCAAAGGCGGTGTCGATCGCCTTGTTAAAGAGCTGCAGCACGATCGGCGCGACCGAGTTCTTGGCGACCCGCTGGGCGTCGCTGCCTCCCTGTGCGCCGCCGACGTACCGGCGCCAGAGCCACACGACCAGCATCAGGAGCAGCACCGTCGCGCCGAGGAAGCACATAAAGAAGCCCACTTTGACCGAGGTAGGCGTGTACTTGAAGCGGACGGTGTGTTGGCCCGGCTCCAGCAGGACGGCGCGAAAGTTGCCGGCGTGCCGGACGATGGTCAGCTCGCGCTCGTCGCTCTCCGATCCGCCCTGCGGGCGCGCGTAGGCGCGCCATCCCGGGTAGTACGAGTCGGCGAGGATCAGCCAGCTCGGTTCGGACACGTTCACGTCGACGTAGACCTCGTTGTGCGCGTACTGCGCGATGGTTGCCCGCTGCGGGCTCCCGGTCACCGGGTCCGGTGTGCCCGGCGGCGCCTCGCCGTCGAGGATCGCGTGGTGGCGCGGGTCGTAGCGCTGCATGGCTTCCGCCAGGTCTCCTGTATAGACGGCGCTCGTGGCGGGCAGCGTGAACGCGCGCGGCATGGCGCCGCTGTTGCGATAGATCCGCACCTCGGCGTCGTAGACCAACTCGTAGCGGGGCGACGCGATCTCGTGCGTGGTCACGACGTACCGGACGCCGAGCAGATCGAGCAGCGGCGAGTCGAGGGCCTGCGGTTGGCTCGTCGGGATCGGGGAGACGCGATTGTAGAGCAGCTCGAACTGCTCCCACACGAGGGACACATAGTCGACGTACTGCTTGGCGATCGCCGAGCCATAGCCGCGCACGTCCTGGATGTCATACAGCCACGGCGTGTTGGCGTTGAGCGGCTTTTCGTCGTCCGCAATGTAGGTCGTGATCCGGAAGTGCGGATCGAGGGCCTGCTGCTCCTTCAGGTAGGCGATCGACGGAGGCGTAAAGGCCAACCACTCGGGCTTGGCAGCGGGGTTAAAGCCGTACCCGATCAGGAACAGGTCCACGCCGACGGCGATCGCCGCCAACGGTCTCCAGAGCGAATAGCCGCCCAGGCGGCGCGGCAGGCGGAGGGGGCGACCGGACGTCAGGAGCAGCGCCCCACTGGCGGCGAGCAGCGTCGCGAACAGCGCGAGCTGGGGCCACTCGTACATGAGGAACATGCGCCCGCTCGCAAACGCCGTGTCCGCCTTGGCGAGGCTGCGCATGACGCGTTCGGCGAAAGGCGCCAACTGCCCGGTCAGCGGCAGCGCGATCAGCAGGGCGATGATACCGGCAAGCCCTCCGCCGAGCGCCGCCCAGCCGAGGAGGCGCACCAGCTTGCGTGGTGCAGCGTCCAGGCGGCGCCCGGTCAGCGCAGTGGCTCCTAATCCGGCGAGCGCCGCCACGCTCAATGTGTAGGGAAAGAGCCAGCGGAAGGGCGAGTGGAGCTGGTTGATCCCGGGCAGGGCAAAGACGATGCGGTAGGTGGGCAGGCCAAAGACCAGCGACAGGGCAAAGAGGGCCAATAGGCCAAAGAAGGCTGCGGCAAAGCCGGCGTATGGTGCGCCGCTGTGCCCGGCGTCGGGAGAGCGGCGGCGCAGCGGCGCGATCGCGCCGACCAGCGCGAGCAGGAGGGGCAAAACGCCGACGTAGCTCCCTCCCTCGACGGCGTTCTTGATCCCCCAGTAGATCGTGTGCGGCGGATCCGTTGCCTGGCCCAGGATGTTGCGCCCGACCGGGACCCACTCCCAGCGCAGGATGTCGAACCACGCGTGGTGAGCGGGGTTCCCGAAAAAGTTGGGCACAAGGAGCGCGATCGCGCGCCGCGCGGGAAACGCCCAGCTGATGATCGTCTCGTAGCTCTCCGAGCCCGCGCGAAAGTTGTCGGACACGAACTCGTAGAGCGGGACAAACTGTGCTGCGCCGATGCAGCCGCCCAGGACGACCAACGCCAGGAGCCATGCACCCGTGCGCAGCGCGCGCGTCCATGCCTGCGCGTGCCCATGCGCCGCGATGACGGCGTATGCCAGGCGCGCCAGGGCATAGAGCCCCATCACCAGGCCCGTGTAGTAGGTGATCTCGGGATGCCCTGCCAGCATCTGGCAGCCCAGGGCGAGCGCGCCGCCGATCACATAGATCGTCGTCACGCCCGATCCGCCGCGCATCTGGGCCCGCACGACCTGCTCGATCGCCGCCAGGAGGAGGGGCAGCCAGACCATGGCGGCGATGATCATGGTAAAGACGGTGCTCACCACGTACACGGACGAGAGCGGGTAGACGATGCCGGACAGCGTGGCGCCAAACCGGTTTGCGCCCAGGGTGCGCGCCAGCACGTACATCGAGAGACCCGCCATCCAGAACTGGAGCACGGTGAACCAGCCGTAGGCTTCCGTCAGGGGCAGGACGTAGAAGAGGAGGCTAAAGGGATAGAGTGCCGAGTGCTGCGCGTCGGCCAAAAAGGGCGCCCCAGCCCAGAGATAGGGGTTCCAAAGGGGGAGGCGGTTGGTCAACCCGCCGGGCTGCCGGAAGGAGGCGAGGACGAAGCGCTTCCAGGCATAGTTCTCGATCAAGAGGTCCGACAGGAGCTCGTTGTGCGGAACGCCTACCCCGACTTGTTCGCGGAACGACGACCATGGCTCCCACTGATAGAGGTTGTCCGCCGGGAGTAAGGTCCGATCCCCAATCGTCGTCTGCCAAAAGAGCGCCAGTGGCAGGGCGAGGAGCGCGAGTGCGGCGATGGCATCGTGCCTGTAGCGCAGCCACAGTGATCGCAAGCGAGTCTCCTTGGGGCGACTTGTGGGTGGTTGGCGCCGGCGCCCGGTATGGTGAGGCGACCTCAGCGCGGCGATTATACTATGGGCAGGTCAAAAGATCAACCGAGCTGGAGGAG
>JAFGIE010000011.1 GCA_016929775.1 Anaerolineae bacterium
ACTCGGTCGCCGACTTGACAATTGGCGCCATGCTCCGTACACTTACAGCGCCCAGACCAGGAGAGAGATGAGCGAGACAGAGCTTTACCTGACGCCCGAAGAGACTGCCATGCTCAACGGCGAGCAGGGACCAGCCATCCGGCGCGCCATCGAGATCGTCGTCGCCCTTGCCAAGATCTATGGGGCGCGATCGCTCGTGCCCGTAGCTAGCGTCCAGGTGTCGGGCGTGAGCTACAAGAACCTGGGCGAGGCGGGATTGGCCTTCCTCCGCGAGTGGGCCGACGGTGGCGCGCGGGTCCGCGTCCCGACTACCCTCAACCCCGCCGGCATGGACATCGCCCGCTGGCGCGCCCTTGGCTTCTCCGAGACCTTTGCCGCCCAGCAGCAGCGTGTCCTGGACGCCTACCAGGCGATGGGGATCCATCCCACGTGCACGTGTACGCCCTACCTCACGGGCGTTGTCCCGCGCTACGGTCAGCACATTGCCTGGGCCGAGTCGTCCGCCGTGAGCTTTGCCAACTCGGTGCTGGGGGCGCGGACCAACCGCGAGGGCGGGCCAAGCGCCCTCGCGGCGGCGATCGTGGGGCGGACGGGAGCGTACGGGCTGCACCTCGACGAGGCGCGGGTCGCGCACTATCGCGTCGACGTGCGCTGCCCCCTTCGCAGCGTGTCCGACTGGGGCGTGTTGGGCTATGTGGTTGGACGCCAGGTCCGCAACGCCGTGCCCTACTTTTTCCTGCATCAGGTCGATGCCTCCGTGCCCGACCTCGACGCACTCGACCGAGATCCGATGGTGGATCGCCTGAAAGCCCTCGGCGCGGCGCTCGCCGCCAGCGGCGCCGTGGCGCTCAATCACATCCACCAGGTGACCCCGGAGGCGAGGCAGAGCAGCATGCTCGGCGCCCATCCAGTGCGGATCACGGTCGACAGCCTCAGCGTCGGTTATCAAGCCCTCAACACGGCGGGTGGCAAGGTCGACCTGGTAAGCATCGGCTGCCCACACGCCTCGCCCGGCGAGATCGCCCAGATCGCGACAGCCATCGCCGGACGGCATCTGCGCATCCCGCTCTGGGTCACAACGGCGCGCGCCACGATGGAACGGGTGCCCGACCAGGTCGCCGCGATCGAGGGCGCCGGCGGGCATGTCGTCGCCGATACGTGCATGGTCGTCGCGCCCGTCCAAGACCTGGGCTTCACAACCCTTGCCACCAACTCTGCCAAGATGGCGACCTATGCGCCCTCGCATGCCGGCGTCCAGGTCCGGATCGGTACCCTAGAGCAGTGCATCCAGGCGGCGGTGACCGGGACGTGGGCGCCAGACGCGGAGCGCTCCTGACATGAGACTTCGCGACGCGTTTCTACTGACGGCAGCCCTGTGCATGCTCTCTGCACTGCTCGGCGTGATCGTGCTCGTCGTGCTCTATGCGACCAACCCGCAGCTGCTGGACAGCGTTGCGCTGCTCGAGCGGCGCGCGCAGGGGCCGACCGAGATAGCGACGGTCGCGCCATCCGCGACCCCACTGCCGCCGGTGGTCACCCCGACCCCGACTGCGGAGCCAACCCCGACTTGGACCGTTCCATCGCCAACGGCGACCGAGCCGCCCACGCACACCCCGCTTCCGCCGACCGCGACCCACACTCCCCTGCCGACGCCGACGAGCACTCTGGCTCCGAGCGCTACCCTGACCGAGACCGTCGACCCGGACGGTGGGATCGCCCAATCCGTGAAGCCCACGCCGACGACGCCCCCCCCAGCTGCCGCCCGACTGGCGCGCGCGCACCAGGCCAAGCGCATCGGCGACTATGAGCTCGCCCGCCAGGAGTTTGGCGCGGCGCTCGAGACAACCTCGGATCCGGGCGAGTCCGCCGAGGCGCTATACGAGCTGGGCGTGTGCGCCTCCCTCGACGACGCGCACCAGACAGCGCGCGAGGTGCTCGCCCGGTTTGTCGCTGCCTATCCCGCCGATCACCGTGTCCCTGCCGCGTACTGGTTCCTTGCCGAGTCTTCGCGCGCGCTCGGTGACCTGGACCGCGCCCGAGAGGAGTACCAGGCGTACGTCGAACGGCAGGACGTCCTCGCGGACCTAGTGCACACCCGCGTCGGCGAGATCGAGTCCGCCCTCGGCGATCACGTCGCGGCAGCAGACGCCTACCAGCGCGCGCTCGCGTATGCACCCGACCTGGGGCAGCAGTACGACCTGCGGGAACAGATCGGCCTTGCCTATGCCGATGCTGGTCACTACGATGAGGCCATCGAGTGGCTGACCGGGATCGCCGAGCGATCCGTCAACGTCCAGCGCCTCGCCCGCATCTGGTATCAGATCGGTCAAGTCCACCGCAGGGCGGGGCGGGAGCAGGAAGCGCTCGACGCATTCGCGCAGGCAGTATACGGCGATCCCAGAGCGGGCTATGCGTACACGTCCTTGATCGAACTGCTGGAGGCGCGCGTGCTGGTCGACGAGTTCCAGCGTGGGCTGATCAACTACCACGCCGGGAGCTACGTTGCCGCTGTCGCCGCTTTTGAGCGCTACATGAACGACACGCCCGACTATGACAGCGACGCGCACTACTATGCGGCGCTCTCGCACCTCAGCGCGGGCGCCTATGACCTGGCGGTCCGCGAGTGCGAACTAGCCCTCTCGCGCTTCCCGGCGACCATCTCGCACTGGGGTGAGCTCTGGCTCTCGAGGGCGCGCGCCCTGGAGGGACAGGACCGTCCGGACGACGCCGTGGCTGCCTATCTCGAGTTCGCCGACGCACACCCTGCGCATCCTCTTGCCGCGGATGCCTACTGGGAAGCTGCCCAGCTGCGCGCCGGTCAGGGCCGAATGGGAGATGCCGCCAGCCTGTACACTGCCCTGGCGGACCGTCACCCGAACGCCGAGCGTGCGCCGCTGGCTCGCTATCGAGCTGGCATCTGCCGCTATCGCGACCAGGACCTGGATGCCGCGCTTGCGGCGTGGGGAGAGCTGGCGGGGCGCTATCCCGCCACAAGCGAGGCGGTCGCCGCCCGGTACTGGCGCGGCAAGGTGCTGTGGGCGCTCGGCATGGAAGCCGAGGCGCGTGGTCTCCTCACAGGGCTGGCTGAGGAACACCCACGTCACTACTATGGACTGCGTGCTGCCGCTCTGCTCGCCAGTGCGGGACGGATCGCAGATTGGCCCGCTGCGCCAGCAGCGCACCATTTCTCCGCCGACGAGCAGCTGCTACGCCTCGAGGCGGACGCGTGGCTGCGCGAGTGGCTCAACCTGCCCGCCGAGCTCGATCCTGCCGTCATTCCCCCCGAGATGGCAGCCAACCTGCACCTGCGCCGCGGCATCGAGTTCCTGACACTCGGTCTTCGCGCCGCAGCCCGCGACGAGTTCGAGCTGCTCCGGCGCCAAGTGAGCCAGGACCCGCTGGCGCTGTATCGCCTGGCGCTGCTGACGCGCGACCTCGGGCTCTATGCCCCCTCGCTGCGCGCGGCGATTGCCCTGGTCGGGCTCGCCCCAGTTGCGTCGGTCCTGGAGACGCCGGTCCTCATCCAGCGACTGACCTTCCCCACCTACTTTGCCGATCTCGTCGTCGCTGAGAGCACGGCATACCAGATCGACCCCCTCGTCATGTTCGCCCTGATCCGTCAGGAGAGCGTGTTCGACGACCAGATCACCTCCTGGGCAGGCGCCGTGGGCCTCGCTCAGATCATGCCTTCCACCGGCGCCTGGATCGCAGGCCAAATGCCGTGGCCCGAGTACGAGGAACGCGACCTCGGTCGCGCGTACGTCAACGTCCGCTTTGGGGCGTGGTTCCTGGCTCGCATCCTCGAGATGACGGACGGAGACGTGTGGGCTGCGCTTGCCGGCTATAACGGGGGCCCGACAAACAGCACGCGCTGGCTAGAGGCATCTGGCGGAGATCCAGACCTGTTTCTCGAGGTGATCGACCGGGATGAGCCCTACCTGTACGTGCGCGAGATCTACCGTCACTACGACGTATACGTGCGGCTCTATGGCGGCGCCCCGCGCTAGCGCTTAGATCCCGAACTGCGGTTCGGAAAGCCCCTCGTAGACGTACGCGTAGGCCATGCGCGGCGTATTGTGCGCATACCCCACGCGTCCCTCGCTGTCGACCAGGATGATCCCACCCAAGCCGTCTACCTTGCGGCGGAGGTGGTCGACCGCCCAACGCGCAGCGTGCGGCGCATCTGTGCCGCGCAGCCGGTCTATCGCCGCCTTTGCCAGGACCACGCGCATGATCGCCTCGCCCCACCCGGTGCACGACGCGCCGCCTAGTTCGGCGTCCGCATAGTACCCGCTGCCGACCAGTGGTGAGTCGCCGACCCGTCCCGGCAGCTTGTGGGGAGTCCCTCCAGTTGACGTCCCTGCGGCGATGTCGCCCGTGGCATCTAGCGCCACCGCCCCGACGGTATCGTGCCCGCGCGTGAAGGCTTGTCGGGCCTGAAAGTCGCCCGTAGAAGAGATGGCATGCCAGCGCGCCACCTCGCGCGGGACAACCAGCGCCGCCGATGGACATCGCTCGACGCCCTGTCGCTCGGCAAACCGTTCCGCGCCCTGCCCCACCAGCAGCACGTGTTCGCTTTCCATCACCCGCCGCGCCAGCGTGATCGGGTGCCGCACGCCCTGCACTGCCGCCACGCTGCCTGCCGCGAGCGTCCGCCCATCCATGAGCCCGGCGTCCAGCTCGACCTCCCCGGCGGCATTGAGGAACGCGCCTACCCCGGCATCTACCGCAGGGTGGTCCTCCATGACGCGGATCGCCCTCTCCACGGCGTCGAGCGCCGTGCCGCCGCCGTGCAGCACCTCCCAGCCCGTACGCGCGGCGCTCAAGCAGCACGCACGGTGATCGTCCACCAGATCATCGGGGATATCCCACGCTCCGCCATGTACGATCAACGCGATCGGCATCGTGCCACCCTCCGCACGCGGCGGGTCAGAGGCTCATCGCAGGGAATCCGCACGGTCGCCCGCTGGGTCGCGGGGCTGCCGTCCGCTGGCGACAGCCCCGGACTCAGCCGTCCAGGTCTGTCGCTAGTACGTTAGCACTCGCGGTAGGGCCTGGGCCTGTGTCACCCATCCCTCCACCTGGCTCAGGCTCGGAAGACGGCGTACCAAGCTCTTCGCCGCGTTCGTCTCCTGGAGCGCTGCCAGGAGGTTCTGCGGATTGCGGCGCGCGAGTTCCGGCACCGTGTCCACGCCGGCAGCCTCGAGCAGATCAGAGTACTCTTCGCTCACGCCTTTGATCCGAAATAGATCCGCGCGGTTTGTCCACTCTAGGATCAGGTTCACACTGATGCCCGTCTCCTCAGCCAGTGCCTGCCTTCCTGCCGCAGTGGCGCCAGCCTTGAGCAGCCCCTCGACGCTTCTCACACCTGCCGCTGCCAGCTTTTCCGCATAGACAGGCCCGATCCCCTCGATCATCGTCACCTTGGCCATTTCGATCCTCCTTCCGAGCAACTATCTGTCCGCCTCACGGGCGGACAGCCAACCCACACGCTGATTGGCCCCGCTCACTCCTCGCCCACGCCGCCAAAGGTCAGGCTTTCGTACACGTCATAGTGCACGATCTCGAACAGAGGCTTGCGCGTCGTCGGCGCCGGGATCTCGTTGGGAAAGCCCAAGATCAGCAGCCCCACGATCTCCAGGGAATCCGGGAGCTCGACTGCCTTGGCGATCGCAGGCCGATCCAAGCCATCGACCCAGCAACTGCCCAGTCCCAATGCGTGGGCCTGGAGCATCATCTGCATGCCCGCCATCCCCACGTCTCCGCGCAGGTACTCCGCGTGCACGCGCCGGCGCACGTGTGCGCACATGACGACGATCAGCGGCGCCTCCTCGACGCGCGCCTGGCGCGCCAAATAGTACGCCGCGTGGCGCGCGACCTCTTTGCGCACCCGCTCGTCCTGCAGGACGATGAACGCCCACGGCTGCTGGTTGTTGGCGGACGGCGCCCAGCGCCCCGCCTCGAGCACCTGCTCGACCATCTCCGTTGGCACCGGGTCGGGGAGGTAGCGGCGGACGCTGCGCCTTGACTTGATCAGGGACAGCAGTGCCTCGGGCGAAACGTGACCTTGCTCACTCATTGATCCAACTCCCTCCTCCTACTGGAAGGCGATCGCGCAGCCGTGCCCATCGAGCAGCCACATCCACTGCACAGCCTGGCTGCTGGAAGCCTCTAGCTAGCCAAACGTCTCTCGCATCCGCTCGCAGTAGTACTGGATGTTCTCCCACTTGGCGTCGGGCGGAAGCCGGTGGTCCGGACATGGCAGGTAGCCTCCGAGCTCGACGAGCGGCTTCAGACGCTCGATCTCGTCGTCCACCGCGGCATAGTCCCGCATGAAGGCCTTCTTGTCCACGCCGCCTACGCCCAGCAGGCCCCTTCCGTACTTCTCGCGCCAAGGCGCGATACTGGCGCGCCAGGTCCCCACCTCGATCGGGAACATCGTGTTCACCCCGTTGTCGAACCAGACCGGGATCAGGTCGTCGATCTTGCCGTCGCTGTCGAGTGAGATGATGTCGATCCCGTATCCGTGCACCAGGTCGGTGATCCGCTTGTAGTGAGGCCCGACCTTTGCCCGGAACACCGCTGGGTTGATCAACGGTCCACTTCTGAACGAGATGTCCTCCCAAAAGTGCGCGAAATCAAAGTGCGCGCCCGTCTCGAGCGCTGCCTTGGTACAGCGGTAGCACAACTTGCCGACCGTGTCGATGATCTCGTCGAACAGCGGTTCGTCGTCCACGAGCAGGTACGCCGATCCCACGAGGCCGAGCCAGTTGCGGATCACGCCGTACAGGCTGCCGCAGTGCAGGCCCAGCGGCGTGTCCCACTCGCCCGCCCGCAAGTAAGCGAGTCCCTCATCGCCGAAGCGCAGGAGCTCGGTACCCGTGTTGACGAGCGCATCCCACACTCGTTCCGGCGTGTACTGCAGCCGGGGGAGAAAGGTCTCCTCCCACGCCTCCCGGCCCTTGAGGATGTGGTCGATCTCGGCGGGAATGCCCGTGGCATCGTCCTTTTGCAGCACGACCGCTCCGTTCCCATCCAGCACCTTGCGTGTCCCATCTGGGAGCACCTCAAGCACCTTGGACTCGATCGGCGGTCGCAGGCCCGTCTGTGGGGAGAAGCAGTTGTTCCAGTTCAGATCGAACCCGAGCTTGGCGGCGATCAGGGTGTCGGTCGGGTTCCCGTCGCGCCACGCACGCGCCTCCTCCTGGGAAATGTGCCCCTGAGCAGCCCACAGCTCGAGAGTCTCGTCCCAGTACCCAAAGTGGACCAGCGGCAGCCGGTCGTACTCACGGTAGTGCAGCAGAGCGGACACGCGCTCACGGTTGTTCATTCCCACCTCTCCTCCCTATGCGACGAAATGGGCGCACAGCTCGCGCCTGCCCTAACCTGCCGCCCGGCGCCCCCGGTCGGCTAGCGCCTCGCGCAGGCTGTGGACGAACCGCGCCGCGCCCCTCAGATCGCGCACCTGCTCCTGGTTACCGGCGATGCCGCGCGCGGCGCCTGGGCTGACGCCGCATAGCACGACGTCTGATACCATCACACTCAGCGCCCGCAGCATCCGGATCAAGGCCTCCACACCCTCTTGCTCGAGCTCGGCGGTGCTGACATCGATCACGATCCTGCCCAGCTTTCGATCGCGCAGTGCGTCAAGCAGCGCTCCCTCGATCGCGGCAACGCGTTGGGCGCCACACCTCCCTGCCACGACCAGGAGCCCAGTGCCAGGCATCACCTCGAGCAGGGGTGCGCTCTCTGCGGGTGTGCCCTCCTGTTCCCTCGACGGCTGACCGTCGCCACGCCCAATGTGACGCAATGCACGCCCGAGGTCAGCGCCCCGTTCTCGCGCCACCCCGCGCAGCGCGTCCGCGCGGCGCAGGGCCTCCGATAGCCATCGAGACAGCACGTGCACCGGCGCTGCCACGACAGCAAACGAGACGACTGTCTGCAAGGTCATCGCCTCCGAGGTAATGGCAAACATGACCAGCGCCAGCGCCTCGACGCCGATCGCGACCAGGCCCGTAACGGGACTGAGCATAGAGAGCACACCGACTGCCGCCACTGCCATCAGTGGCATCGCCGCAGCGTGCGACGCCGGGTCAAAGACATAGAAGCCAGGCGGAACGCCGATCATCAACGCTGCGATCACGAGGCCAACCGTGCGGCCTAACCCCGGCATCTGAGCGACCAGCACGTACAGCGCGGTGCAGAAGAGCGCCCCGCTCAGACCAAGGCCCGCCAGAACCCACCGCTCGCGCACAACGTTCGCCGCCAAGTAGATGCCCAGCGCGAGCACGATCATCAGCAGCGTCAGCTTGACGATCCGCGCGCTGGCGCTCTCCTCGCCCTGTTGCGCGCCCATCTCCTCAGCTTCCACGCACTACACCTCGCCGTCACACGCGTCGTTGTCGTATTCTTGGACCCATCCGTTCTCCAGCCCCGAAGACAAGAGAGCCGCGACGGCGTCTTCGTACTCGGCTTCCGTGATCTTGCAGCCCAACACCGCGTCACCTACGCACTCGTAGGCTGGAAAGTACTGCGCCATCAGGCTGACGTGCACGTCCTGCGATAGCGCGCCTGCGATCCAACCCATCACTTCTGCCGTGCCTGCCAGCTGCGCCGGCAACACCAAGTGGCGCACGATCATCCCACGACGGGCGATCCCGTCGCCGTCAAGCGACAGCTTTGGCCCGACCTGGCGCAGCATCTCGGTGAGCGCCGCCCGGTTGTGGGACACATAGCCCGGGAAACCTGATAGCCTGAGGGCAACCTCGTCATCGTCGTACTTGGCGTCGGGAAGCCAGATATCGACCACGTCCTCTAGCAGGCGCAGCGTCTCCACCCGCTCGAACCCGCTGCTGTTGTACACGAGCGGCAGCCGCAGTCCGCCCTCGACGGCGATCAGCAGCGCGCCCAGGATGGCAGGCACATAGTGCGTGGGCGTCACAAAGTTGATGTTGTGCGCCCCTTTCCGCTGCAGCTCCAGCATCATCTCCGCCAACCGCTCGTTGGACACTGTTCGCCCAACCCCGAGCTGGCTGATCGGGTAGTTCTGGCAGAACCGGCAGCGCCCCGTGCAGCCCGAGAAAAAGACCGTGCCCGACCCCCGCGACCCGCTGATCGGCGGTTCTTCCCAGGCGTGCAGGTTCCAGCTCGCTACCTTGGGCAGCACACCCGAGCGGCAGCGCCCCAGCTCGCCGGAAAGGCGATCGACCCCGCACCGGTGGGGGCACAATTCGCAGTGCGCGAGCAGCGCCCACGCCTCCGCTGCTCTGTGCGCGAGCTCGCCGCGCTGATGCAACGCAACATAGCTGGGCAGTTGCCCCGGCGTCACTTGGCGATCTCGATCACGACCTTCATGACCCCGTCTTCGCGGTTCGATACCAGCTCGTAGCCCCGTGCCACCTGGTCGAGCGGGAAGCGGTGCGTGATCAAGCTGTCCACGTCGATCAGTCCGTCGGCGACCATCGCGATCGCACGTGGGTAGGTGTGCTTCATGCGCCGCACGTACTTGATCGTCAGCCCTTTGCGCCGGACACTGTGCGCGGGCAGGACCGCCCGGTCTTCGCGCGGGATCCCGACCATCATCGCCGTGCCGCCTCTCCGCGCCACCTCTGCCGCTTGCGCGACGGTCTCTTCTGCCCACGCCGTCTCAAATGCCACGTCGACGCCTCGACCGTGGGTCTGGGCCATGACCCACGCCACAGGATCGCTTTCGTCCGCCTTGAGCACTCCCGTCGCGCCAAAGCGCTTCGCCATAGCCAGGCGCTCCGGCACCAGGTCCGTCACGTACGCCGCCCGTGCGCCCGAGATGCGCGCCACCTGCAGGATCAACAGGCCGATCGGCCCGCTGCCCAGTATGGCGATCGTGTCCCCTGGACGCAGGTTTGCCAGTCGCACCGCGTGCAGCGCGATGCCGAGAGGCTCCAACATCGCGCCTCGGTCGTTGTCCACGCGGGCGGGCAGCGGGAAGCAGAGCTCTGCGGGGTGAACTATGTACTCCTGCAGCGCGCCAGGGGTGGGCGGCGTGCTGCAAAACAGGATCTTCTCGCACAGGTTCGGGTGACCTTCCAAGCAGAACTCGCACTTGCCGCACGAGATCGCCGGCTCGACAGCCACTCGCGTCCCGACCGCCGGCCCAGCGGCGCCGGGCCCGAGACCTATCACGCGCGCCGAGAACTCGTGCCCGATCACAAAGGGATCCGTCACCTTGTCATCGCCAATCCCGCCATCCAGGAAATAGTGCACGCCCGACCCACACACGCCGACGGACAGGACCTGGAGCAGGGCCTCGCCGGGTCCAGGCTCAGGGACGGGGACCTCGTCGACCCGCATGTCCCCGGGACCGTACAGTCTTGCTGCTTTCATAGACCATCCTCCACCTGTTTGATGCGCACAGTATAGCACAAAATGGGAGGACGGGGCAAAAGTTGCTCCCCGCATCCGCTCATGCTATACTCACGCTCTACTGTGTATGCTCAGGCTCGTTGGAATACAGCCCAAGCCACCCAGTCGCTGGGTGGATCGGAAGGTCGAGATGGCCAAACGTGTCCCCCGCGCACGCCTCGACGTGCTCCTCGTAGAGCGCGGTCTGTCCGAGAGCCGCGCCAAGGCACAGCGCCTGATCATGGCCAATCAGGTCAGCGTGAACGGACAGCTCGTGGACAAGCCTGGGACCCGCGTGCCATCCGATGCCGAGATTGAGCTCACCGCTAGCCTGCCTTACGTCAGCCGAGGTGGGCTCAAGCTGCAAGCAGCGCTGGATGCCTTTGCGTTGCGCGTCGAGGGGCTGGTTGTCGCGGACGTCGGCGCCTCGACCGGGGGCTTCACAGACTGCCTGCTCCAACGGGGCGCGCAGCGCGTGTACGCCATCGACGTTGGGTATGGACAGCTTGCATGGTCGCTCCGCCAGGACGCGCGCGTGCACGTGCTCGAACGCACCAACGCACGGCACCTGAGTGCGCTGCCCGAACCGATCCATCTCGCGACTGTCGATGTCTCCTTCATCTCCCTGACGCTGATCCTGCCGCGGGTTCGCGACTGGTTGGTGCCCGACGGGCTGGTCATCCCTCTGATCAAGCCCCAGTTCGAGGCTGGCAGGGAACAGGTCGGCAAGGGCGGCGTCGTCCGCGAAGCCGGCGTGCACCGGGACGTGCTGCGCCGCGTCCTGCGCTGGGCAGACGAGAACGGGCTCCCAGCACAGGGCTTGATCCGGTCGCCGATCAGCGGGCCCGCCGGAAACGCCGAGTTCCTTGCCATGCTGCGCAAGACCACGATCCCCAGCCCGCTCTCCCTCGAGCAAGCGATCCAGGACGTGCTCTAGCGCCGCAGCGCCTCCGGATACGCCGGTGCGCCTTTGTGTCTACCTTTCGCCACACACTGATCCACCATCGCCGCGGGCGGATGCGCGATCGCTGGATATCGCTGCCAGCACGATTGACAGAAGGCCCATTCGCATGTAGAATACCTCGGCAGCCCGCCGAACGTCCAAGCCCTGCTGGAATGAGCGACATCTATGCCAACGAAATGCCCCAAGTGTGGCGCCGTCAACAAGTCAGACCGTAGCACCTGCGTGGTATGCGGTGCGGAACTCGAGCTCGCGCTCTTTGCCGAGATGTTTGGTCCACCCAAGCGTCTCAAGACGCGCTACCTGGTCCAGCGCCCCGCCACTTTGGGCGCCACCGTCTCTATCTATCACGCCATCGACGTCCGAAACCGCAATGCCCCCTGCTTGGTGCACCAAGTCGCGCTGACTGCGCTCGCACCCCAAGACCGGGACATGGTCGAACACCGTTTCCTGCAGCGCGCTGCGCTCTGGCAGGACCGGCAGCATCCCAACCTACTCCGCATCCTCGATGCAGAGGTGAGCAACCACCGCCTCTACGTGATCACGGAGCCGATCGAAGGGACGCCGCTCAGGGCCATCGCCCGAGACCGGCGGCAGGTCATCCCCGAGCAGACACTCATGCACTGGGCGGGACAGCTCTGCGACCTACTGGCCTACCTGCACGGGCAAGACCCGCCCCTGATCGTCGGGTGCCTTTCTCCAGCCGCGATCCACGTGGACGAGACAGGGCACGTCAAGCTGATCGAGGTCGGCTTGATCCGGTACAAGCAGTCAGGGCTGATGGGAACTGCCCGCGGCGTCCGCGGCTACGCCGCGCCCGAGCAGCGTGACGGGCAGCTCCTGCCCCAGTCCGACCTCTATGCCCTGGGCATGATCCTCTATCATCTGATCACCCGTGCGGACCCAAAGGAGCGTCCACTTGCGCCGCTCAAGAAATACGCCTCCGGCTTCTCCGAAGGCGTCCTCGACGCGGTGGCGCGCGCGATGCGCCGCGATCCCGCGAAGCGGTTCCCGTCTGCGTTGGACATGCGCCAGGCGCTCCTAGGCGATGAGCGCTATGCGGACATCGATCTGCCGCCCTTCGCGCTAGGCGAGGGGCAGGTGGCGACGAGCCTGCCCCAGCTGCTCCAGCTCTGCGTCGCCCACTGGGATGAAGGCCTATTGGCCTTGATGACTGGGCGCATTGCCGACTGGCTCACGCGGGCATCGGAATCGCTCCTCGCACAGGGGCGAAACGAAGAGGGAGTGCGCACGCGCGCCTATGCACAGCGTACCTTGCTCGCCCGCGAGCAGATCGATCACAACACCGCGCGTCCCGGGATCACCGCCAGCGCGCGAAAGATCGCGCATAACGCAGCCTACGCGTCGTGGCTACGGGATCTGGGGGCGATCGGCGTGCAGCCCGCGTTGCGCGTCCACCCCGCACACTTTGACTTTGGCGTGGTCGGGGCGCGGATCAAGGCCAAGTCGACGGTCCAGGTACACAACAGCGGACAGGGCTACCTCTCGGGGCGCGTCGAGAGCCAGGTGCCCTGGCTCGTGGTCCCCGACCCCACCTTTGGCTGCCGCGCTGGCACGGGAACTGAGGTGCCGGTGGAAGCGTTGGGCCGTCTGCTGCCGGCAGGAGATACGGTCTCGCGCCAGGCGCTGCGCGTCATCAGCGATGGCGGAGACGCATGGATCGAGGCCCGCGCATCCTCGTCCCCTCCCGTGCTGGGCGTGACCAAGCAGGTCATCGACTTTGGCCCGATCACACGCGGGGCTTCGCGCGTCCAAAGCCTCGTCGTCGTCAACATGGGCGGCGGCAGGCTCAACGGCACTGTGGTCAGCCGCGCGCCCTGGCTCCGCGTGCGTCATCCATCCTTCAGCTGTCCAGCCGGAGCGTCGGCCCAGATCGCGGTGGAGATACTGAGCGAAGAGCTGCCCAAGGGAGCTGTCCGCATCCGCAATGCACTTGTCGTCGACAGCGATAGCGGGCAGGCCCAGGTCGACGTCCAATGGCGTTGGGCGCGCCCGTCGCTCGAGCTCGACACGACGGGCATCGACCTGGGGTCGGTAGGGCGCGGCGATCGCGTCGAGCGCACCCTGAGTCTGGCGAACAGCGGGACGGCTGACCTGGTTGGCACGTGTACGAGCCAGGTCCCATGGCTGACGGTACAGCCCGCACGTCTCCGCCTGGCGCCTGGCGCAGCACAGCCGCTCACGATCCTGTGCGACACCTCAAGCCTGCCCGGAGGCTCTACCGTCGAAGCCGCGGCGATCCTGATCGAGGCCAATGCGGGCGAGCAGACCATCTCTGCTTCGGTGGACGTCCTGGCGCCGCAACTCGCCATCGAGCCGCGGATCGTGGACCTGGGCACCGTGCGAGATGGCGACCGGATCGAGGAAACGCTTGTGGTCGGCAACCATGGCTCGACGCCATGGCAGGGCGAGATCCGCACCCTAGTGCCCTGGCTCACCCCAGAGACGAGCGACGTGTACTGCGAGCCGGGTCACTTTATCCCTGTCACTCTGGTCTTGCACACCGAGGAGCTCGCCGCGGGCGGCGCATACGATGTCGATCGCGCGCTCGAGGTCGTGGGCATGGGCGAGTCGCGCGCGATAGGTGCGCGCGTCGACCTCCTGCGCCCCGAGCTCACCGTGGAGCGCCACAGCCTCGACCTGGGCCTGATCGGGCGGACCGAGATCGTCACGATACCCCTGCATATCACCAACAGCGGCACAGGTGAGCTCGAATGGAACGTCGCCGTGCAAGGCACCTGGCTCGAGGTCGTGCCGCCTTCCGGCACCTGCGGACCAGGTCAAACCGAGCCCGTGCAGGTCAAGGCCTACGCTCTTGCTGTAGACGGCGAGCAGGGGCAGGCGTGGCTCACCGTCCACAGCAACGGTGGGCGCGCCGATCTGGCGGCGAGCGTCACGCTCTCCTCACCGCTGCTCGTCGTCGAGCCCATAGCCCTCGATCTGCGGAGCGAGAACCATCGCCCTGCCTCGCAGGCCATCCGCGTCTCGAACCGCGGCGTGGGCAAGCTGGAGGGAACGGCAGAGTCGCTGGTCCCCTGGCTTCGCTGCACCCCTTCCGCGTTCGCGTGCGAAACCGGCGTATCCGTGCAGATCATCGTCGACGCTGTCCTGGAGGGCCTGCGTGAGAGCACGTACAGCGCCGCGCCCGCGATACAGATCGAGACCACTGGCGGGAGTGAGACTGTCGAGGCCAACCTGCACATTGTCCTCAAGCCCGAACTGGGCCTCTCGGTGGATGCCCTCGACATGCGCGACGCCCTCCGCACGTCGTTCGAGCTGGAGAACCTAGGCGAAGGCACCCTGCGGGCTGAGGTCGTCCCGCTAGAGGACTGGATCACCGTCAACCGTCGCGACTGGACTGTCAAGGGTGGCAGGCACGCCACCGTGCGCGTGTCATTGGTCGAGGCGCCGCCAGGCGCGCGTGGAGAGATCGAGGTCCGCACAGTGGACGGTATGGTTCGCCTGCCCGTGCAGACCTGACCGGTCCGTCAGCATCGGAACCGCAAGTACAGGCGTTGCTGCCCGCGCTCCCTTGGGCGGATTGTACGCCATATCCTGCCCTCACGTCAAGGAGAGACCCTATGCGAACCCCCATCATTGCCGGGAACTGGAAGATGTACAAGACGATCGCCGAGGCTGTTGCGCTCGTCGATGCCCTCAAGGCCCCACTCGCCGCTATCCACGGTGTGGACAAGGTCGTCTGTCCTGCTGCCGTCTGCCTCTCCGCAGTCCGCGAGGCGATCGGCGATGCCGAGATCGGCCTCGGCGCCCAGAACATGTACTTTGCCGAGGAGGGCGCCTACACAGGCGAGATCTCGCCAGGAATGCTGGAAGGGCTGTGCGACTATGTGATCATCGGTCACTCGGAGCGGCGCGCCTACTTTGGCGAGACGGACGAGATGGTGAACAAAAAGATCGTTGCAGCCTTGAGCCACTCCCTCACCCCGATCGTGTGCGTCGGAGAGACCCTGGCGCTACGCCAGGCGGGCGAGACCAACGATTGGGTCAAAGCACAGGTCGTCGCTGCGCTGGAGGGGCTCTCCGGCGCGCAGGTCGCCTCCCTGATCATCGCCTACGAGCCCATCTGGGCGATCGGTACAGGCGTCGCCGCGACCAGCCAAGACGCCCAGGACGTGATCGGTGGGCTGATCCGCCCGACCATCGCAGCGCTCTACGACAATGAGGTCGCGCAGGCGATCCGCATCCAGTACGGAGGCAGTGTCAAGCCTTCGAACGCGGCAGAGCTGATGAGCATGCCCGACGTCGACGGTGGGCTGGTCGGGGGCGCGAGCCTTAGCGCCCCGGACTTTGCCGAGATCGTGCGTCTCACCGCCGCCAGCGTGAGCTAGTCTGGCGCCTACACACCGGACCCAAACCGACTGCCTGCGCTCCGTCAGGGTGGAAGGAGGGAGACATACTCGTCTACATGCTCGTCCTGTTCGTGGCGTTGCTTCTACTGACGCGCTGGATCACCAGACACGTGCAGGGCGTGGGCTATCTGCTTCTCAAGGACGGTCAGGTTGCGCTGGTGCTCTATTTTCTGCTCATCTTGCCCGGCGTCCTCCTGCACGAAGCCAGCCACGCCCTGATGGCCCTGCTGCTGCGCGTCAGGGTGCGCAAGCTGTCGCTCGGGCTCCGGCGCAAGGACGGTGGGCAGCAGGTCGCCCTTGGTTCCGTTGACATCGCCCAAACCGACCCGCTGCGCGCGAGCCTGATTGGCCTGGCGCCCCTGATCGCGGGCCTCGCGGCTATCCTGGCGATCGGGGGTCAGGTGCTGAATCTCCAGGGCTTGCCAACGCCGGGGACCCAGGGCTTTCTGAGCACGCTCCTGCAGGCATACGACGCGCCAGACGTCTGGCTGTGGGCGTATCTTGTGTTCGCCATCGGCAACGCGATGCTACCCAGTGCTGCGGACCGGCAGTCGTGGGGCACGGCGATCGCCTTTGTCGTCGTGATCGGCGCGGCGCTCTACTTCTCTGGCCTGCTCGAGTTCGTCTCGCTGCCGGTCGCTCGCTGGGCCCAGATCGCGACCGCGCGCCTCACGGTTGCGTTTGGCATCACCGTACTTGTCGATCTGGCCTTCGCCGTCACGCTCTTTGCCCTCGAGAACGGGCTGGCGCTTCTCGGCCTGGGCCGTGTACAGTACCGCTAATCCACTGGAGGGAGAAATGGTCAAGCTATCGGGATTCGCAGACGAGATCGCGCCGGACCTTCAGACGCAACTCGACACCTTAGACGACCTCGGCATACGTTACCTCGAGCTGCGTGGTGTGTGGGACAAGAACGTGCTCGACCTGAGCCAGGAAGAGCTCGAGCAGGTCAAGGCCGAACTGGACCGGCGCGGGACCGGCGTCTCCGCCATCGGTTCGCCGATCGGCAAGGCGCCCATCGACGGCGACTTTGAGGCATACCGCCTGCGCGTACAGCACGCGATCGACGTTGCCAAGTTCATGGGTACGCCCTACATCCGTATGTTCTCATTCTATTGCAACGACCGTGACCAGGATCGGCCTGAGGTCATGCGGCGTCTGCAGGCGATGGTCGACATGGCTGCTGCCGACGGTGTCGTCATGCTCCACGAGAACGAGAAAGGGATCTATGGCGAGCAACCGGAGCGCTGTCTCGACATGCACGAGACAGTCGTCGGAGACAGCTTTGCCGCCATCTTTGACCCCGCCAACTATGTGCAGGCTGGCGTCCGGCCCTTTGACCACGCGTTCGCTCTCCTCAAGCCCCACGTCGTCTACTTTCACATCAAGGACGCCGTCATGGGCACAGGTCGCGTCGTCCCTGCCGGAGAGGGTGACGGACAGATCCGCGAGCTGATGGCGGCGGCAAAGGAGATGGGCTACGACGGGTTCCTATCGCTGGAGCCCCATCTGAAGGTTGCCGGGCACTCGACTGGCTTTACCGGGCCCGAGCTCTTTGCCACTGCGCGCAACGCGCTCTGTGCGATCCTGGACGACCTCGGGATCCCGTACAAGTAGACGCCTCACAGCACAGCAGAGAGCGCCGGAGTCATCCGGCGCTCTCTGGAACACAGGCAGCGCACGACGCTAGGATCTGGCCTACATCCGTTTCCTCGCCTGGCTTGCCACCTTGCGCAGCTCCTGCCGCAGCTGCCTGCGGATCGCGTTGTCGTACATGATGATCAGCTTGGCGTCCGCTGCCAGCGTCGTCGCATAGCTCAGCCAAGTGCGTCCGCCCTGTGCGACGGCAATGATATGCAGGTTCTCCCCCTGCAGGTTGCCCAGCCGAAGGCCAACCAGCTCGGGAAACTCGCTCACCTCTAGCTGATCGAGCGCGAACTGGCCCTGGGTCGGGTCGACGAGCGCAGCCACGTCGGGCTTGAGGATCCCAAGGGCTATGGACGCCGACGCAGTGTGCGACGTCAAGACTGGCGCGATGCCAAGCGATTCCAGCAGCGGCACGAGCCTGGGCTCGAAAATGCGCGCATAGACACGCTGCGCCCCGTGGTTCCTGGCGTACAGCGCGCTCAGCACGTTGGCTTTATCCTCTCTCGAACCGGCGACAAAGCTGTGACAGTCATCGAGCCCTAACTGGTCGAGCACTTGGGTGTCGGTGAGCTCGCCCTCTACAGCTATGATGTCTCCCGCCAGGCTCGCCTCTCGCGCCCGCTCGGGATCTGCCAGTACCAGGTAGAGGCGCCCGCCGATCTGGCCTCTGAGCTGCATCGCCAGTTCCCACGAGAACACACTGTAGCCACAGATTACGACGTTCATGTCCATCCCTCCTAAGGCCCGCGCGTCGCGCTCTCGCAGCATCGCCTCGATCTGCGGCAGCAGGGCGCTCCGTTCCTGCCCTGGCGGTCCGCTCTCCCGCCTCGCCGCTCGCCCGCGCTGCAAAGCGCTGGGTCACCTCGCGTCCCTATTCGCGGAGCCCGCGGATCAAGTAGAGCAGCGGAAAGATCTCGATGTGTCCTAGCAGCATGTGGGCGATCAACTGCACCTTGAGCACGGGCTGCATGCCATAGTATAGCCCGTCGGGCATCGCGTTCAGCCCGACGTTGCCTTGCGCCGAGAACACTGTAAAGAGCGCGTGCAGCGGTCGATGTCCGAACAGCATAAAGACCAAGCTCCCGGCAAGCCCGACACCCAGGTAGAGCAGCGCATACGCCGTGACCTCGATCACGACGTGCCCTGGGATCCGGTTGTTGCCCATCGTGATCGGCAGCACCGCCTGCGCAGGGTAGAAGGGTCGCCGGATCTCACGCCCGATCACCTTACCGATGATGATCAGCCGCCACAGCTTGAGTGCGCCCGTCGTCGATCCGTACGCCGCGCCGCTGATCATGAGCAGCAGTACCGTAAAGACGTACACGTCCGGCGCACGATGCAGGGGAAGGGTCGTGCCAGCGCCGCAGGTCGAGACCGCAGAGACCGTATAGAATACGCTGGTGAGCACACGTCCGGCGACCTCGCCCTCTGCCAAGTACTGCTCGAGCACGAGCAGCGCTGAAACGGCGACCACAATGGTCGCCAGTGCGCGTACTTCTGGGTTCCGCAGGAGCTTGCGCACCTTCCCGCTCAACAGCGCCTGGTGGCTCCCGAAACTGATCCCACCCAGGAGCATGAGCAGCATAGCGACCACCGACGGCAGGGCGCCATAGACGCCCACGCCAATGCTGTTTGTCGAGAATCCGCCCGTCGAGAGCGACGTGATCGCGTGCATCAACGCCTCGAACGGTGGCATGCCCAGCGCCAAAAAGAGCACAGCTCCCGCCGCCGTGTAGCCCAGGTAGATCAGGATGATCGTGCGCCCGATGCGCCAGATGTTGGTGTCAAAGTCCTCGAACCGCCCTTCTGCCTGGAACAGGCTCTGCGCTGCTCGTGACGTCGGACCGTACAGAAAGAGCATCAGGATCACGATGCCCAAGCCGCTCACCCACTGCATCAGGACGCGGAAGACATTCACAGACACCGACAGCGACTCCGGTTGAGGGACCATCGTCAGCCCGGTGTCGGTCCACGCCGAGAACGACTCGAACATGGCATCAAGCAGGCCCATTCCTTCTCCCAAGAAGGGTATGCAGGACAACAAGGAAAGAGCTGTCCAGGTCAGCGCCAGCGCCATGGCAGCGTGCCTCTTCTGGGCGCCCTCAGACGAGGTTCGCCTGCGCAGCAGCCAGAACCCGGGGATGAACAGTGCAGCTGCGCCACCAAACAGCGCCGCCTGGCGCCACTCACCCACAGCCACGGCGACCGCCAGTGGCGCCAACAGAAAGTAGCCGTAGGCATACAGCGCATCGGCTACCAGCTTGAGCAGAATTGGCAGATCGCGCCTTCTCATGCTTGTCCCACCACAGCCGCACCCGTCACGTCCCACCCGTACGGCAAGCCGACGATGCGTGCCCTTGGTGCTCATCACAGGAGCCAGCAGCGAACCCGACCGCTGGACTCCACGCTTCACTGGGCGCAATTATACGCATTCCATTTCTGCTGTCCAGCCGACTTTGCTTGCTGGCATAGGCACTCGACTTGACATTCAGAGCACTTCCGGGTACAGTACGCACGACGCAGCTTGGAGGTACGCGGGCAGATGCAGCCACACATCGATGTGGTGCGCTTTGGCACTGTGGTTGTCGACGGCGCACGATACAGACACGACATTGTCATCTCGCCGAGTGGGCAGGTCAAGAGACGCTCCAAGGAGCTGTCCAAGCAGCGCTATGGCACGTCTCACACCATCTCCGTCGCCGAGGTCGAGGTTGTGTGGCAGCCCGGCGTCCGCCAGTTGATCGTCGGCGCCGGTTTCTTGGGGCGCGTGCGCCTCTCTCCCGAGGCTGAAGCCTACCTCTCCGAGCGAGAGTGCGCGTCCACCATCGTGCCGGTCCGCCGCGCCGCTCGCCTGTGGAACGAAGCCAAGGGAGGGACCGCAGGCTTGTTCCACATCACGTGCTAGTCACGATGCGAGGTCTCTATGGCTAGACTACCGGATGGTCGCAGGTTGCCTGGCAAGCTCTTTGTCGTGGAGGGGATCGACGGTTCGGGCAAGAGCACTCAGCTCGATCTGCTGCGCAAGTGGCTGATCAGCGGGGGATACTGCGTCGCCTTTAGCGAGTGGAACTCGTCCTCGATCGTCCGCTCCACGACCCGCCGCGGTAAAAAGAAACAGCTTCTCTCCCCCACCACGTTCAGCCTGATCCACGCTGCGGACCTTGCCGACCGCATGGAGCGACAGATACTGCCCGCCCTCAAGGCTGGTGCGATCGTGCTCGCCGACCGCTACGTGTACACTGCCTTTGCACGCGACGTCGCGCGCGGCGTCCATCCAGCGTGGGTGCGCGGCAACTATGCCTTCGCCGTCCGGCCCACCGTCGCGTTCTACTTTCGCGTGCCGCTCGACGAATCGATCAAGCGCATCATGAGCGGGCGCCCCCAGCTCAAGTACTACGAGGCTGGGCTGGACCTAGCCCTCAGCACGGATCCCTACGAAAGCTTCAAGCTGTTCCAGGAACGGATCATCGCCCAGTACGAGGATATGGTGAACGAGTTCGGGCTGACGCCGGTCGACGCCACGCTTCCCCTCACGCAACAGCAAGAGATGATCCGCGAGATCGTCGCCCCCCATCTCGAGGGCGTGCTCAAGGCGGAGCGGAGCGCCTGGCGCGATGTCCTGTCCCGGGAGGAGCTGTACGGGCGCTATCTGACCGACATCGGTGCGGAGCGAGGGTGACCATGACCAAAGTCGAGTTCTACGGCTACGGACTCCCGAACGTGCAGCAAGACGAGCTGCCCGGCAAGCTGATCGTGCTCGAGGGCACGGACGGCGTGGGACGTTCCACCCAGGTCGCGCTGTTGCGCGAGTGGCTCGAATCAAGCGGGTACGCAGTAGCGTCGAGCGGGCTGAAACGGTCCCGCCTGGCAGGGAAAGGGATCTCGCTCGCCCAGGAAGGACACTACCTTGGCGATGCAACGAGCAGCCTGTTCTACGCGACCGATCTCGCCGACCGCATGGAGCGCGAGATGATCCCAGCGCTGCGCGCAGGCTTTGTCGTCCTCACAGACCGCTACATCTACTCCCTCATCGCCAGGGCGCTCGTTCGCGGCGTCGACCCCGACTGGGTGTACAACGTGTTCGGTTTTGCGCTGGTGCCCGACAAGGTGTTCTACTTGCGCGCCGACCTCAACCATCTCATCCCGCGCGTACTCAACGCCCGCGGCTTCAACTACTGGGAGTCCGGCATGGACTTTCTCTACAAGCGGGACTACTATGACAGCTATGCCGAGTACCAGTCGCGCATCATCGAGCAGTTCGACCACATGACCGGTCGCTTTGGTTTCCACCTGGTCGACGCAACGCGAAGCGTTCACGACGTGTTCACCGACCTGAAAAAGGGCATCGACAAGCTCGTCCGTGGGATGAAGCCCGCCTCGCCGGCGATCGCCGCCCTGTGAGCGATCGACTGAGGGCAGCAGGGCGCAAGCCCGTTGCCTGCGACAGGTCGTGCGATGCCCACTCTCGCGCTCCCGCGGGATGCGACCCGTGATCGAGATCACCGAGTCCCTGGCGATCGACGAGGGGGAGATCGAGCTGACGTTTACGCGCGCGTCTGGCCCGGGAGGCCAAAACGTCAACAAGGTCGCGACCGCCGTCCAGCTGCGGTTCGACGTCCGCAACTCACCTTCGCTGCCTGAAGCGGTACGAGAGCGTTTGATCCGGCTCGCAGGCAGGCGGGTCACACAGGATGGAGTCCTAGTCCTGACCGCAGAGCGATTCCGCACGCAAGAGCAGAACCGCGTCGATGCCATCGCGCGCCTGGTCGACCTCGTAGCCCAGGCAGCGCGTCCCCCCAAGCGGCGGCGCAAGACCAGGCCCACCGCCGCTTCTCAGCGGCGCCGCCTGCGCAGCAAGAAGCGGCGCAGCGAGGTCAAACGCCTGCGCGGTCGCGTACGGTACGACGAGGGATAGCCGCAGAGCGGGGACCCCGCCTTCCTGCCCCCGGGTTTGATCGGGCGCCCATGCCGTCGTCAGGTGCGTTGCCCCCGCCTGCGCACCAGGTGACACGCCCCCCACACCGCATGGCCTACCACCGTCGCCAAGGTGAGTGACAGACCCACCGTCCACGCTGCCGGCTTGTACGCCAGGTGGACATCGTGCGTTCCCGCCGGCACGCGCACTGCGCGGAAGGTATAATTGGCCTGCAGCACCTCCGTCTCCTCGCCGTCGACGTAAGCGACCCAGCCCGGCATCCACATCTCGCCCACAAACAGGTACCCGTCTGCCGGCGTTGTGACGCGCAGGTCGAGGTCGTTGGGCCCACGACGGACGACGGTCGCCTCCCCATCTCCCGTCTGTGCGCCCGGCGTCGACTGCGCACCACTGCTCTGCTTGAGGGCGAGCTGTGTCCGCGGGTCAAAGCCCTCCGCGCGCGCCGCCTGCAGTGCGCTGATGTCGCCGCTGGCGAGCACCACATCATACACCACAAACGCGCGCGGCAGCACGGCGGTGTTCTGGTAGATGCGGTGTTCGCCGCCATCCCAGACAAGGACAAAGTGATCGGGCACGGGCGTCTGTGGGCTCGTGATCAGGTACTTGACGTTGTACAGGTTGTAGAATGGGTCCTCGCGCTGGATCCCGACCCAGGTCAAGACGTCGTAGGCGCCCAAGCGGAGGGGATTCCAGATCCCGTTCAGGTCGTCCATGCCATACAGCAGCGCCCAGTCGGGGGACCAACCCCCGTGCACCTCTGCGGTTGTCTCCACGCGGAAGACCTCGGGGTCGCTCTGCAGCATGGCGATCTCGGGCTCGTGGCGATAGCCCACCAGCGGATCGTTCGGCTCGACCTCGACGTAGGCGCCCAGGCTGAGCAGATCGACTGCGATCGCGATCGTGGCGAGCGCGCCGAGCGCACTCCGCGATAGGGCTCCGGCAAGCCGCGCCCAAAGTCCAGCAGTGGCGGCTCCCAGCAGCAAGACCAGCACCACGAGGCTCCCCAGCGACGTGACGTGCTGCGCCAGCACATCCGTTGGCACGACTGCTCGCGACGTCAGCACCGCGTGCCCCAGCACGGGGAGCCCCACGACCACCAGCCCGCCCCATAGCGCGATCAGCCCCCATCTCAGGCGGCGCAGCCAGAGCCGGACACGGCGACTGAGCGCACCGAGGAGCACGTCCAGCCCCACCGCTGCCAGCACGGCAGTTGACCAGTTGGCGAGCACGATCGCGCGAGCTGGCACGCGCAGCTGTCGGAAGACCGGGATCAGGGCGTACGTCAGTCCGTGGACGATCGCGTACGGACCGAGTGCGGTCAACAGCGCCAAGCTGGCGAGCAGGACGCAGAACCGGGTCAGCGCAGAGCGCCGCCAGGTGGTCGCCACCGCGACGCCCACCAGGACGAGCGTAGTCACCCCGGCGTACCCCATCTCGGTCCGCTCCCAGGGACCCCAGAACGGCCCTGTACCTCGCCCAAAGAAGCCGGGTAGCACAGCGCCGATCAGGCCTGCAGGCGGGATCGAGAACCCGCTTGCCTCGGCGTAGGCCATCGTCGCGCGGACCGTGTAGCGGGTCAGGTCGAGCGCCGGCACCAGCGCCAACGCAGCGACGCCAAACGACACGATCCCGGCAAAAGCTAGGCGTCCCACCGTGCCGAGCACCGCAACCCACCCGGCGCCACGCTCCAAGAACGCATGGTACAGCGCATACAGCGTTACCGCTATCGCCAGGTAGAGGAACATCTGGGCATGCCCCGCCAGCGCCGCGACCCCAAGCACGATGCCGGTAGCGCCAGCCCAGCCGAGGCGCCGACGGATCAGCGCGCGCCGCATGCACAGCAGCGCCAGGGGAAGCCACGCAGCCGTGGCGATGATGTTCAGGTTCCCCGGATGCACGACAAACAGATCGCTGAGCATGTACGCCACTGCCCCGGCGACCGCTGGAACGCGCCCCATCCGGGGGCGCGCGCCCGCTGCAGGCTGGGTCCGGGCAGCGCTGCGCTGCGTAGGCAGATCGCGGAGGTACAGATACCCGAACAACCCCGCGAGGAAGACGTGGCACACGGCGAGCCACTCCACCGTCTCGTACGTCAGCTCGGGAGACGCCAGAAAGGTCAGGAGATTGATCGGGTAGAATAGCCCCGACTGGTTGTCGGCGGCGAACGGCATGCCGAGGTACAAGTGCGGGTTCCAGAGCGGGATCGTGCCTTGGCGCAGAGAGCGTGCCGCGAACGCGTAGACCGGGTAGAGAAACGAGGCGAGGTCACCTCCCCCTTTCGGGATCCAGCTCTCTGTGAAGAGCAGGGGCCAGTAGAACGCCGCCGTGACCATGGCGAGCACGCCCACTGCGACCCAGTCGCGGTGCCAGTCGCGTCCGTGGAAGCGCCGCTTCTGCAGCACCCGCAGTGCCACATAGCCGAGCGCCCACGCGCCGACCGCTGCAGCCAAGCCGGTCAGGCCTAGCATCGCTCACTCGCCCCACGATGCATCACCCACTCCAAACAAACCGCATACCAACCCAGGTCGAGAGCAGGCCTAGGATAGCGCCGAGAAGGACCTGGAAAGGCGTATGCCCCAGCAGCTCCTTCAGCTTGGCGTCGCTGATCGGGTGTCCCTGAAACAGCTCCGCCACGATCTGGTTGAGCAGTGTGGCGTGGTGTCCGGCGGCGCGGCGCACGCCTGCAGCGTCATACATCACCACCGCAGCGACCCCCACCGCAAGCGCAAAGATAGGCGAACTGAGCCCTTCGCTCAGCGCGATCGCCATCGCTATGGCGCACACAAAGGCCGAGTGCGAGCTCGGCATACCTCCTGCCGACAGCAACAGCTCCCACACGAAGCGCCGATGGCGGGGATACGAAATGAGTGGTTTGCTGAGCTGCGCAAGAAGCCAGGCTACCATGCCATAGACCAGCGCTGTATTCGCCAGTAGATGCCGGATCACAGACCCGCCTCATCCCCAACGGCTTGACTCACCCGTAGCTCGGCCTGATCGAGCAGGCGCTGACAGTGGCGCGCCAGGAGCTGCCCACGCTCGTACAATGCCATCGTCTGCTCCAGCGTCAACTCCCCAGAGTCGAGCTGCTCCACGACTTCCGCCAAGGCGGCGAAGGCATCCTCGAAACCCATCTCGGGAACATCTGACACTGCGACCTCCTCACCTCTCCTCGACGCGGGCGCCGAATCTCCCGTCCACTACCGTCACTGTCACCAGGTCGCCCGCGTGCACCTGCGCCACGCTCCGCACCACCCGTTCGTCTGGCCCCCGGACGATGGCATACCCGCGCGCGAGCGCAGACTGCGGATCGAGTGCGGCTAGGCGTTGGCACAAGCCAGCTGCGCGCTCCCGTAGCAGAGTCAGGCGATACCGACTCAGCCGCTCGAGGTCGCGAGACAGATCGTCGACCCGCTGCCTGTGCTGTGATAGTCGCAGCGCTGGCGACGCACGGCGCAGGGCCTGGCGCTTCGCCTGCAGATCCAGCGCGATCTCCCGTAGGCGTCGCGCCATCAGATCGGCGAGGGCTGAAGACAGCGCCGACAGCTGCGCGCCGACCTCGACCTGATCGGGCACCGCCAGCTCGGCTGCCGCCGACGGCGTCGGGGCACGCACATCTGCCACAAAGTCAGCGATCGTCACGTCAACCTCGTGCCCCACGCCCGCGATCACGGGCACGGGCGACGCTGCGATCGCGCGCGCGACAGCCTCGTCGTTGAACGCCCACAGGTCCTCGATCGCCCCGCCGCCCCGCCCCACGATGATCACGTCGACGTCATCCCGCGCGTACAGCGCGTCCAATGCCGCCACGATCTGTGCAGGCGCCTGATCTCCCTGTACCAGCGTCGGCGACAGCACGACTCGCACCATCGGCCAACGGCGGCGCAGCACGTTGAGGATATCCCGTAGCGCAGCCCCGGTCGCCGAAGTGACAATGCCGATGCAGCGCGGGAATGTCGGGAGAGCACGCTTGCGTGCCGCCGCAAAGAGCCCTTCCTCCGCCAGCTTTTCCTTCAGGGCCTCGTACTGCGCATAGAGCGCCCCTCGCCCTGCTGGCTGCATCGCATCGACATAGAACTGGTACTGACCCTGCGGCTCATACACCGAGACACGCCCGTGTGCGCGGACCGCCTGTCCATCCTGCGGAGAGAACGTCAGCCGGTCCGCCAGCGACCGCCAGATCACAGCCCGGATCGCCGCCCCAGCGTCCTTGATCGTAAAGTAGCAGTGCCCCGATCGCGAGCGCGACCAGTTCGAGATCTCGCCCTCCAACCACAGGTCCTGCAGCAGGTCCTCCCGATCGAGCATCTGCTTGATATGACCCGTGATCTCGCTTACCGAATACACTCTCTGCCGCATAGGACGCCCCACATGCCTTTGACGCACCGACATCGACCTATATTAGCCCACGTTACGCCCCTTGTCAAACCGATCCCGCTCCTTTCCACCGCTCCAGATCATGGTATAATAGTCGAAACGCGCTATCGTTGAGGAGGACGCATGCCCGCCCTACTCGTCCTTGCCGGCGTGCTTGCCGGCATCGCAATCAACGTACTCGGGGACGCCCTGCCGCGCGCGCGCCGTATCCAGGTCCCACGCTGCGCCGGATGCGATGCGCCGCGCCATCCACTGGCGTGGAGCGGCATCATAGCTTTGGTGACGCGGCACTCGCGCTGCCCACAGTGCAATGCGCGCCTCTCCTCCCGCCACCTGATCGTCGAGCTGATCGCGCCGCTCCTGTTCCTAGCTTGTTGGGAACAGACAGGGACGACGCGCGTCACCCTATTCCGCATCCTGTATGTCGCGATCCTGATCCTGATCGCCGTCACCGACATCGAGCACCGCCTGATCCCGCACGTCGTCAGCCTGCCAGGCATCGCGCTCGCGATCGCGGGAGCCTACCTGAGCCCTGCCTTTGACTCGCCCAAGCGTGCGCTGCTGGGAGGCGCCATCGGGCTCGCCGCCGCCTTGGTCCTCTTTGCCTTCGGCGCGCTTTTCGCGTCCTGCGTGGCGCGCGTACGGGGAGAGCCACTGCCAGGCCCAGCCCTTGGGTTCGGAGATGTCACACTCAGCGCCTTCTTGGGCCTGATCCTCGGGGCGCCCGATATCATCTTTGCGCTCGTGATCGGCATTCTTGCCGGGTTCCTCGGTGCGGTCGCGTATCTCGTGGGCGGGCGTGCATTGGGCCGACAGCACGCGCTGTTCGGCACCTTTCTGCCCTACGGCCCCTTCCTGATCTTCGGTGGTGCGGTCATGCTCTTCTTCGGGGAGGCCTTTATGGCCTGGTACATCGGTGGTTAGTGGAGTCGAACCATGAGCCTCGACCTCGGCACACCCAAAGTACTGGAGCTGGTCCTCAAGCTCAAGCAGTACCCCATCCTGTCGGGACCGATCCGGCAGCGTATGCGCGACGAGATCTTTCGGCGTGGGATCATCACACCCGCGGACTTTGAGCGCGAGGTGCGCAAGAAGGCTTACGAGTCGCAGGTCCGCGAGGGGCTGCACGAACCCGTCGTCGAGGAGACGAGCGAGCACTGGGAGCAACGGCTCGCCGTCATTCGCGACGACTTGACCGACTTTTACTTTGCGCACAACTGCCCGCCAGCCCTCTTTGAGCAGATCGTGCAAGAAGTTGTCAGCCCGCGGACGCCCGACGAGGACTTTGTGCTCAGCTTCAACCCTGAACTCGCGCCCTGGGCGATGCTCTTTGCGCGCGGCGAGGAGTACGAGAGCTACCCACCCGAGAAGCAAGCCAAGGTCCAGCATCACCTCAAAGAGATGGTCGTCGTGCTGACCAAGGGCATGCTCAGCGATCAGCTCGACTTTGTCGGACTGGCGCGCGAGTTCCTGACGATCCAGGACCTGAAGACGATCCGCCAGAGGCGCATCGGTCGAGGCAAGGTCGGCGGCAAGTCCGCGGGCATGATGCTCGCCTACAAGATCATCGAGCGCCTCGGCCAGGCTCGCGAACCAGAGCTAGCCAAGCACGTCACCATCCCCGAGTCCTACTTTATCGGCGCCGACGTGTTCTACGAGTTCCAGGCAATCAACGATCTGATTCGGTTCATGAACCAGAAGTACAAGAGCCTGGACGAGATCAGGGCCGAGTACCCGGCGCTGCGCCGCCAATATGTCGGCGGGGAGTTCCCTGAAGAGGTCAAGGTCCACTTGCGGGACCTGCTCGTGCAGATGGGCCAGTCGCCGATCGTCGTTCGTTCGAGCAGTCTGCTCGAGGACAACTTTGGCTTCTCGTTCGCGGGCAAGTACGACAGCTTCTTCCTGCCCAACCAGGGCACGCCGGACAAAAACCTGCATGCCCTGCTGCGCGCCATCTCGGAGGTCTATGCCAGCGCACTCAGCCCGGATGCCCTCCAGTATCGCCGTCGAATGGGACTGATCGACTATGATGAGCGCATGGCTGTCCTGATCCAGCGCGTCGTAGGCTCGCGCTACGGCGACTACTACTTCCCTGCCCTAGCTGGGGTCGGGTTCAGTCACAACCCCTTCCGCTGGAACGCGCGCATTCGCCGCGAGGACGGACTCGTACGACTCGTGTGGGGGCTCGGGACACGCGCCGTGGAGCGCGTCTCGGGTGACTACCCGCGCATGATCGCGCTCAGCCACCCGACACTCCGTCCCGAGATGGGCGTGCAGCAGGTAAGCAAGTACGCGCAACGTCTGGTCGACGTGTTGAACCTCAAGGAGAATGTGCCCGAGACACTGCCCGTATCCACGCTCCTGTCGAGCAGCTATTCCGGGATGAACTTGATCGCATCGATCAACCGCGGCGACTATGTCCAGCCCATCTTCTCGCTGTTGGAGGAACCTGACCCGCACACGCTGGTGCTCACGTTCGACAACCTGATCGCCAACACCAACTTTGTGCCACTGCTCAAGTTCGTCCTCAGCACGCTCGAGGAGTACTATGGTCGCCCAGTGGACATCGAGTTCGCGGTCGAGCGGATCGGCGGTCGAGGCGCGTCCGAGATCAACCTCTCACTCCTCCAGTGTCGTCCACTCAGCCTACACCGCAATGGACAGCCCGTAGCGATCCCGGACCAAGTGCAGCGCGAGCGCATCCTGTTCACTGCCAACAAGCTCGTGCCCCACGGCGTGGTCTCCAACGTCCGGTACATCGTCTGGATCGACCCCGCTCGCTACGACAACGTTGCGGACGCAACCGAAAAGTCACAGGTCGCCCGCATCGTCGGGCAGCTCAACCAGCGCCTGCGAGACGAGACATTCATCCTGATGGGCCCAGGACGATGGGGCAGCTCCAACCTCAATCTGGGCGTCAAGGTCAGCTATGCCGACATCGACCACGCCCGCGTCCTGGTCGAGGTCGCACTCGCCCACGGCGAGCACGCCCCTGAGGCGTCCTACGGGACCCACTTTTTCCAGGACCTGGTCGAGTCACGGATATACCCCCTCCCGATCTATCCTGACGATCCCGACACGGTCTTCAACTGGGACTTCTTTGAGGAAGCGCCGAACGTCCTCCGCCGGCTCTTGCCCGGCTGCAGTAACTGCGGGTGCATCAAGGTCATCGACGTCGCACAGGTCTCCGGCGGGCGCCTCCTCGAGATCGTGATGGATGGCGAACGGGACCGCGCGTTGGGCTACCTCAAGTAGCACCCTCAGTCGAGGATGATCTCAGCCCACGCGCGCGACACGTGGTAGGAGTCAAAGCTGTCCTGGTCCCCAACCGCCAGGATCACGTCGTAGCGTTCACCTGGGAAAAGCGCCTTGTCATACGGGTCGCCAGAGTCAAGCGGGATCATGAACTCGATCACGGTGAATCCGTCGATCTCGCGTCCCCCATAGTCGATGATGTCGTCGCTGCCGCCGAGATCGGTGTCAGGTGGGTGCGAGTTGGGCCCAAACGGCTGGGCGCCGTACATGTCAGCCACGTACGTCCTGCTGCCCTGTACATACCCAAAGACATAGTTCGCGCCCCGCATCTGCTCCTCGGGTTCGATCCCGATCGACAGCCATCCAAGCGTATAGCCAGACAGCGCACCGTAGAGGTACGTGTCATCCGTCCGCCAGTGGAACGTCACTCCGCCCCCCTCGATCTGGTGCGCATACTCACCGTTCACGATCCGTCCGTCCGTCTCCAACACAGCGACCGTCGTCGCCGTGGGCGTCGGCGGCGCCTCGGTCGGCGTGGCAGTGACCGCGGCAGCCGATGTGGCAGTCGCAGTCGGCGTCGACGTGGGAGGCGGCGCCGTTGGCGTTCCTGGGCCCGGCGTGTCTGTGGGCGGCGCGGGCGTAGCCGTCGGCGGCGCCGCTGTCGGTGACGCAAGCAGCGGCGTGTCCGCAACAGACTCGGTCGCAGTGGACGTGCTCGTGGCAACTGCCCCGGCAGAAGAGGCTCGCGTGTACGCGGGCAGCGGCGTCCAGGTCGCCTCCACCGGTGTGCTCTGCGCCAAGTCAACGGTCGCCTGCCGCGCGCAGCCCGCCGCAACCGCGCAGACAAGGAGACAGAAACCGATCCAGACCTTGGAGTTACTCGTCATCATCCCTCCTCACATAGCCTACAGGGTCACTGCCCAACCCTGGACCCTCGCTTGGGTGTCCGAAGGCTGAGCAAGCGACGTCTTGCACGCGTCGTGTCGTAGAACCCATCGAGCGCCCCCCCGGCACGATCGTGGGCACACACGCCTTGCCGGAATGACGCTCAAGAGCTATAATGCTACCCACCTGGCACAGCGCCGTTCGCCCCTGACCCGCGACGCGCCGCACATGATGCAGCGGAGGATGCTAGATGAAACCCAAGAACACACGATACCTGGTCCTGCTCGGAGTGGTCTCTCTCCTGATCACAGTTGGCCTCATCAGCCTCGATCCCCTGCCGAGCCAGGGAAGCGCTAGTGCGCTGCTCATCCGCGCAGCTGCCCTCTGGGGCTACCAGGCTGTCTTTCTCTCGATTCTCTCATCCCTCTATCTTCGGGAACTGGTGCGCTTCTTCGGTCGCCCCTTCGTCAAGGTCCACCACGTGGTGGCGGTGGGTGGGCTGGTCCTGATCACAGTCCATCCCCTGACGGTCGCCCTGCGCGCCGCCAGCGCCGCCGTGTTCCTGCCCCGCTTCGACTCGTTCCGCGTCTTCCTCACGCTCGGCGGTCGAGTCGCCTGGCCCTTGATCGTCATCGCAACGCTCGCCGCGCTCTTCCGGCGGCGGTTGAAGGTCAGCTGGCGGTTCGTGCACTTGTTGAACTATGTCGCGTTCCTGTTGGCTAGCGTCCACGCCGCCTTGATCGGCACTACATTCGTGGGCCAGGGGATCCGCCACATCGTGCTCCGGATCGTGGTCGGAGCGATGGCAGCCTCGACGATCCTCGTATTCGTACAGAAGCGTCGCGTCACTGCCAAGCGACAGCGCACACGGACGTAGGCTCTCGGGCGCGCTCCCCACGCCTCTCGCGACAGTGCCCTCCCGTTCAGAGAGGCGCCGCCGGCGTGGCTACTATCCCAGGTCAGCGGCAGTGCGCTGTGCGTCCAGGTGCGCGGTCAACACTTGGCGTACCACCTGCGGATTGGCCTTGCCTTGCGACGCGCGCATCACCTGCCCGAAAAAGAACCCGGCGACGGACGTCTTGCCTGCCAGGTACTCCTGCAGCGCGTCGGGGTGCTCTGCCACGGCGCGCACGACCAGTCGGCGGATCTGGTCCTCATCGCTCACCTGCGCCAGCCCCTGCTCAGCGATGATCTCTGCTGCGCCACGACCGGTGGCAAACATGTCCGCCAGGACCCCCTTTGCCGTGTTCACGTTGATCGCGCCCTGCTCGACCTCAGCCAGCAGGCTCGCTAGCGCCCCTGGGCTGACGGTCGAATCGGCGATCGAGAGCCCTTGCTCGTTCAGAAGGCGAAACAGCTCTCCCGTGATCCAGTTGCAGACGGTTGCGGGCTCGATGCCAGCCCCCCTGCCCTCGATCACGCAGTCCTCAAAAAAGGCGCCCAGCTCCGCCTCCGACGCCAGGATCTCCGCATCTTCGGTGCGCAGTCCGTATGCGGATACCAGGCGATCCCGCCGCGCCCCTGGAAGCTCTGGCAGCGCAGCCCGGACCCGGTCCACATAGGCAGCGTCGATCTCGATCGGCGCCAGATCCGGCTCTGGGAAATAGCGGTAATCCTGGGCCTGCTCCTTGCTGCGCTGCACCACTGTGTGGTTGTCGCGTTCATTCCAGCCCATGGTCACCTGTTCGACCCGTCCCCCGGACGAGATCACGTCGATCTGGCGAGCAACCTCGTACTCGATTGCCTGCTTGACCGAACGGAACGAGTTCAGGTTCTTGATCTCCGTCTTGACCCCGAGCGCCGTGCTGCCCACTGGTCGCACCGAGACGTTTGGCTCGCAGCGCATCGCTCCCTTTTCCATGTCCGCCGTGCTCACCTCGAGCGCTCGCAGGATCGCGCGCAGGTGGACCAGGAAGCACCTCGCCTCTTCTCCAGATCGGATGTCGGGTTCGGTGACGATCTCGAGCAGTGGAACGCCGCTCCGGTTAAAGTCGACCAGACTCGCTCCCTCGACGTGGAACTCTTTGGCCGTATCCTCCTCCAGGTGTGCGCGCCGAATGCGGATCCGTCGCTTCGCGCCCTCGACCTCGATGTCAAGCCAGCCATCACGGCACAAGGGCAGGTCGTACTGCGAGATCTGGTACCCCTTGGGCAAGTCCGGGTAGGTGTAGTTCTTGCGATCGAACTTGGAGAACGGCGCGATCTGGCAGTTGAGCGCCAGGCCCACCCGCACGGCATACTCGATCGCACGCGCGTTGACGACGGGAAGCACGCCTGGGTATCCCATACAGACGGGGCACACGTGCGTGTTCGCCTCGGCGCCGAAAAAGCCCGCGCTGCACCCACAGAACATCTTGGAGTGGGTACACAGCTCGGCGTGCACCTCCATGCCGATCACGGCTTCATAGTCCATGCACAGCTCCTCGTGGCTCCACCCGTCTAGCGCCTTGTGCCGCCGCCTCACATCCCGATTATACCATGCCCACAAGCCAGAACCAACTTGAGATTTGCCCGTAAGTCGTCTATAATGCCCCCGCTATGGAACAAACGCATGGTCTCGAGCGTCTACAGAGTGGTGCACAGCCTACCTTTCGCGTCGGCAGCGTCGCCGTGTACGGGGACCTTGTCCTGGCGCCTCTCGCCGGGTACTCGGACCATCCCTACCGCTCGATCTGCCGCGACCTAGGCTCTGCGATGAGCTACACCGAGTTCGTCTCCGTGCAGGGCGTGCTGCGCGGGAACGAGCGCACCTTTCGCATCTTGAGCTATGGAGAGGAGGAGCGCCCGCTCGTCTTCCAAGTCTTTGGCCGAGACGCCAAGCCGATCACCGAGGCGTGCCTGCGTCTGCAGGAGCTGGGACCCGACATCATCGACATCAACCTAGGTTGTCCCTCCCCGCGTATCTCGGGCCGGGGAGGTGGGTCCGGGCTCTTGCTCCAACCCGGCAAGATCGGCCACATCTTTGCCTCATTGAGCCAGCACATGTCGATCCCGGTCAGCGCCAAGATCCGTCTCGGTTGGGACCGGCAATCGCTGAACCATCTCGACGTCGCGCAAGCCCTAGAGGAGAACGGCGCGGCATTGGTTGCCGTGCACGCTCGTGCGCGCTCCGACTCGTATGGCGTGCCCGCTGACTGGGACGCGATCGCCGAGGTCAAGCAGCGCGTCCGCATCCCCGTACTGGGCAACGGCGACGTGCGCTGCGTAGCTGACATCGATCGGATCAAGGCCCACACGGGCTGCGATGGAGTGATGATCGGCCGAGGTGCGATCGGTCATCCGTGGATCTTTGCGCGGCGAGATAGGGAGCAAATCGGACCAGGAGAGCGACTGGCGATGGTCGAGCGGCATCTGGACGAGATGGCGCGCTTTTACGGGCCGCAGAGAGGCGTGATCTTGTTCCGCAAACACCTCACGCAGTACATCCATGGCCTGCCGTACGCCAGCCAGCTGCGGGCCGATCTGATGCAGTGTACCACCGTCGAACAGGTCCTGGATCGCCTCGAGGGTGTTTTGCATACCGGATCGAACGTGTTATAATCCACAAAGAGTCCGCATTGAACGATGGCGAGGGAAGCCACTTGATG
>JAFGIE010000110.1 GCA_016929775.1 Anaerolineae bacterium
CGGGAACTACCCGACCACGATCTGGCTGCCCGGCGAGTTCGTGGTCGACGTCTACCCGATCGCCGTCCACGCCGATGCGCCCCCCGGCGCGTATGTGATCGAGGTCGGCATGTACGACCCCGCCGACGTGGGGCGCCTGCCGGTGCGCGATCCCAGCGGGGCGGCGGGCGACCGGGTCCTGCTCGGCGCGATCGAGGTCACGAGCCCGCAATCCAATTGACCCATCCCCACAAGTGCGCTATACTTGCTCCGATCCGGTTGGTATCCGGGGCGCGGCGCCGTGCGTGCCTTGATTGGGTGGGAGACGTGGACAAAGAGACGCTACTCAGGGAGCTACAGCGCGAGATCGAGCGAACGACGGGATGCACGGACCCGGTGAGCATCAGCCTTGCCGTGTCGCGTGCGGTGCACGAACTGGGCTGTCCCGCGGAAGAAGTCTCGGTCGTCGTCAGCGCCAACCTCTACAAGAACGCGATCAACGTCGGCATCCCGGGCACGGACAAGCGGGGCATGCTGTGGGCTGCTGCGCTCGGGGCGGCGATCGACAACAGCGCAGCCGGTCTATCGATCCTGGACGGCGTGGGCGACGCCGCACTCTGCGCCGCCGAGGACATGTTGCGCGCCGGGCGCGTACACGTGCGCTACGATGACGACGCCCCCGACCCCCTCTACGTGGCGGCGACTGCGTCTGCCGGCGGCGACCGAGTCACCGTCGTGATCATGTACGACTATGCCAACATCGTCGGCGTGTACCGCGACGGGGAACCGGTGCTCGGTCCCGAGGCAGCCCGCGCCGCAGAGCAGCACGATGCGCTGACCGGGCAGTCGGTGCGAGACCTGATCGCGCTCGCCACAACGCTCAGCGCCGTAGACGTGTCCTTCTTGCGCGAGGCTGCCGAAGTGAACAAGCGCGCCGCGCTGCGCGGACTGCAGGACCCGCAGCTGCGCCTTGGCCCAGTCCTCTGGCGCAGCCTCTCCACCGGCGGGCAGGTGGTGGACATGGCACTCAAGGCGCAGGCCCTCACCGCTGCCGCCAGCGAGGCGCGCATGCTCGGCCTCAAGGTGCCGGTGATCGCCGTTACGGGAAGTGGCAACCAGGGGATCACCGATCTCGTCGGCGTGCTGTCGGTGGCAGAGGACGTCGGCGCAGGGTGCGAACGCACGGCGCGCGCGCTGGCGATCAGCACCCTGATCACGGTCTATGTCAAGGGCCTGACGCGGCGCTTGACCTCGTTCTGTGGCGCCGCCGTCGCAGCGGCGACGGGCGTCGCCGCCGCCACCGCGTACCTGTTGGGCGGCGATTATGACGACATGGAGCACGCCATGCAATCGGTCGCCGGGACGTTCGCCGGGATGCTGTGTGACGGGGCCAAGGTGTCGTGCGCCTACAAGATCGGCGCCGCGATCCTGGTCGCGGTCCAGTACGGCGCGCTTGCCCTGCGTGGGGCCTACGTGCCCCGCGGCGACGGCATTGTCGGCAACACGATCGAGGAGACGTTCGCCTACCTCGGCGGGCTGAACAACCCCGGCATGACTGGGACCGAGTCCTTTGTGCTCAAGGCGATCCAGGAGATACAGGGACGGCGTCCCCATGGCTGAGCCCACGCCGTACGACGTGATCGTCGTCGGCGCGGGCCACGCAGGGTGCGAGGCGGCGCTCGCCGCCGCGCGCATCGGGGCGCGGACGCTGCTCCTGACGATGAACCTCGACCTGATCGCCCAGATGCCGTGCAACCCGAGCATCGGTGGGCCGGGCAAGGGGCACATGGTGCGCGAGATCGATGCCCTGGGCGGGCAGATGGGGCGCGCGATCGACGGCACCTACATCCAGATCCGCATGCTCAACAGCTCCAAGGGCCCGGCGGTACAGGCCTTGCGCGCCCAGGCCGACAAGCGGCGCTACTCCCTGCGCATGAAGCACACGCTGGAGGCCCAGGCCAACCTTCACCTCAAGCAGGCACGCGTGGAGGAGGTCCTGGTGCAGCGAGATCGCGTGCGCGGGGTGCGCACCGATACCGGGTTGGTCTATGCCGGGCGCACGGTGGTGCTGACCACGGGCACCTTTCTCGCCGCGCAGGTGATGCGCGGCAGGCAGCGCTTTGCGGCTGGACGCGCGGGCGAATTCCCAGCCAACGCCCTCTCGGAGTCGCTGCGCCAGCTGGGATACACGCTGACCCGCCTGCAGACCAACACCCCACCGCGCATCGACGCCCGGACGATCGACTATGCGCAGACGACGCCTCAGCCGGGCAGCGAGACGCCGCTCTATTTCAGCTATCTCTCGACACAGCCGGATGCGGACCCGGCGTTGGCGTGCCCGCCCTTTCTCAAGCGACCGCCGAATCCCGTCTACCCGATCGCACACCAGACGGTGTGGCGTCCGCAGATGCCCTGCTATAGCCTCTACACCAACCAAGAGACGCACCGCACGATTCGCGACAACCTGGACCAATCGCAGGTCACGCCGGGCGCGATCGCGGCGGCGGGGCCACGCTACTGCCCCTCGTTCGAGGAAAAGCTGGTGCGC
>JAFGIE010000111.1 GCA_016929775.1 Anaerolineae bacterium
CTGTGCGCGGTCAGCTTTTTGCGGGTGATGGGCGAAGCGGTTCCACAGGCGTTCTTTAACGTGTACCTGGACGTGGACCTACACCTGCCGGCAGCACAGATCGGCCTCCTGGTCGGCGTGGGCCGCTTGCTGGCGGTGCCGGCGGGCCTATTCATGCCCTTCCTAGCGTGGCGATGGGGCAACGAGCGGACCGTGGTCCTGGGCGCTCTGGGCGTGGCAGTGAGCCTGCTGCCCCTGTCGCTGATCCCACACTGGGCTGCGGCAGGCCTAGGGTACATGGCGCTGACGGCGATGGCAGCGGTCGCCCGCGCAGCGTTCATCGTGTTCTCGATGGAGTCCGTGGCTCCTCGCTGGCAGGGCACACTGTCCGCGCTGACGACCATGGCTGCCTCAGTCAGCCGGATCGCGACCTCGCTCGGGGCGGGATACACGGTCGACGAGATCGGCTACCGTGGGACGTTCCTGGCTGGCGCTGGGGTCACTGCGGCGGGCGCAATGCTCTTCTGGGCGGCGTTTTGCCGTCGGCGATGCGGGACGCACAGCACAAACAGCGCGCCCTAGAAGTACCGTCACCCTGTGGAGCGCCCGATCAGCGCCTGAACCTGCCCAGGCGTGTAGCGCAGGCAGCGATAGATCGCCATGGCGCCCGGTTCACGGTGCGGACTGCGGTAGTCCCACACGACTTCCCCGTCGGGCGTGACTTCAAAGAGGTGACACTCGCTTCCCTCGCAAATCAGCGTGTTCCCATTCGGCAGCCGCTGTGCGCCCGAGATGTACCTGCTGAGGAACGTCTCCGGTGGGTCGGCGACGTACGACCACTCGACGACGCCGGTCAGCGGGTCGAGCTCGATCACGCGCGAATACCCGCGCAGGGTGCCGTTGTCGAACAGCAGGATGTTGCCATTGGGCAGCACGTGTGGCTTGTGCTGCCCGTCGATCTCGCCAGGTCCCCACGCCCAGACGATGGCGCCCGTCTCGCGATCGATCACGCCGATCACGTCGAGGCTGCGGTAGCTAAAGACGATGTTGCCGGGCCTGAAGCGCACGGGTCCGCCGCGGGCACTCTCGCGTTCGGCGGTCGCGTTGGCGGGAACGATCTGGCAGGTGTTGTTGTGGGCCCAGTCGAACGAGAACTCGCCGCGGATGCGCTCCTGAACGTGCGCCCAGGCCCGGGCCGACAGGAGGCGGCGCAGATCGTCGAGGTGCTCCTCCCCACGCCACTCCCAGACCAGCTCAAAGCCTGGCGTGACCTCGATCATGTACGGATTGCGCTTGAGCCCGGGCCCAAGCGCCGGCACCATGTAGTCGTCGATCGTGTGAAGGAGCAAGTTGCCGCTCTCCAGCACCTGGAAGTCGTGATCGATACGGCAGTGGTAATGCCACAGCAGGTTGCTGTCTGGATCGAGCGCCCGGATGCCCGCCTCCTCGATCCGCGAGCGGTCACGCGTGGGATAGACCAGCGTGCCATCGGGAAGGAGCCGGCAGAACGACTGCTGCGCCGTGTGGGTGACCCACTCGTGCACAGTCCGGCCCTCCATGTCGATCAGGTAGATGTGGCCCGCACCGCTGGCGGAGTGGCGGACATCCTCAACCGTATGGCAGAAGAGCGTGTAGCCGTGCCAACAGCGGGACGGCACAAAGGTACGGACCCCGAGCTCGTTCATTGCGTCTTTCCTCCTCTGCGTCTCCGCTGCACGTGCGCGCACTCCGCCCAGGTCGCGCCCCACGTGACTGCGAACAGGACGGCGGCGCCGGTCGAGATGGCGCGCAGCGTGCTCGCACCCACGCTGGCGGCTACCACCGTGATCGAGACCGTGCTCGTCCCGCTGTCCTCCGCTGGTCCGCCGCTGTTGCCCTGGTCGTTCGCACGGATCGCGAGTTCGGCGGGGCCGACATAGTTGAGCGCGGGCTCAAAGGCCATGCCGTCCAGCGCTGCATTGGCGTTGGCTAGGCTTGCCGTAAAGCTCGTCAGCGTGTCCGAGATCCCGTCGCCCTCGCTGAACGTGAGGCCCGTGGTGCCACTGAGCGTGATCGTGCCGCTGATGGCGGTCAGCGTGACCGAGATGCTCCCATCGCCGGCGTCTACGTCCGAGACCGCGACTGCGTTACCGTTGGCCTCGGAGAAGACGAGCAGCGTGTTGGAGACGACCGTCTGCGCACCAGGCACGATCGTCACGGGCGGGTCATTGGCCGCGCTGACGGTGACGGTGCAGACCGCGACGTTGCTGAGGGCCTCCCCGTCATCGGCGACAAACTGCACGTACCGCTCGCCCTCGGTTGGGTCCTGGGACGCGTTCTGATAGGTCACCGTCTGAAGGGCATTCTGGTAGACTGCAGGGCTCGCGTTGCCAGAGATGGTCAACACGCCTCCCACGGCGACCACGGTGAGACCGCCCGATGGGGTCGCCGCCAGCACCTCCTCGGCGCCGTCCTGGAGGTTGGCAATCGTCACGGTCAGGCGGACGAGCTCCTCGTCCTTGTCCCTGTCCGTCAGCTTGCCCTTGTCCGCGAGGAGCACGGGCGGGTCGTCCTCCGCGTACGCAGCGGTGGTGTTCACGTTCTGGCCTTGGCCGAGCTGCAGCTCCGGCGGATCGTTGACAGAGAGCACGGTGATGGTGACGGTGGCGATGTTTGACGGGAGTTCCCCGTCGTGAGCGCGATAGGTGAACGTGACGTCGCCGGAGAACTCGGCAGCTGGCGTATAGACAAAGGACCCGTCGACCGCAAACGCCAGGTCACCCGTGGCGGGCCCAGTGACCAGCGCCGCAGTGAGCGTGTCGGTCTGGTCGATGTCTCGGTCATTGTAGAGCACGCGCTTCGCTTCGAGCGTCACTTCGAGCACGGTGTCTTCGTTGGTCGTGTAGCTGTCGTCGTAGGCGATCGGCGCGTCGTTGAGGCCCTCGACGCTGACCGTCACGGTGCCTACGCCCTCGCCCCCATCGTCATCCACGATGGTGTAGGTCCAGACCGCATCGTCGGTCTCGCCCTGTGCGAGGTAGTCAAAGTCGTGCTCCGGATCGTAGCCAAAGATGCCGTCGCCTTCGTAGGTGAGAGACCCGGATGTTGGCTCCGTGTACGACACCAGCGTGGGGACCCAATCGTCATCGTCGGGGTCGATGTCGTTCGTAAGGACATCAGTCGTCATCAACGCGACGCCCTGGGTGGTGGTAAAGAGGTCGGGCCCGGCGATCGGCGGGTAATTGACGACAAAGTCCGCGGTATCGGTGTTGTTGCCTGGGCGCGCGTCGCCGGCGACGCCGCCCGTCGCCTGGTTGGTGATGATGCTCCCGGCGCTCGCTGTGACCTTGACCTGGATCGTCAGCGTCGCAGCCTCGCCGAGGTCGAGGTCCCCGGCTTGCCACACGCCCGTCCCCGCGTTGTAGGCTCCGCCCGGGCTCGAAGACTGGTAGCTGGTGCCGCTCGGGAGCGTGTCGGTGACGAGGATGCCGGTGAGCGCGATCAGGCCTGTGTTGCGCACGCCGATGGTGTAGGTGATGATGTCGTCCTGGTTGGGCCTGAGCACATCGACTGACTTTTCCACCGAGATGTCGATCGGCCTGAGGGCGCTGCGGTAGATCTCGCCGCCGGCGGCATAGACCACGTACTCGCCGTTGGCGCTCAGCGAGGGGTGCAGCGGGGCATCGGGCCCCACAGGCGGGAGGCGATAGTAGCCGCTCGTCGGGTCATTCGTGATGTGGAAGCGCAGTTCCTGGGCATGCACGTACACCACGCGAGCGCCGTCGGCGCTGATCACCGGTTGGCTGTTGCCGCCGCCACTGGTGATCGTGAACGGCTCACCGACATTGAGGTCCGCATCGACGTCGACAAGCCAGACGTCCCCGTCGCGCAGGAAGGCGAGACGGGTGCCTGTGTAGGTCAGCGAGGGCGCCAGGCTGTCGGTCTCCGAGTCGGTCACCTGGCGGACGGTGTAGGTCCCTGACGCGTCGATCTCGGCGACAAACACCTCAAAGCTGCCGTCCTCGTCCGAGATGTAGGCGACGCGTTCGCCGTTGCCGCTGATCGCCGGCTGCGCGTTGACGATCTGTGCCGTGCTGCTGGTGACCTGCGTAAAGCCGGCGTTCCCGGAGCGGGAGACCGTGGCAACGACGACCTCTAGGTTGCGGTCGCTGTTCTCGCCGCCACCGAGCGAACGGTCCGAGAGGAAGGCAACGCGCGTGCCGCTGTGGTCGATGGAGGGGTAGATGTTGACGCCGCCCTCGCTCACGGTCACCGCGAAGAGGCTGGCGCGCGGCGCATCGTACAAAAAGATCTCAAAGTTGCCATCGGCGTTCTCGCCTGCTGCGTCCTGATCCGAGAAGAACGCGACGCGACTGCCGTCGTCGTTCACGACGGGCCCAAGGTTGAACCCACCGAGGATCGTGCCCGTAGAGGAGCTGATCTGCGTGTACGATACCCCGCCGCTGGGCTGGACCTCGGCGACAAAGGCCTCGATGTTGCCGTCCGGGTTCGCAAAACCCCCCGCGCAGCCATAGTTTCTGCCTCCCAGCGATGGCTCGCGCTCGCACCAGTCGGATGCCGCATGCGTATCGTCCGCGCGCTGCAAAGAGTCCGTACCCAGGGCAGGCGCCGATGGGTTCGCCCCGACCGGGCTGTCCCAGTGCGTCCCCGTTGGGGGAAGTGTGTCTGATTCGCCCCACCGCACAAAGTCGACGCCGAGATCGTGCGCGTCATAGAGGGCGGCGGACCCGTCGATCGCCGTAGCCCAGTCGACGCTGACCGGTCGCGTGATGTACCCGCCGGCAGGCAAGGTGGCGCCCGCCTCGAACTCATCCGTGATCACGCCGGATGGGAGCTGGATCTTGTAGCTCATGCCGCCCAGTTCGACGAGCTGCGTGCCATGGTTGTAGAACTCGATCGCGTTGGGGGCGATCTCGTTGATCACGACCCTCGGGACGGACTGCCGAGCGCCACACATGCTCAGGAACCTGCCCATGGTGTTCTCGCGCAGCGCGGGCGCCATGGCCTCAAAGGGGAAGGCGAGGAAGAGGGTGCGGTAGTGCTGACTCGTGGCGACCCTGTACACGCCTGCCACATTTCCGACCGAGGCGTCATAGGACCCATAGAACGCCGCGGTTGCATCGCCCGATGGGCTGACCCAGTCGGCCCAGTTCTCGATGTAGCCGTTGTCGAGCGAGAAGCTCAGCGGCAAAGGCGCGCTCTCGAACGCGCTTCCCGGGACGCCCTGGACCCACGTGTACTTGCCGTCTTGAACGACGGCGTCCGCGCCCAGGACCTCGCGGGCGAAGGCGGTGAGCCCGTGGCTATAGATGTAGTCCTGGCTGCTGAGGAATAGGCACCGGGGGTAGTCGCCGGTCGCGCCGAGCAGAAACTCCCCTAAGGCAGCCTCCCCGGATGCCCCCGGGCCCGCAGCGCGGCGGCGCCACTCGTCTCCCGAGAACCAGATCACGACCTGACGCGCTGCCAGATCTGCAGCAGTCGGCTCCCGGTCGCTGTTCCTCGTGTCAAACAGGTCGTACTGGTAGAGTGCTGCGTCGAGCAAGCTCTGATAGTAGGCCCGCACGTCGGGCCGGTCGTCGTCGTCGTCGACGAGGAGAACCGGCGCGATCGTGCTGTAGCGGAAGGTAGAAGATCCCTCGCCCATATCGCCCGTCGACCAAAAGGCGACCGTGTTGCCATCGCCGCTGATCGCCGGCTCTGCGTGGACCCCCGGGGCGGTCTCGGTGAGGGGGCCCTCGGCTGGCGGGCTGGCGAGTACGCCGGTCTGCACCAGGGAGACGCGCGTGGCTGCGGTTTCCACCCCGCCCGCGCCGCCCTGCAGGCTGACGCCGAGGTGATGGACAAAGAGCTGTGTCCCGGGCGCCTCGGCGGGGGATAGTGGCTCGCCGCCGGGGACAAGTTCTGGCGCTGCGTCATCGTCCCACGACGCCGTCCCGTCCTGCGTGACGGAGGACGTGCCCTCTACCACGCCAGCGGCAGCGGATGCCGCGCTTGAAGGCTTGTAGTTCCTATACACCAACGGCAGGTAGACGTCAGACGCACCGGTGCCGACGCGGAGCTGCACCGACGCGGTCACGGTCCGCGGCTCCTCGGGACAGGGGACGGAGGTGACGCCCATCCGGACGAGATAGCTACCGTTGTTGGTGAAGGTGTGCTGGACGCGCTGTCCCTGGCGGGTGGTGCCATCGCCAAAGTCCCAGGTGTAGGTGAGCTGCCCGGTGCCGCGCAGCACCGTGCCGCTGAATTCGAGCTTCTCGCCCGGATCGGGACCTGGCGTGCCGCCCACCGGGTCCACGATCCGATAGCCGATCGCCGGCGATTCGGGCCAGATGCAGCTTGTGGCGCGCACGCGGAAGGGCGGGCTGACCGCATAGGAGGTGGCGCGCTGGACAGGGCCGTAGATCGGCGCGTCGGAGACGCCGATCCGAAAGTAGGCGTTGTCGCTGATGCCGATATCGGCCCCCGCGTCCCATTTGAAGACCTCCTTCACGCCCAAGAGGCTCGCCATGAGCGCCGTGGTCGGCGGTTCGGCTTCCTTCGCGACCTCCCAGGTCACGCCGTCCAGCGAGTACTCGTACGTCGTGCTGATGACTTTGATCCCGCTCCCCGTACGATCGGCGCCAAATACCTCGTAGTCGATCGCGACGACGTGCGTGAGGAGCTCTGCGGAGGAAAAGCCGTAGGCGTCGGGGGTCTCTCCAGGACGGGAGATGGCAAGGTAGGGGGAGCTGTGCGGCAGCGGCATCGCCGGGGTAGGGGAAGGCCACAGCAGGTGGGCTGGCGCAGCGTTGCTGTTCTCATACACGCCGTTCGCTTCGCCACTCACCGCGAGGTCCAGGTCGCCGTCCCTGTCCCGATCGCCCCACGCGACGTCGGTGGTCCGCGCCGCGTCCTGCGAGGTCCACAGCCAGACGAGGCGCGGCAGGCCCGGGCTGCTCTCCAGGTTGCCGTAGACCTGGTTGGGCTCGCCGTCGTTGCCAACCGCCAGGTCCGGATCGCCGTCATTGTCCCAGTCTCCCCAGGCAAGCGACGTGGTCTTGCTGTACACGTCCGACCCGGGAAGGACAGTGCACGCGAATGAGTTGCCCACATTCTCGCAGACCCAGTTCTCGGCGCCATAGTTGCCGATCGCCAGGTCGAGGCGCCCATCCCGGCTAAAGTCCGCCCAGGCGATGCTGCGCGTCGAGTCAGACCGGGACGAGGTCCACACGAGCCTGAAGGTCTTGTCTCCCAGGTTCTGGTAGACGCGGTTGCGTCCCTCGTTCGCGACGGCGATGTCGAGGTACCCGTCGCTGTTATAGTCGCCCCAGGCAACGGCATAGGTGTCATCCGACTCGGGCGACTGCCAGGCGGGCGTAGCGGCGAGCAGCGCGCCCGCGCCGAGGTTGTGCGCGTTCACATACAGCGCGTTTCGTCCCTCCCAGCCAACCAGCAGGTCGAGGTCTCCGTCGCCCTCGACGTCGCCCCACGCGAGGCTGCGGACGGGCGCAGGCGCATCAACCTGCCACGGCGGTTCGGTGAGCTTGGTGTCAGTGTAGTAGCGGAGGTAGGTGAGGGTCCCTACAGCGGCGTCCAGCTCAAAGTCTGCGTTCACGTCGCCGAACGCCACGTGCGCGCCGGGGTTGTAGGCTGTCGACTGTTGTGAGAGCGAGAACTCGCCGTCCTGGTTGAGATAGAGCCAGGCACGCGCGCTTGCTTCGGTCAGCCCGCCGCCGAAGAGCAGATCCAGGTAGCCGTTGTCGTCCACATCTCCCCACGCCACGCTGCTGGCTTGTGCGAGCCCGTTCACAGCCCGCAGCTGGGTGCTCAGGGCGGGGGCAAAGGAGGTAAAGAGCAGGCTGGCGCCATCGCGGTGCCCAAGCGATAGCTCCAGGTCGCCGTCGCCGTCCGCATCCGCTGCGGACGCCGCCCAGATCTGGCCCGGTGCGCTCTCTTTCGAGAGCACGAGGGCAGTGCCAAATGGGTTGCCGGGCACACCGGTGTTCAGAAAGATCCGGGGCGGCTTGTCGGAGACGGCGAGGTCGAGGTGCCCGTTCCGGTCAAAGTCCCCCCAGGTGATCCCGAGCGGAGTGTAGAATGCGTCCGTGCGCAGCTCGATCGCGGTCGAGGCAAAGCCCGACCCGCCTTCGTTGCGGTATACGCGGACCCGACCGTCGAGCGGATAGGCGGCGGCGAGGTCGAGGTAGCCGTCGCCGTCATAGTCACCCCACGAGAGGTCGTAGGGGAGAAAGGCGGTCGAGACGTCGACGACGATCGGGTTGCTGGTGTCGAGACTGCCCCCCGTGTTGCGGAAGACCAGGACGCGGTTGGGGAACTCGCCCAGGGCGAGGTCCAGTCTGCCGTCGTTGTTCATGTCGCCTGGCGCAACGTCTGCCGTCGCAGCAGTGCTCAGGCAGCGATAGTCAGTGCCGATCGTGCCCCCCGTGTTGGTGTACAGACGGGTCGCACAGACCGTGCTAATCGCGTTCGTCGTGGCGATCAGGTCCACCCTATCGCCAGGCGTGAACCTGCCGGGCTCGACGCGGAGCAGCTGATAGTCAGAGCTGAACGTGTCATACTCTTCGAATGCGGTCCCGCTCGCGTTCAGCCGCAGCAAATAGTTCGTACCGGGGCTGGCGGCGCGGTTGTCGGTGCTCTCTCCGACGAGCACCAGCTCCAGGCTATCGCTGGTGGCGTCGAGGTCGGCCCAGCGGATGCCCAGCGTGTGTGTGGGGCAGGGCCCCGATGAGGGCCAGAACCGTTTCAGCACGCCGGACTCGTTCCGGTACACGGTGGCGCCAGCGGTGGAGCCCAGGGCGAGGTCCAGATCCCCGTCCCGGTCAAAGTCGCCCCAGTCGAGGCTGACCGTGCCGCCGAGGTCGGCGGAGAGCCAGGTGGGCACATCCGACAGGTCGAGCCCTCCGAGTGACTCAGCGCGGAAGCGGACCACGGTCTCGATCACGGGGCTCTCGTAGAAACCGATCTGCCCATCGTCACGCTCGTAAAAGACGTACGCTGCGTTGCGGAGCGTGGTCCCGTCGGCGAGACCGGAAGCGCGCGCTGAAAAGGTGACCGTCCTGGACTGATTCGCGCGAAGGGCGGGCTCCGGCGGATCCACGAGCTCATCCGTCTCCCACTCCCAGTCTGCCCTGTTGTGCACGGTGACGCTGACAGGCAGACCAAGAGGGGAGAGGACGACCTCTGTGGTGCCGGTGAGTACACAGGGGCGAATGCACTCGACGTTGTCGATCTGGACCTGCCCATCCTCGTCCCGAGGGAACTCGTCCCAGATGTGGAGGTGCTTGATGTCATGACCGGTGCGGTTGGAGACGACGAGCGTATAGGTGATACGCTCCCCATTGTAGATGAACCCGCCGCTCCCAGAGGCGGACGATGCGTGCTTGGCGATGCTGAGGTCTGTGGCGGCGACGATCACCGCACCTTGAGCGAGGCGATCGAGGACCCACGCGGGTAGCGTGGGCGTCAGCGCAAACTGAGGGGAAAGGGACGAGGGCACGTGTGGCGGCTCAAGAGCGCTTGGCAGGGAGAACGCGGGAACTGACGGAGGGGCCACGCTCTCGGCGCGGCTTGATCCGCCAAGCAGGGCCATCGCGCCCAAGGTGAGGGCTAGGCCCGCCGCAATGGCAGAGAGGGTCAGGAGCAGACCCAAGGGTGTGCGGGCGTTCGGGCGGCTCTTGTTCACACTTCCTCCTCAGCCCAGGCAGGCGGCAGTCCGCAGAGCGGGACAGCCACGCTCACTGTGTGGGTACCTGCGAACCCGACTCTGCGCTCGCTGTGCTGCGACCCTGCTGCAACCAGGTGACACAGTCGGGCAGCGACAGCCACCGCCAGGCGCGTTGCATCCACTGGATCGCGTCGCGCCACCGCGGCCCAATGCCCAGGACGCCGGCGAGGCCCGGAGCGCGATCGACTGGCCCTGCCGCGTGCGCCTGAGACGCGCCCGAGCCCTGGTGGGCGGGGCACTGTGGGCTGTACCAGCTGTTGGCGCTCGCGTCGGTCTCTTTGATCACCCACTTGTTGTCCTCGATCGCCCGATAGTAGGCGACGACATAGTAGGCTAGCCCGCACGTCCCGTGAGGGTCTACCTGAGTGAAGCGTCGGGGCCTGGTCAGGTCCTGTTCTAGATTGAACGACGTGTCCTCTTCGAGGACCTGGAAATCGTCGCTGGGCACGACCGCGCTGTAGACCAGGAACCCGGAAATGGGCTGGGTCCCGGCAGGCTGTGCAAAGGTCCACGAGAGCTCGATCCCGCCAGAGGGCGATGGCAGCATCTTGCCCGAGAGTCCGTAGGGCGGCGGCGGTGGGGGCGGTGAGATGATGTCGAGCTCGATAAAGGCCTTGACCTGATGGTAGTCGCCGTTGTTGGAGGCAATGAGGGTGTGCAAGCTCGGGGCGACGACGTCGTCCACGGTCACGCTGCCAACGCTGACCTCGACCTGCTCTTCGCCGTCGAGCGTGAGCTTGTCCGCGTTCTGGGTGGACCAGCTGAGCTTGACGTCGGATCCCACGAGGACATCGTAGATGTGCTTCGGACCTTGACCGGTGTCGACCGTCTCGCGCCAGTCCACCTCGCCCCTGACCGCATTCGCGGCAAAGGTGATGACGGGAGGGGTAGGGGTCGCCGTCGGCAGAGGGGTCGGGGTGGGCGGTGCGAGCACGTTGAGCTGTGCTGTCCCGCTCGCGGTAAGGTCTTCGTTCTGAGCGGTGAGGACAAAGATGTAGGCTTTGGCTTCGCTCGGGGTGAAGGGGATGCTGCCGCGCGCAGGCAGGCCCGCGATGGTCCCCAGGTCAGGACCGCTGATCTCGATGTTGGTATAGTCGCCGCTAACCGCCCAGAGGAGCTCGATCCGGGTCACTGTGCCGAGGACGATCTCGTCCTCGCTCGGGCGGAAAAAGTCGATCACGGGCTTCTCGGGTGGTGGGGGGGGCTCGCTCACGATCACCTGTGCATCGTCGAGGATGGTCCCATCAGGCGTCTGCAGGCGGTACTGGGTCGATACCTCGGGTGCGTCCAGCACCTCCCCAGTGGGGGCAAACGCGCCGGGAATGGGGAAGATGGTCACCGTGTCGATGTTGGCGACCTGCCACCGGATCGTGACGCTCTCGCCCCGCAGTATCTCGAGCGGCTGGACGTTGAAGGCCTGGAGGACCGGCACGGGTGTCGGGGTCAGGGTCGGCGTCGGGGTCGGGGTTGGCGTGGTCACGATCACGGTCGCGTTCGCGGGAACCGTGCGGTGCCGGTTGCTGGCTTCGAGGACGAACGTGGTGTTCTCGCCAAGCTCGACTTCCCTTCCGCCGCGCAGCTGGTCGAGGCTGTCGGGCACGCCGTTGACAAAGAGCTCCAGCTTGTCCGCGCCGAGGACATCCCAGGTCAGGACCACCTTTTCGCCGGCAAAGACCTGGTTTGGCTGGACGCCGAACGAGGAGATGTGTGGCAGCAAGGGCGTGACCTGGACAGTCGCCTGGAGCGGCGACAGGAACCACCGCGGGCTGAGCCTGGAGAGCCAGTTCACAGCCTGCAGTTCATAGGTCGTGCTGTCAAGTGGGACAACGGTCGCGCTGCTCTCCGGTCCCTGCACGCGGCCCAGGCCCGGCTCAATGTGGGGACGGGCAAGCCGGGATACCTGCCACTCGAGGACGACCGGCGTGCCCTCGCCAACTATGGAAGGCAGCGCCGTGAACGCGCGCGCCCTCGGCAGGAAGATGAGCACGATGAGAGCGGCCAAAAGGAGCAGGATGAGGGCGATCAGCCAGGGGCCGATCAGCGGTGCGGCTCTGACGCGACCGATCACCGATCGCGGCATCTCTGCGCCCTCGACCGAGTTCGCCGTCAGCGTGTAGGGAAGCGTGCGGCTCCGCAAGGCGATGAGGCGCCGGGGTGGCGTGATGTGCACCGGGCACGTATACGTCTCTCCCGCCGGGATGCGGAGTTGGGCCTGTCCCGCGAGCAGCGCTGCCTCGTCCGGGACCTCGAACTCAAAGTGGCAAACACGCTCGTCGTCGGTGCCGTCGACGCGAAAGCTGGCTGTGCTGTTCCCATTGTTGGTCAGGGGCAGTTCTGCCGTTCCAAATCGCTTGCGCCACGGGATCGTCTGCTGCTTTGGCGTGAGCTCACCGACCGAGAAGGCGTAGAAGGGCGTGACGCTCAGCTGAGCGCCGAGACGGGTGTGGTGACGAGCGTCGTGCACAGAAGTGACCGTGATGCCGAACGGATAGACACCGGCAGCGCTCGAGGACTCGCGCGGGGGCGTGATCGAGAGGGTGACGGTGTCCCTCTCTTTTTCATTCAGCTCGACGCGGTCATCCGAGAGCTCTACCCACCAGGGCGGCACGCCCTCTACTGCGATCTCGAACCAATCGATGAGGGGGCCCCCGTTGGCGATGGAAAGCTCGGCGATGATGGTCTGCCCCGGGTCCACGATCCAGGTACGCTGCGCGAGTTCGACGACTACATACTCGTCCTCGACGTCCCGGAGCTGCGCGGGTAGGGGCACAAACGGCACACGGCGTGGCCCTGTCTCGGGCTGACGAGAGGGCGCCGCTTCGGCCTGCTCCGGGACTCTTTCCGCCCCAGGGGCAGGCCCGCCCTCTACCCAGACCAGGACATAGCCACCCAGCTGGAATGGCTCCCAGGTCGGCATATCGATCCACGTGTTGAGCGGCGCAGGGGTCCCGCCAACGTTGGGCTCGAGACCTCCCTCGAGGAACATGATGCGCGCGGGCCGAGCTCGGTGGTCGATCGTGGCTTGGACAGGCGCGACGCCTGCACCAGCGAGGACGATGTCGTTGTCCGCGTGCTGACCGATGTCGGTGATGCCCTGTGGATCGAGCGAGAAGAACGTGATCTCGCCGTCTGGGGTGATGACTTCTAGTTGATCGCGCTCTGTCATTGCGTGCCCCTCCCGGGCAACCTATGGTAGCGTGCGCACCAGCCACAGCACGACGAGTGGAACCGCCGCCGCGCCCAACAGGAGCAGGGCGAAGGGAAGGAGACGCCGGGCCACGGGCATCCCCGGGATGAGCAGCACCTGCTCGTCGACCACGACAGGCGCGTCCTCCCGCTCGGCCGATCGGGAGAGCACGCGAAAGCGAGGGCGCTGTTCGCGGAACGGACGAACCGGGTCGGCGATCAGCTCCACAGTCAGGGCACCTCCAGCGGCAATGGGTGGCGTCAGACTCCAGGGGGACTGGATAGGTGGCGCCTGGTGGTCTGGGGCTCGCTTCGCTTTGTGGTCTGGCTTCCGCACGGCTTGGCGCCTGAACAAGGTCCGGAAGCGACCGGCACGTGCTGGTACACGCGTCACGCGCTGGACTTGTGCGCGCCCGCGGCGCAGAGAGGCGCTGATTTGCTGGAGCCCCCCTCGTCTGTCTCGCGGCAGCAACTGGCTCACGGCGTCGAGCAGGGAGGCGATGGTACTCCCGAATCCCATTACGCGCCGCCCCGTGGTGCGCGCTTGTGCCAGGGGGCTGGCACCCCGCTGCGCCGACGCCTCTTGCCCTGCGCGCGCGGGCGCCGCGTCCGGCGACGTAGCGGCTCCTGGGCGATCTATGGCCTGGTGCGGCAGCGGCTCACCCGCATGCTGCCAGCGGAGGTCGAGCGCTCCCTCTGGTTCCTCAGCGCGCAGCTCGAAGCGACCCGAGACGTTGCCCTGGTTCTCGATCTCGACCTGGAGCGTGCGGCGCTGCTGGCGCCTCTGCCGCCGGGCGATCGACAGGCCCAAGAAGACTGCGATGATGGCGCACACGATGGCGGTGCCGAGGGCGATCGCGTCCCCCACAACCGTCTGTTGTCGTGCCGGCGGCTTGGGGGTTGGCACAGGCGTGGGGACAGGTGTGGGCGTGGGCGTCGGCGGCGGGTCGACGACGACCACGTGGGTGACCTCGGCCCACCTTCCCGCGAGGTCCTGGGCGCGCACAGCGAGGATGTGCTCCCCTGGGCCGTGTGACGCCGCGTCGAGACGCGCCTCGTACCGGGCGTCGCCGGGCCCAGCTGGCTCCGACTCCAGGAGGCGTCCGTCCAGCAGGAACTCTACCTGTGCAACTCCTGCTAGCGCCTCGACATGCGCTTCGACGGTAGCCTGCCCATCGTGGCTGACGTGGTCGGGTGTGCGCTGCAGCGCGATCGCTACCGGCGCGACGACGGTAGCAGAGACCTCGACCGCTCCTTCGTTGCCCGCGTCGTCGAATGCCTTGGCGGCGATGGTGTGCGGTCCCTCTCCTGCAGCCAGCGCGTTCCAGGCGAACTGGTAGGGTGCATCGGAGACGCCTGCTAACCGATCACCGTCCACCCAGTACTCGACCCGGACGACCGGCGCCGGGGACGCCACGTGCGCCGTCAGGGACACGATCCCGGTCACGGTCTGCCCATCTTGCACGCCTTCGAGGTGCACCTCCAGCGCGCGCCTGCGAGCGGTATAGGATCCGGTCGTCTCGGCTTGCAGTGTGCCGCGACGCAGCGTAAGGGCAAAGCCGTGCGCCCGGTCGTCGACCGTCAGCGCGGAGCAGAAGTCAACTCGGTAGCCCTGGCGGAGCAGCGCCCATAGGGCGTTCAGTGGGCTTGCGATCTCGCCTGCGCCGGTGACCTGGGTAACGCGTCCCGCCGCGGCATCGGCGATGGCACGGAGCTCCTGCAGACCCGACGCCGAGAGCTGCGGGCCGTAGGCGACGATGTGGGTCGGCACGCGCTGTTGTGTCACCTGCTCGATCACCTGAGACAGGGGCACTGCCGCCCGATTGTCCGCCCGGTCTGTCAGGACAACGATCGCACAGCGCGGCAGGTCGGCTCGTGCGCACAGGCCCAACGCCTCAAGGATCGCATTGTGGAGGGCAGTGGTCCTGCCGGCGACAGCGAGGGAATCCAGGGCGGCAGACGTCTGCGCCGGTTCGCCAAAGTCGCGCACGACCTGTGCTTCATCGCCGAAAGCGACCAGCGCCGTGCGGTCCTGGTCGTTCAGTGCGCCCAACAGGATGCGGACCGCATCCTGTGCGGCGCTGAGCTGCTCCTCGTCTGTGCTGGTGTCGATGGCGATGGCAAGGGCGATGGGCTGCGCGCCATCTACCTCGACTGCGAGGGGGGACGTCCCCGCGCCATCCTGTTCTGTGATCTCGACGTCGTCCGTGGTCACGCCAGTGATGGGGAAGCCGCGCTCGTCCATGACGCTCAGGTGGGCCGTGACGATGGGGAAGGCGTCATCGTGCACGCCCAGGATCGCGACGTGCAGCTCCCCGTCCTGCGCGTGCGTGGATGGGGCGCCGCCCAAGAGGAGGAACGCGATGAGTACGGCGATTGCGCTACGTTTGAGGCTCTTCATAGGCATCATCCTACAGGACGGTCCACGCGCAGAGCGTGCGACCCTTTCCCATCTTGGACGTTCACGACTTGGCGGCAATGAAACGCAGCTCGTGGCGATAGTAGGGCAGCAGACGGAACGCCTGAGAGACCTGGCAGCTCTGTCCTGGGTAGGCGTCGGGCGCCGTTGCGCGGATCGACAGGGCATGCTCGCCCGCCAAGGGGTGAGGGCCTCTCGGATGGCGCAAGCGCAGGGACACCTCCCGCTCGGCGCCTGGGAAGAGGATGGGACTGGGCTCCAGTTCATAGCAGTCGCCGGGCAAGCCCTGCACCTCGATCCGGAACTGCACGCCTGGCTTGTCACCCAGATTGCGCACCAAGATGGCGCCCTCGATCGGCCGGTCAGGACCCAGCTCGAGCTGGGCCAACCGAAGCGACAAGCCGATGTCGTGTCCATCGGCCTTGGGTGGCTGTTGGCCCGCCGGGGCACGCTCGCCGACGGGACGCGGGCCTGTGCTGGGCGGCGGCGCGGGCTCGGGTCCTCCGCTCCCGATCCGGAATTCCAGAGAGAAGCCGCCGAGCTGCACCTTGTCGCCGTTGCCTACGACGCCCACCGCACGTGGGCCGAGAGGTGATGGAAGCGAGCTGACCACCACTGGTGCGTCGCTCAGGTTGGCGAGACGGTACCCCATCTGGGGATCGGGCAGGGCGATCAGCTGGAGGTGTCTCGGCGCGATGCCTGGGCCACGGCTCGGCTCGATCAGGATCTCGCTGCTCTCGTGACTGCCGACGTAGAGCAGTGGCTTCAGGATCGGGACTACCTTCGACCAGCCATCGGAGTCGGTGACCACGACCTTGTTGTATGACTCTATCACTGTCTTCTCCTGGTTGGGTCACTCCTGCGGCCTAGGCGAGCAGGAGTCCGGCGCGCAGGAACCACTCCAGCCTCTGCTCGAGTCCCTCTGAGAGCAGCGCCCGCGCCTGATCGCGATTGTCGACCGGCTTGCCGCCATCGCCCGTGATGGAGAGAGCGCCCTGGGCGACTGGACCAGCGACAAGCGCTTCGAGCAGCGCTTTGCGATCGTGCACACCGTCGAGATGCTGGAGCAGAAAGCAGTCGATCGGGTCCAGCTTGACGCGCTCGTGGCGTAGGTTGGTGATCCGCGTGTCGCGCCGGGCTTGCGCCCGTGCGACAGGACTGGACAGGGGATGCTCGGCGACCTGCGTGGCGAGCGGGACGGGATGGGTGCGCAGCTCGACCAGGCTGCCGCTGTAGCTGTAGGCGCGCAGCAGGTTGGCGCCGAGCACCTGTGCGTCGATCGCAGCCTCCTCTTCCGGGGGGGAAGGAGGCAGGCCAAGGCGAACCCGGGCCAAGGGCAGCAGGTCGGGGAACCTCACGTCGCGCGGCCACCGCTCCGCGAGACAAAGCATGGCGGCTTTGCTGACGGGGTGGTCGGTGGACAAGGTGGCGCCATCAGACCCGCGGAACTGGACGACGGACACTGACTGGATGTCCGCGTCGGGCTCCACCGGCCCCGCGTTCGAGGAGACGTAGAAGGGATAGACCTGCTCTGGGCTCAGGGACCGGCGGACCTCCAGTCCGCGGTGGCACAGCAGCGTCTGGCGAAAAGTCCGGTTGCGTAGGAAGTCGAGATACTGCTCAAAGTCGATCACGCTGTGCGACATCTCGTCCATCCGGGCGAGGACAGCCGGGTCAAAGTTGCTGCCGACCATCGTCCGGAACTCTGCGTCGCCCAGGTACTGGAGGTCGTGCGCCTCTGCTCGTTCGATGAACTCGTGAAAGTAGAAGGCTTCGTTGACCTCTTCGAGCTCGTCGTGCAAGAGCAAGGCATCGCCTGCCTCGTGAGCGCCCTTGAGTTCCCCCTGCAGGAACTGGGCATAGGTCTTGATAAAGCTGCCGTAGGCGCTGTTCTCGGCGGGCACGGACTCTGCCAGGAGGTCGAGCAGCGCGCGGGCCTCGCTCGCCTTCTCAGACAGGTCTGCCATCTCGCGCGTATGAAAGAGCATCATATCGCGGATGATGCCGAGCATATGCCAACCCGGATACGTATTGTAGCTCACATAGGCTACCCCAGAGGGCGCCAGATTGCGGGAGCATACGGCAAGCAACCGCTCCCGGACCGGGGTAGGCACCCACGAGTAGACGCCGTGCGCGATGACATAGTCGAACTGCCCGAGCGAGGGGGTGATATCGCTGATGTCCATACGGCTGAGCGTGACATTGCGCAGCCCCGACTCTCGGAGCATCCCTTGTCCCTCTGTGATCTGGCGCGCCGAGTTGTCTATGCCGAGAAAGACGCTGTCAGGCAGGAGGGCTGCCATGGGCAAGAGGTTCCATCCGTTGGCGCAGCCCAGCTCCAGGACGCGGCACGCCGCGACAGGCGCCGGCGCCAGGCCCAGGAGGCGGGCTACAGTTGCCAGCCGATCGGGATGGGTCTGCGAGTAGGACAACCCCGGATAGGGCGTGCGATCATATGCGGTGGCTGCCGGTGCCTGAGCGCCACCGTTGCGGGCGGGCTGCGCCTGCGGGCTTGTGGTCACGCGTCGTCAACTCCCTTGGTGGGTCTCGGGCGCAGGGCGAAGGCCACGAGGTTGGTGCCCCACTCGAGCGCGGAACGGATGGCCTCGCGGCTTGCGGGCCCATCGCGGCGCTCGCCTCGCCACAGGCAGCCATAGTCCAGTGTGCTCATCACAACGCAAGCGCTGCCCTGGCTGTCGGGCAGGCCTCCGATCGAGATCTGGCCCTCGCCCGAGGGCTCGAAGCCCGGGGGTGGCGCAGCAAAGAGGTGTGGAACCGTCAGCAGGGCGTGATCGACCGGCAGGGGCTGCAGGGGAATGCCCAACGAGGCCAGCAGGTCCGCGAAAGACGCGTCGGCAGGCGGATCGCCGCCCTCTGTCTGGCGGCGGCAGCTCTCATAGAATAGGGTGCCCCCGGCTTGCAGGTACTGGTAGAGCGCCGTCATCTCGTCCCTGCCCACCTGAAAGGGCCCTTGCCCGACGAGGTAGAGCAGGTCATAGCCGCGCAGGTCTGCCGACAACGATACCGCTGGGTCCGCCCAGGCCCGAAAGGGTCCGAGTTCCCGCAGCGTGCGTGCCAGGTGGCGTGCGCCGGTGGCGTGGCTTGCGCTCTGTGCGGCGCCGAGCGGGACCACGCCGAAGCTGGCGATGGGCATTGCCGTCACGCCGATCTCGCGCCGGAAACGCAGGTCGATCTCGTTCGCGCCCGGGCTCGCCGGGTCCGTCGCGTCACTGACCGGCGAGTTGCGGTCCTGGCGCTGGATGCGCGCGAGCTCCACGCAAGCAGTGACGGGCACATGGCCCTGTGCTTCGATGCCGAACTGGTCGTGGACGTAAAGCGGGCCCGACTCGGCGTCTTCGGCAGCCTGCGGTCGTCCCTCGCCATAGCTGAGGAGCAGGTACAGCGTGCCACGCGCGTTGCCGATGTCGTAGGCGACCGGTTCGCGAAGGACGATGACCTGTCCCAGCGGGTCGACGGCGATGCCAGGTCGGATATGAACGATCGAGTCTGCAGGGATGCTGGCAACCACTTCGAGCCCGACCAGGACCCCTGGGCCGTGCTCAAAGAGAGCCTGAACCTGCCGGCCCTGACGATGATAGTCGTGGGCCTGCTGCCAGACCTCTGCGGTCACAGCCATGCCGTCAAAGGGGCTGATCCTCCTGGTGGGGAACATGCGTATCAGCTCATTTCTGTCCACGGTCGCTTATCCCTCCATCTCACGTGCGGGCGCCTGGCCCTGGTACCGCAACAAGTAGCCCGTGTGGGCGGGTTTCTCCGCCTCGATAACCGTTCTGATCCGACGCAGGCGCTGCGCGACGCTTGCCTTCTCCTCCGCCGGCGACGGGTTGTCCTCTACGATGACGGTGAAGGTGTGCGGGACGTTCTCCGTGCCGAGCGCACTGTCTGGGCCCAGCCTGCCCGACGGACCGAGGATCAGGTTGTCGGCGGAGTGCTCGATGATCTGCACGTGTTCGCCCAGGATGGACAGGTAATCGATCAACCCCTGTCGTGTGCCACGTCGGCGGTACAGGGACGCGGCCGATCGGATCAGCGTGCGCCGTTGTGCCTCTGGCAACTCCTCGGTGAGCACCAGCCCGAGCCACGACGCCAGCCAGGGCAGGAACTCGGGGGGCGCCATCCGTGGGTCGAGGTAGAGGTCGATGTGCGCAATGCGCTGCTCGACGGGGCGCCAAAAGCTCTCAAAGAGCATCAGGAACCGTCCCATTAGCTCGTCGCGCTGGTAGAGTGCGGGCAGCCATCTGAGAGAACGTCCCTTGGCTGAGACGCCGATCGCCACGCTCTCGCTCTCCTGATGCCGTCCGCCATCCTGGTCTGTCGCCACGACCGTGGCACGTGTGCGCAGGGCGAGGTCTCGCAGCGTGGGCGCGACGCGGACGTCTACTTGGTACTCGTAGCACGCTTGGTCGGATGCGCCATCGACGCGCCAGACCAGGTATCGCAGTCCCTCGTCTGCCGCGCGTCGTGGCAGGGAGCTGTCGGGGGAACGCGTTGTGCTCACGACCAGTCCCTCCGGGACGGCTACCGTGAGGGCGAACGAGGTCAAGGCGTGATCGCAGTGGACGCGCGTATAGAGTGTGAGCTCGTCGCCGGGGTAGGCGCGCACCGCGCTGGCGACGTGCGCGATCGACACGTGCCCATCCAGCTCCACATCGATCGTCGGCGGCTGCTGTTGTGCGCTCACAGGCTCACTACCTCCACTTCGCAGTCGGTGAGGCAGACGAGTGCGTCGCCCGGCACGCGAATGATCCGCTCGTCCGACAGCGGGATGCGCTCCGGTGCGGCGCCATCTTTGGTATCACGCGCTGCAGAAGGCGCTGCGCGCGCAGGAACGAGCGGCGCGCTGCCAACGCGGACGTCAAGCACGTGTCGCACCCCGGGCACCTGCTGGATCAGCGAGAAGAGCTCGGCGACATAGATGTCGCCGCCAAAGGGCCAGCCCTCGCGCTTGGGCCCGATGATGTCGGCGATACGCCGGTCCTGACTCTCCAGGGCTAGCGGCGAGATGTGCAGGCGCAGCAGTTCGGTGATGCGCGGCACCACCTGCCCCTGCCGGGCTTGCTCTGACGCCACGACCTGGACGGAGACCCGAACGGCGAGATAGCGTGGCTCACGCACGTTGACCGTGGTGGTGAGCAGGCGATAGCGGTCGAGGTAGGCGCGCACGGTCTGGCGCAAGGACTGGTCGACGACCAGTGCGCGAAGATCCCGCTCGGCAAGGGATCCGGCTTGCAGGGCGTCGAACGCGGCAGGGACGATCAAGAGGTCGACCGTGCCAGGGGGCAGAGCGACGTCAGGCGTGGGGCGGTCCATCTCTCCTCCGCCGATGCACTTGGCGCGAGCGACGCGGCGGCTGGCCTCAACGGCAAAGGCCTCAAAGTCCTCTGCCGTGACCGCCCGCTGTTGCGCGCGCACGATCCGCGTCGCGCGCAGCTTGGCCTCCTCCAGCGACTCCTGGTCGCGCCCACCGGTCGCACGGCGTGGGTTCATGACACGGTCGATGTATGGAATGGCCGAGCGCAGGACCTGGAGCTTGCCCGCGGGGACGTTGCCCTGTACGCCGCCTCCGTGTCGGTAGCGGCTGATCCGGATCAGCCGGTTGGCCTCGGGCACGCGCCCGTACTGCTGCGTCGTTCCGTCCGGTCGGATCACGCACGGTCCGAAGGCAACCTCACCCGTGGACTCGTCGAGGGTGAAGTGGCGATCGTACCGTTCCGAAGCCGCAAAGTCCGAGACCCTGGCCCAATCGATCCATACCGGCTCGCCATCGCGTTCCTCCTCTACCTGGATGGTCTCGCCATCGATGGGGGAGAGGACGGGAGCGTGCAGGAGACGGAATGCCTGTCCCGGGTCGCCACTGCTACGACCGAGGGTCTCCGCCAGCACGAATTGCGCATGGGTGGCTGGGACGGCAGCTCCAAGCACGTAGGGCGTGATGGCGCGCAGACGAGGTGACTGCACGGTGTACCTGCCCTGTTCCTCCGGGCGCTGAGACTCGTAGCGACAGCGGATCCAGTAGGCACGTTGGCCATGGACCAGGTCGGGCTGTGCGGAGAGGGGCAACTCGAGGACCAGGCTTCCGCGGGGGTTGTTGAGACCGCCCGTGGTGTCCCCACCTCGCTCGCGACTGGGGGGAGTCTTCTCCCAGCGATCGTTGCCGACTGAGCATTCCCAAACCAGCGGCGGATCGTCGCGGTTGATGCCTGGCGCTTCCGTCTCGCGCGCCTCGAACTCCAGGCGCAGGATGTAGCCGCTGATGTCGACGTCTGGGCCAATGCCGATGTAGAAGGCATCTCCCTCCTCGGGCCGGTCTTGGCCAAAGATGTGGAAGTCGCGGACCCCGAGCTGAGACAGGTAGTTCTGCCGGTAGTCGCCTTCACGCCGAAGCTGTGTCAGTTGGACGGGAGCGATGGTCAGCGCTCTGTCCGTCGTGAACACGACCTCGCTTTCCTCGCCTGCGCTCCACGTGGCGACTTCGGTGCCGCGCGGCACGACCGTCTCTGTGGTATCGCCGGGCACGAGAGGGAAGGGAGCGGAGAGCTGGAAGACCAAGCTCGTCTGGGCGCTGGTCGCCGGCTGGAGCTGGGCGCCCAGGAGCTCGAGGAAGTGCAGGTGGCTCTTTTCCGGGACGCGGTTGAGCCGGTAGACGAGCAGCTCGGTCATCCAGGCAAAGAGCTCGATCAGCGTGATGCCCGGATCGCTGAGGTTATAGTCCGTCCACTCGGGGCAATACCGGATAATGCGGCGCCGCGCCTCATCGACGAGGTCCCGCTGGAAACGTAGGTCATCCAGGTTTGGCATTGGTAGCGGCATGCTCGTTGCCCTCCTCGTGGGCGTTCGTCGCCTCAGATCGGCTCCTCTTCGCCGGTCAGGTAGAACGGATGCACGATACTGCGCTCATCGTGCGTGTCCCGGACCTGGTACCTGATCTCGATCAGCAGGGCGCCGTCGACGATGGGGTCGGCAGAGACGGTGATTTCCCGGACCTCGATCCGCGGCTCCCATCGCTCGAGCGCCTGCTCCACGTACTGGATGATCAGTCCCTCGGTCGCTGCGTTGAAGGGAAAGAAGACCAAGTCGTGAACGCGGCACCCGAACTCGGGCCGCATCACGCGCTCGCCCGGGGCGGTCTCGAGCACGATGCGGATCGCCTGCTCGACATCGCGTTCGCCGTGCGCCAGAGCGATGCCCCCGCGCGAGTCGATCTTGAGGGGCCAGGACAGGCCCTGGCCCAAGTAGGCCCGATCTCGAGCGTGCCGCCAACTCGGGTCATCCATGCGCAACTCCTCTACCCGCCGATCAGCACCGTAGGCGCGCCAGGTGGCGCCACCGCGGTCGTGACGGGCACGCCTGAGTAAGGGTTCGCCCCGGCAACCTGGCTGGTGACGCGCGCTGCCGGACGCCCGCCGATGAGGACCGTTGTACTGCCCATCGCGATGGCGCCAACGCACGCGTTGCCGCTCACACTGTCGCCCACGACTGCGGCTGGCATGCCGCCGAGCAGCACCGTCGGCACACCTGGCCCTGTGATCGCGTCTCCCGTGACGGTCATATCTCCCACCCGTGCTGCCGGGAAGCTCATCTACCGTCTCCCTGCTAGTTGATCTTGACGATGCCGCCCTGAACCTGGACCATCACCCCGCCCTTGACCTCAGTCTGGGCCGAGCCATTGACACTGATCATCGGGGCTTTCAGTTCCCCTTTGCTGGTGCCCTCCAGGGCGAGCTGCAATCCCTTGACGTTGGCGTTGGCCTTTGAAGCCGCCGACAGGTCCTGTGTGGAGTCCAGGGTCATCTTGGCCTTGGACGAGAGGGCCATGTCTTGCGTGCTGTTCAGCGTGATCTTGCCGTCTGCATTCACGGTGAAATCGCCGGCGACATGGATCGACATGCTGTTCTCGGCTGAGTCGATCACGATCTCGTTGTTGCCTGTCTTGTCGCGGACCACGATCTGCTCGGCGCCATCCGTATCGTCGAGGATGACGGTGTGACCGCTGCGCGTCACGATGGTCCGCACATTCACCTTGCCGCCGGATGTCGCTTTGCTGTTCGGCAGCGGCGGAGCGTCTTGGCTGCTCCACAGGGCCCCGACGATGTAGGGACGATTCACGTCCCCGTGCTCAAAGGCGACCAGCACTTCGTCGTTGATCTCGGGGAGGTACATGAGCCCGCGCCCCGATCCTGCCATAGGGGACGATATCCGTACCCAGTCGCTCTCGATCTCGCCGAGCCAGGCGTACTTGACCTTGACCCGACCCAGGTCGTCCGGGTCGTTGAGGTTGGTCACCAAGGCGGTGACGACGCCACGCACGTCTCCGCGCCGGGCGCTTGCTTCCTCAATGCCGAGCAGATAGCTCACCGTGTTTGGGTGACGCCCGGTGATGCCAAAGCGCGTCTCGTAGTCGCTCCTGGTATAGATGTGCGTCGCCGACGTGACAAAGTACTTGCCCGCGAAGCGCGAACCTACTCCGGAGATGGTGACGGTCCGCCCAGGGAGCACCCGCGGGTCGCCATAGCACTCGCCCTCAGCCTCGACAAAGTCGCGAGCGAGGTCCTTGCTCAGCCCTTCCGCCAACGCCTTGGCGTCGTCGACGCTGATCACTGGACGGTCCGTGACGAACGTCTCTGCCCCGCCGAACGCGCTCGCAGCAACGCTGCCCCCGGTCGACGTCATCCCTCCCTGGTTCAGGCTTCCGGGCGGCTGTACTGTGCTCGTGATCGCTTTTTTGCCTTTTGCGTCCCATCCCTTGACCGTGACAGAGTCAGCTTGGTGTGTGGCAGCCCAACAGGGATTGAACGTGCGCAGTGTATCGCCCAGCGCGAGGGTGGGACCCTCTCCCAGGGTAGCTTCGCCCCTTTTAAAGTACAGCTTGCCCTGCGAGACGAGGACCTGGTAGCCGATCCGTTCCGCGCGTTCGAGCAGGAACTCCATGTTGGTCTGGTTGTTCTGGAGCACATAGTCATACTGGACGGTGGTTGAATCGGTCTCTGGCGTGAGTCCCACCTCCTGCGCGATCTTGGTCACGATGTTGGTGTCGCTCTGCTTGAGGAACGTACGCGTGTACCGACCACGGTGCAGGCGGTGCGACTTGTCGTATCCGCGAACCACCAGCAGGGTCTCGCCTACGCCGGAAAAGTGGGGCTCGAGGGCCGTGATCTCGCCGCTGATCAGGACGCTCTCGTTGCCTCCCAGGTTGTTGGCTTGCTTGAGCTTGATCTCGACCTCCTTGCCGATCGCCAGTAAGGAGCCGTCTACCCACTTGAGACCGGGATCGTACAGAGAGATCGTAAACATGTCGGGCAAGTGCAGGCTGGCGTCGACCACGACTTCATCGACTGCGTCCATGAACTCCTGCGAGACCTGGGCGCCGCCGATCTTGATGAAAGCCTGCGCGACGTATTCGGTCGTGCTCACGTTCACTCTCTTTCTATGGCAGCGGCGGGAGCAGGAGCGCCAGCCCAGGGCGCAGGGTCGCGGGATCAGACAGGTCGTTGGTAGCAGCGATGTGCCGCCAGTAAGCTGGGTCGCCGTACTCTTTGTACGCGATCCAATCCAACCGTTCGCCCTCGCGCACCACGTGGACCTTGCGCGGTTCGCTGCGGGACGTCGGGTTCTGCTTCTTGGGCTGCTCGCCAACCTGGGAAAAGGTCACCGTGACCCGCGCGCGCAAGGGTGTCCCGTCCGGCTTGAACATGATAAAGCGCTGCGTGATGTCCTTGATCACGGCATTGAAGGACAGCAGTTTGCCCCACTGGAACTGGCAGCGCGCGGGCTCGCCGACGCCAGTCTGGCTGTTCTCCTGCTGCGGGTCAACGGCGGCGATCTCGAGCAGCGTCTTGTAGCTCTGGCGTACGTCGTCGCCTGACTCGGTGCTGTCGAACAGGAACTCGATCGTCATGTCCTGGGCGTCGCCGCCGGCAAACGTGACAGTGGGAAAGTCGCTGCCGATGCTCGGGCGCTTGACCCAGTTGATACGTCCTTTGATCTCGATCTCTTTGGGGTTAAAGTGGCAGACCACGCTCTTGGACTGGACCAGGGCGCCCGATTGATCGAGCTTGATGATCGTCGCCTTTTGTACGGTCGGGGCTTCGGACATCTCTTTCTCTCCCTCAGCGCCAGCGTCCCACGCGGCGTTCGCGCTCGATGGCCAAGAGGCGCTTCACGATCGGGTAGATGCGCCGGGCTAGTTCGGCCAGATCGGTCCCGCTGCCTTCGGCGGCAGGCTCACTCCCGAGGACGATCGGCTCGTCGGCTCGCTGCACGACCTGTCCGGACGGCGACGGACCTGGACCTGCGGCTGGGCCCAGTTCAGGGGGAGCGGGCTGCCGCTGCACCAAGTCACCGACAAAGGGCGCGCTGTCTCCCGTCGGCGCCGGATGATGTGGCTCTCCCGCGCTGTGAGGCCCGACCGCGGGCGTCACGCCTGCTGTCGACCCCGAACGGGAGTGGGGCGAGACAAGCGGCAGCTCTGGTGCGGCATAGCCCGATCGCTCAGCCGCTGGCGGCGCCGTCCGCCCTGTACCCCGACGCTGGATCGCCCTACGGGCAAGCTGCATCGGCGCCTCGCCGGGCGGCAAGCCAGTGCCTGCGACGGGCTCCCCCATCCGTGCTTGGGACGCGAGTCCATCAGAGCCCGGCGCCATCTGCACCGACCCAGGGTCTACTGATGCCGCGGTTGGGGGTTGGGTCGCGCCGCGGGCGGGCGGGGACTGTGTGAGACCGGGCTGCGCCTCGCCCGCGATGAGGGCGTCGGGCGCCGCCAGCTCCTGCCGGGGCATGTCCGCGGACCCACCCACGGTGGTCGGGAGAGCAGGCGACTGGACGTGTGCCGCGTCGGGGGACGCGGACTCTGGCGCTGCAGCGCGCTGCGCCGCCGTCGGTTGACCGGCTCGGGCGGGCGAGGGTGTAGGGTGCAGCGGCTCGCTTGAGCCCGGCGGGAGCGTATCGCGACCTGTGTCTTGGACAGGAGGAGGCGTCGGCTCCTGCGGCGGACCCGCGGCGACGGTTGGTGCGCGCTGCGAGACAGGCCTTTGGGATACCTGTGTGGCTTCCAGCTGAGCGCTGGTTCCGGCGGCAACCGCTTGTTCCGCAGCGGAGTCGACGCCAGGTCCCGGCGGGGTGGAGGATGCCGGGGAGGCAGACTGGACAGCCGCCAGCTCCCCACCTCCCTCTGCCATGCTGCCCTCGAGGGCCCGCCTCGCGGAAGCTGAGCCCGGCGAGGGCCTAACGTCTGCGTCCGCTGGAGGGGCGGCTATGCGCGCGGAAGGTGGGGTCGTCACGCCGGAGGCAGTCTCCGGGCGCACGGCGGAAAGCTGGGCCAATGCAGGGGGCTCCTGACCGGCGCCGGGCGGCAATGCCCGGTCCCTCGGGGCGATGTCTGGCGCGCCGGTGGACGCGGCGATAAAGGACGATGCTTGGTCTCGCTGTATGGCAGTTGGCGACCGAGGAAGACCTGCGCGAGGCGACAAGGCGTCCACTGGCTGGACCACCCCTGGCGGCTGGACAGCCTCGGCACCAGATGCCGAGGCTTGGCCCTGCTCCGCAACGCTTGGCGTCTGGGGTTGGCTGGCAACAGGGCGAGGCAGTGCGCCGTTCGTAGTGGGGGGCTGCCGGGCGGAGACATCTCTGCTGGGTCCCACCCCACTGTTCCGTGATGCGCGCTGCGCCTCGGCGGGCGCCTCGCGCGCGGAAGGTGCGGATGGCTGCGCTTGCGACACAGGGGTGGGCGGCATCTGTACAGACGCCGTCCCCGTCTCTGCTTCCGGTTCGCGCGCAGGCGCAGAGCTTGCATCGAGCGTCTCCACGGACGCCAGCGGCGCGGCACGCTGGACAGCGCCTTCCTCTCGGGCGGGGGCAGCTGACGGAGACGCCGCGGAGGAGAGTGGGCGCGCAGCGTGCTGCGCTGTGCCGAGCCTTGGCTCCTCCTCCCCGGAGAACGCGCCCGCATGGGGCAGATCGACCGGGATCTCTGGGGTGCGGTCCGTCGGCGCTAGGGGTTCGGCGGCTCGCCGAACGGCTTGGTGGCGTGTCGTAACCTCGCTACTCGGCGTCTGTGCGTCAGGACGCTGGCGGGGAACCACCGGGGTCGGCTGCTGAGCGGGGCTGCGCTGCACAGCTGGGCGTCGCGCAACGGATGCCGGGGGAGGCGTCACCGATTCGGACGCGATCGGAGCGCGCTCTGCTCGGACGGGCGAAGGCACCTCTGGCGCAACAGCTTGCCGCGATCCGGCTGTGGGCGGGCTCACTTCGATCGGCCCGGGCTCCTCCGCCTCGCCGCCGAGCGGCTCCGCGCTGCCCAACTCGCGGCTTTGCTCGACAGGGAAGTCTGCAGGTGCAGGGCCGTAGGCTGCGGCAGCAGGGACCCCAGGTGTCGAAACAGAGGGCAGTTCCTCAACACGCGAGTAGGGTCGCGAACCGGGCGCCAGCGTCCGGCGACGATCGAAGGGGGGGCGCTGCGCGCCGCTCGCCGGCGCGGGACGCTGAGGGACGGTGTCCGCGGGCTCAGCGCTCGCCTGTACGGGAGTGCGCGACGGGGGAGCGAGTTGACGCTGGAGCTCCGCCGCCGACCGCGGGCGCGCAGCTGCGGCGGGTGCGGGACTCGCGAGCGGCAAGTCGTCAGACCGGTCCTCGCCACCCTCTGGGCGCGTGATGCCGTGCTGTTTTCTTGGGGCGAAGCGGGCAGATAGCTCGTCGGCGAACTGCACCAGGCGGGATGGGTCGACGGCACCGACATCTGGCTCCCAAACGGTGCTGCGCCCGGTGAGCCGTTCTGCGCGCTGTATGAGGGCGCTCGTCGCAGCATAAGAGAGCGCAGTGGCGGCATGTCCACGCTGCGCTGGCTCCGCCGACCCAAGCCAAGGGCGTACCCAGGGCGAGAGCGCGCGCTGCAGCCACGCCTGACTGCCGGCGGTCAGGATGCGCCGTGGGGCATCGGTGCTGGTCGTGTCGTTTTCCGCCGGGGGCATCTCCCCGGACTGCGGTTGCTCCATCTCGATCCCGGTCTACAGTCCCTCGTTCCGCAGCTAGGCCCAGTCGGTGACCGCCATCCCCTCGTGCACCAGTTCCAGGGTCTCGATCGCGGCGTTATTGTCGCCGGCTCTCAGGTCGGGCCCGGTCCACTTGGTGGGGTAGGCGCGCGTCAGGTTCCAGCGCTTGGCCTTGCTCCGGTCGGAATTGAACAGCAGGATGGTCACATTCTCGCGGCGGACCTTGCCGTCATAGATCCCCTCCTGGAACCACTGCCAGAGGGATGCATCGGCAATGCCCCGTTTCAGGGATACTCCTGTGAACTTGATCCGGTCCGGCAGTTGGTGGATGTGCGTGTTGACTCCACCTTCCTCGTAGGGGAGAACGGTGCGTTCCACGCTCAGCCCACTGCATTCCGTGAACCACGCGACGGTCTTGCCGCCGATCTCGACGCCAAACCGGAACCCGGCAATCGGCGCAAGGGCGTCTTGTGGCGCCAGGCGGATGCTTTTTGGCGATGACATGGCGTCCTCTCTACTGCCTGCGCCCTGTGCGGCGCTCTCGGTCGAGGCGGAGGTCCTGACGCAGCAGATCGTAGACTTGTAGCGCGAGCGCCGACAGATCGAGTTGGTCGGCAGCCTCCGCCTCGCTGGACGTGGCAGGCCCCTCGAGCGAGGCACGCTGCACAGCCCCCACTTCGCCGCCACCCTCACCGCGCCCGATCTGGATCTCTTGCATCGCGCCCTGCGACGCGCCCGCGACGCACAGCGGACCGCTGCACTTGAGCGGGAGGCAGTCGAGCATGTCCCAGCGCGTTATCTCGCTGCCGTCGGCATCATAGACGATCACGGTGACGTTGCGCCGCGCCGCGTCTGCGTTGTACTGACCGCTCTGGAACCACTCCCACAGGGCATTGCTGGCGTGCCCGCCTCTGAGTGTGACCTTGGTGTAGCTGACCCGACCGGGAAGCTGGACGGTGTAGGCGTTCACGCCGCCCTGCTCGTACGGAAGGGTGGCGCGCTCCACGGATAGGCTCGTGCACTCGGTGAACCAGCCCACGACCAGGCCCTGGATCTCTAGACCGAAGCGAAAGCCGCTCGTCAGTGTAGGCGCGTCATTGACGGTCATGGTCTTCCCAGTCTACGTGCAGCCTCGCGCGAGACACACCGCACGCGCGGCACGCTGCCATTGCCTGCGCGACTCACTCGCTTGCCGTCCCACTCAGCCTGCGGTTGATCTTGGCGATCTCTTGCGCCCACCTCTGTCGTTCGCCGTGCTCGAGGTTGAGGATGTCCTCGCGCGGCCAGTGAAAGTGGTAGGCGATGTAGGCTACCTCCTCGTGCAGGCGATCGAGGGGGTAGCCTACGATCCCCCCAGGTCAGCCAAGTCGACCTCGATCTCGTGCTGGCAGTTCGGACAGGTCACCGTGATGACGCTGGTTCCCTGCTCGTTGATCTGGCGGTAGAAGGCCTGCAGGTACGCAAGGTCGGCGGCAAACAGGTCTTCGATCACGCGCGGTGTGATCTGCGAGAGGGTGCCGAGCTTGACGACGACGCGCGAGAGTAACACGATCACCAGGTAGGCCTGGTTGGAGCGTACGCGTAGATCCCGAAGCGGCGTGATCTCGTCCATCGCCGTCGCCAGGCGCATGACTCCCTGGTGGTGGAGGTTCCCCTCACGGTCGACATAGCCTCGTGGTAGCGTGAACTCGAACTCTGTCTGCAGGCTCATGTTCCTCCTCGGATGACCAACGCGCTTGCCCTACACGCCCGCTGCGCGCGTGGTCAAGGACCACGCGGACGCTGCAGGGAGGTACGCACGGCGTACGCCCCTGCAGCATGCCGAGCGGGTGCGGACTAGGACTCGCGTTCCATGCCCTCGTGCACGATCGTCACTTCCTCGATCCCGAACTCGTTGCTGTCCGCCTTGAGACTCGGACCGGACACCTTGGAGGGCCACGCGTTGTAAAAGTTCCAGATGGCGACCTCCTGGTAGTCGCGGGAAAGCATGACGATCGAGCAGTTCTGGCGTGCATCGCTCATCTTGCCTTGCACGACCAGGTCACGCCAGTTCCAGATCTCGAGATTGGATGTGATCCCGCGCTTGAGCGTGACGTCAGACCATTTCAGGCGTCCGGGGATCTTGCGGACGATCTCGTGCCCTTGCGTGTCCACGACCTTGTGCTCGATGATGTCGTGTTCTGAGCCAATGCCGGAGCACTCGGTAAAGTACCCGGCGATCCGCTCACCGACATCGAGCCGGAAGTTGAACCCGGCTAGCGGGTCTTCCGCCGTGCTTTCGCTTCGTTCAGCGGATAGATATGGGTTCGCAGGCATCTTAACCCTCCTGTATCAGGATTGCCGAATGGCGCTGGCAGAGAGGCGGGCGAGCCCCTCCGCGCGACGCGCTGTCACCGGGTGCCGGATCATCCGGGCCCAGCCCACTGAGAGATGCGGAAGATGACGAACTCGGCTGGCTTGACCGGGCACATGCCGATCTCGATGATCAGGCGTCCCAAGTCGCGGGACTCGGGTGGGTTCAGCTCTTCATCGCACTTGACGTAGAAGGCGTCGCCCGGCGAAGCGCCAAAGAGCGCGCCAGCGCTCCACTGAGTGAGGAGGAAGGCGCCGACATCGCGCCGCACCCTAGCCCACAAGAAGGGGTCGTTGGGTTCAAAGACGACCCACTGCGTGGCTCTCTCGATCGACTTTTCGACCATGTTGAAGAAGCGGCGTACGTTGATGTAGCGCCACGAGGGGTTGCTGGACACGGTGCGCGCACCCCACACGCGGATCCCTCGCCCGGGGAAAGCGCGGATGCAGTTGACGCCGTTGGGGTTCAGCGTGTCTTGCTCACCCTTGGTGAGGACGTAGCCCAGCCCTACTGCGCCCTGCACGACCTCGTTTGCCGGCGCCTTGTGCACGCCACGGGTGTTGTCGTTGCGCGCCCAGATGCCGGCGACGTGCCCCGACGGAGGGATATAGATCGCGCGGTTCACGAACGGGTCGTCGACCTGGATCCACGGGTAGTACAGCGCGGCATAGGAGGAGTCATAGCCGGCGGTTTCCATGCGCCACTTGCCGATCTCTTGTGGCAGCATGTTGGGCGGTGCGTCCAGGATCGCCACGCGGTCGCCAAGGCGCTCGCAGTGAGCGATCATTGCCGTCTGTACGGCCTTGACCATGTTCAGGTCGAGCTGCTGGCCGGGCGGCGTGCTCATGAGGTCTGGGACACAGAGCATCGTGACTTCATCCAGGACCTCCAGCCCCTCGACACCCGACCGATCGCTGACGCTCCCACGGAACTCGGAGGATGTGGTTGGGGCTAGTTGTTTCTGCTCGAGGTTCAGGCTCTGCTCCTGCGTCTTGGGCCAGACCTTCGCCAGAGGCGCGTCCTCAGGCAGCAACAGCTCGATCAGCTGCGGGGCCTTGTCGTTCTTGTAGCAGACCTGGACCTTGGCGGTCCCCTCGACCTCAACTTCCTCGAGGGTGATGTCGGGCACGACTTCCGCGGTGCCCCACGCGCCGCTGGGCCCCATCCGCTCCACGGTGATCGTGAAGGCCTGTGTGCCCTCGTCTCCTGTCGCGCTCTCCGCGCTTTCGCCTGCTCCCTCTGGTTCCTCTTCCTTGGTGCGCGTGCTCTTGCGGGTCGCGGGCTTGGCTGCGATCTCGGGGGCATCGACCTTGAGGCGCAGGCGCAGTCCCCCAAACCCCGACTGACGGGCCCGCGCTAACAGGTGCTCCTTCCCATCGCTTCCCAGGAGGCCGACCTGAGCCTTGCCGATCGTCTTTACGCTGACGACGTAGCAGCGCGCGCCACCGTTGTTAAAGTACCCGTACACCGCGTGTGGCAGATAGGCGCCCTCGACGAACTCGCCATAGCTCTGCACGTACTGGCTCCAGTTGGTCACCAGCTGCGGCTTGTTGAGCAGGTCTTCTAGGACCGTCTCGCCGTCCACTTCGCGCTCGAGCTCCGCCTTCTCGGTGAACCCGACAAAGGCGGCCATAGCCGTGCCGACCGCTTCGATCGGCTTGGGCCCGCGGTCTACCTCTTCGACGTAGACCCCTGGCGAAAGATACTCGGGCATTTCGATCTCCTTTCAGTGCGTGCGTACGTGACGCACGTGCAACGGCGCCGTACCGCCTGTCGAGCGAACCCTTGGGGACGCTGCCCGGTCGCCTCTAGCCGACTGCTTTCTTGTTTCGGCACTCTCCTTTCTACGCGGGTCTCAGGCCTATCGGCCGTGCGTCACGTCTGAGCGCCAACGCACGCGGATGCCAACTAGATCTCTAACACATAGTCTGGCGCAGGGACCGCGATCTTGAAGCGTCGGGGCGCCCCGCCATCCACGGCTACTTCGAGCGTGTACTCGCCTGAGCGAAGGTGTCCAATCGCGAACCGCCCGCCGGGCTGCAGCCGGACATCCCGCCCCTGTTCCACGACCGAGATGCTCCCCTCCTTCAACGGCTCGCCACCGACGCGGATCGAACCGCCGATCGTCCAATACGTGTCCATGCCTGCGCGCTCATAGAGCTGCTGGAGGGCGGGCGCTGCAGATTGGCCGAAGCGGAGCTCGCGCGTACGGACGAGGGGACCCACGACCGGCTGGTATGGGTCGAGCGCGAGCGTGACCGTGAGGGCGACTGCCGCGCGCATCTCGTTGTCGAGCACATTCCAGATGTCAGCCGGGTTGTGCAGCTCATCGTACTGTGCGACCTCCAGCGGCACGGGGACAGGCTGATCCTGCAACGACTCTGGCAGCAGGCGCAAGGGGAGATGGGGTTGGCGGAACAGGGCCATCAGGGAGCTGGTCAGGAGACGATGCTCATCCTGGGGATCGCTGGCCCAGGCGGTGATCATGTAGTGCAGGTCGACACGGACGGGCTTTCGGCGCTGTGTCACCGTGCCGTCGGCGTTCGGGATCACGTCCCAGGGAGGGCGCGTCTGGCGCAGTTTCTTGTTCTCGCGGACATCGTAGAGAAAGACGTTGAGCGTCGGTCGTCCGCCAACACGGGCTGCCCACTCGCGCGATGGCTGCTCGAAAGAGATGTCGACCTCACCATTGTGTATGGACAGCTCTTGGATCAACAGCTGTCTCAGTACCTCGTCAAGGTCGTTGATCATGCTCCACTCCTGAGTGCCTCACGCAGCGCGAAAGGCTGGTTACCTGCCGCGGATCCCAGAGACGCAAGCTCCCTAGGAAGCGAATGCCGAGCGCCGAGGCGAGCGAGATGACGCAGTCATTTGGACCTCCTCTTCCTCCTCCTGGCGCTGGAGGGCAGAGGTCTGGAGCTCTTCTTCCTCTTCCTGGCGCTGGATGGCAGCGGTCTGGAGCTCTTCTTCCTCTTCCTGGCGCTGGATGGCAGCGGTCTGAAGATCTTCCTCCTCTTCCTGGCGCTGGAGGGCGGAGGTTTGGAGCTCCTCCTCTTCCTGGCGCTGGAGGGCGGCGGTCTGGAGCTCTTCTTCCTCTTCCTGCTGCTGGAGGGCGGAGGTCTGGATCTCTTCCTCTTCCTGGCGCTGGAGGGCGGCGGTCTGAAGCTCTTCTTCCTCTTCCTGCTGCTGGAGGGCCGAGGTCTGCACTTTGTCGCTCTGTGGCGCCTGTGGGCCTAGCGCGCGCCGCGCTGCGTCGTCGGCGCGCTGTTCAAAGACGTCGTTCGCGGCGCGCACGCTCATCCCGCTTCCGCTGCCTGTGACTAAGCCAGTGCTTTGCTGCACGACGTGTGACAGCTCGTGTGCGATCAGCTCACGCCCCTGACTGGATCCCGGATCGTATGCGCCCTGCCGGAAAAAGACGTCCTGACCGGTCGTGAATGCCTTGGCGCTCAGCTGCTGGTTCAACTGATCGGCCTCAGGCGATGTATGGACGCGCACGCCGCCAAAGTCGTGGCCCATACGCTCACTCATTTGCTCCTGCACGACGCCCTCGAGGGGCTCTCCGCCGCCGCGGGCGCCTCGGATGCGACCCGCAGTCGACGGGTCGAGCTCGAACGGACCGTCTCCGCTGCGCTGAGCGAGGAGGCGCTGCACAGCACGGTTTCCGACCTCCCGCTGCAGGCCTAGGACTCTGCGCTCGGCACCCTCGGGCCTGCCCTCGTGGACGGTGCCCGGCGTTCTCTCTGCATCGCTCCTGCGCGATGCGGGGATGCGCTCGTCTTGTGCTCGTTCCTGGCTCATTGGTCCCCACTCTCCTCGACCGCCGGCGCCACACGCGCGCATCTGCTCAAGCAGAGCGGCGTGGATCCGCCGGCAGCGCCATGTCGTCTTCGCTCACCAGTCGACCCATCTTTTGCAGCTCGCGGCGGGCGCCGTGGAGTAGGTGTGAGAGCGCGACTTGCTGGCCATCTGCTGCAGCCAAGTAAGCGGCGCTGACGATGATGTTGCGGATGTTGCCGCCAGACAGCCTGAACCGCCGCGCCAGCAAGCCAAAGTCAAGGTCTGCGCTGCGCGGCACGTCTGGAGGAAAGAGCGTGCGCCAGATGCGCTCTCTGTACTCCTCCTCGGGAAAGGGAAAGTGCACCGAGAACTGGAGCCGCCGGGTAAACGCCTCGTCGAGGTTGGCGCGCAGGTTGGTTGCCAAGATGGCGACCCCGTCATAGATCTCCATGCGCTGCAAGAGGTAGCTGATCTCGATATTCGCGTAGCGGTCATGTGCGTCACGGACCTCTGAGCGCTTGCCAAAGATCGCGTCTGCTTCGTCAAAGAAGAGGATGGCGTTGCTGGTCTGTGCTTCCTCAAAGATGCGCTCGAGGTTCTTTTCGGTCTCACCGATGTACTTGCTGACGACCGTGGAAAGATCGATCTTGAACAAGTCGAGGCCCAGCTCGTCAGCGATCACCTCGGCAGCCATCGTCTTGCCGGTGCCGGGAGGACCGGCAAAGAGCACGGTCACGCCAGAGCTGGATGCGAGTTTGCGTCCAAGGCCCCACTCGTCGAGGACGAGTGGACGGCCCCGGATCGTGTCGACGATCTCGTGCAGGAGCGTGAGCTGGTCCGGCGGCAGGATGATGTCGGACCACGTGTAGCGAGGCACGATCTTGCGCGCGAGGGCAGCCAACCCGGGGTTAGAGTAGGCGCGTGCGGCGGCAAAGAGGTCGTCCACGCATAGAGGTCGACCCGCCTGTGCTGCGGCGTTCTGCGCCGATGCGACGGCGTCGACGATCCGTCCCGCGGTAAGCGCGAACTGCCCGGCGAGTGCGTCCAGCCGAAGGGATGACTCGGCTGAGCGCGGGCCGACCAAGTGTGTCCAGAGTTGAAGCCGTCGTCCATAGGCGGGCACGGGGAAAGCAACCCAGCGAACAGCGCGGCGCTCGCTGCCCACCGTCGGGTGCCACGGCTGGTCGCTGACCACGATGCTGGGCCCACGGAAGGCGTAGAGCGCGTCGCAGACACGCCGGGGCGGGGCTGCGTCATCGTTCAGAAGCACGTCCCAGCCCTGTACGCAGGCTACCGCTTGCACGAGCGTAGCATCGCGCAGGCACAGCCGCAGCGCCTCTTGCGGCGAGCCGTCGCTTGCCGCGACATCCGCCAGGTGCACGTGGATCAGTGGACGACCCAATCCGGC
>JAFGIE010000112.1 GCA_016929775.1 Anaerolineae bacterium
CAGAATGCCCCCAGCGCAGGGGTGGCGGGGACCGGCGTCGGTCCCCGCCATGACGTACGCGTCGGTAGTGAGCGGCGGGATGATGGTCGTCTAGAGCTCTAGGCTCATGCTTTCCCCCAACGTGAAACGCACCCACCTCGCTCTCCGGGCTGCTGCAAAGCCGCGCGCAGATCCGTCATTGCGAGCAGCGTAGCGACGGATCGCAAAGCATTCAGCGCCCTCTGCTGAAAGCAATCCCCAAGGCTGTCCCAGGCAGCGTGGGGATCGCCACGCTGCCCGCGGCGGTTCGCCATGGCAGGCAAGGCGCTTCGCGGTCAAGCGACAACGCAGCACTCCTGGCGCCGCAGCGCGCCTTTCTAGCTTAGTGCGCCTGTACGGCGGCGCAGACCGGAGCACAGAGCGCAGAGGCCCGCGCTGCGCGCGGGACAGAGCGCAGAGCTAGGAGATGAGGGAGACCACAACCCGAAAACCAACGTACCAGAGACGGAAGTCAGGGCCGAACCCGCTGCGGCACGTGCAACGAGCGCTGTCTCGATCGAGGTAGAACGCGCCGCCACGCAAAACACGAGGCGCGTCGCCCGCGAGGTCGCCAACGGAGACGCTGTCGTCGACGTAGGCCTCGTAGCTGCCTTGCCACGCAGTCCGGCACCACTCCCAGACGTTGCCCGCCATGTCGAGCGAGCCGCATGGGCTGACGCCGGCGGGAAAACAGCCCACCGCGCTGGTCGAACCGATGCCTGTCTCGGCTGTATTCGCCTTGCCCGCATCGAACGCGTCACCCCAGGGGTAGATCCGCCCGTCCGTCCCGCGCGCCGCCTTTTCCCACTGCGCCTCGCGCGGCAGCGTAACGACCTCGTCCGCTGCCAGCTCCCCCGCATCGCGCAGCCGCACCGTGAGCCAGCGGCAAAAGGCGATCGCCTCGTACCACGACACCATCACGACGGGGTGATTGGGCAGGTCGAACGGCCCGCCATACCGGTCAGGCGCTGTCCTGTCCCCCTTCCACGCCCATCCCGCCTCCGTCCAGCACGCCCGCCATGTGTCCGAGTACCCGCCATCCCGGACAAAGGCGTCGTACTGGGCGACCGTGACCGGATACTTGGCGATGCGGAACGCAGGCAGATCCGCGTCGTGCTGGGGCTTCTCGCGGGTGTACGCCATCTCGTCCACGTCGCCGCTGCCCATCGTGAACGGTCCTGCCGGCGCCTCGCACCACGCGATGTCCGGAACGCTGTCCCTGCGCAAGCCCACCCCAGGGCGCGGGTCGCCCAGCCGGGCGAGGTCGTCGCCTGCCTGCACGCGCGCGCTGGCAGGCAGGGACGCATCCGCCAGCACGCCCACCAACCGCTGCACGATCCGCTCTCTGGCCTCCGGCGCCGCCTCCACCCCGCTTTCGAGCACGCAGCGCCCGGCAAGGACGGGGTGGGCTCGCGCGAGCCGCTCCAGCAGCGCCGCTGGATCCCGGCTGATCCCCGCGGCGAGGATGAACGTCTCCTCCCACCCCGACGGCTCCCACCACTCCCCGGAGGGCCAGTAGGCGCTGGGCGGCGCCTCCCCCGCTGCCCGCTCTTCCACCTCGCGCGCGGCAAAGTACTCCTGGAGCAGCTGGTGGTAGAAACGCACCGTCGCGCCGTCCGTGTCCAGCAGCGTCGCGCTGCTTGCCAGATAGAGCAGCCGTTCCGGGTCGCACCCCGGCGCAGCCTCGCACAGCTGCGCCAGGGCCCACTCCCGCTTCACCGACGTGCCCCGTCCCCCCTCCCGCTGCATCGCGTACGCCAGCGCAGCGAGCCCTGTCTTTTGCGTTTCGGCGGCGATCCAGTTCCCCTCAGCCCGCCCCTCCTCGCGATCGAGCAGCGTACCCACAAAGTCCTCGAACAGCCTGCCCCGGTTCTGGGGCAGCACGCGCCTGCGTTGATACACTCGGACGAGCATCGCCAGCATGTACGGGTTGCCTGCCAGCGTGAGCAGGTCGGGCGGCATCCGGGTCAGCCGCTCCCAGAGCCGGTCCTGCGCGCCCGTGGTCTTGGCGTACACGTCCTTGGGCATCTCGCCCGGGGTCCAGAACTGCTCCCAGGCGCCGCCCGCATCCTGCCAGGTCTGCCACAGCGCGCGCGCCTCATCGCCGCCGCACAGCTCCCAAAACAGGTACTCGCCCCGTTCCTCGCCCAGATAGCTGTGCAGCAGGGCGCGCACGCGGGTCGGGTCGAGGGGCGAGATCTCGACGCGCTGCACGCCCGCCAGCTCGACGTCATAGTCCAGGGCGCGGCAGGTGACGACCAGCTGGGATGCCGAGTAGTGCGTCAGTGCGCTCTGGATGCGGCCCACGCGCGCCGCATAGCCCGAGCGAGGCATCTCGTTGAGCCCGTCCAGCAGGATGCAGAGACGCTCGGAGGCGCCGTGCGCATATGCGTACTGGCCCAACGCTCCGAGCTGGTCGGCAACGTGCGCCTCAAGGGGACGGTCGTCGGTGTAGGCGCCCAGCGAGACCAGCACGGGCAGCGGCGCCTTTGGATCTTGCACGGCGCGCTGCGCGCACTCGTGCACGAGCAGCTTCAGCGTCGTCGTCTTGCCGCTGCCCGGATCGCCCAACAGGATGATCCGCCGGTGCTGGTCGATCGCCTCGCGCAGGTCACTTACCCGTTCGCGGCGTACCTCCCCCCCTGGCTCCGGTCCCCCCAGTCTCACGAACTCAGGAGGAAAGAGAGGCATCAGCCGGTCCGCCTCCAGCCCGCCCCCGCCCGCGGCGCGGACCTCGGCAACGCCTGCCAGGGGCGTATAATGCTCGCGCCACAACCGGTACTCGTCCAGCAGTCGGTCCAGGTAGGCGATCTCTTGGTCGCGCAGCGTCCCCGGGCGTGGACCGAGGACCTCCAGGATCGAGTCGCGCGTGACGGCGCCCCCGCCACGGCGCGTCGACTGCTTGGCAAAGTGCGCGAACAGCACGGCATACGCCTGTCTCCAGTCGGAGCGCCCGTATCCCTGTAGCTTGGCCTGCACGTTCGGCGTGACCGCGTCCAGATCCAGGTACTTGACCAGAGCCGTCCGGGCGATCATCTCCCGGAACCGACCGAGGTCGACCGGGGGCTTGCCCTTCCCCCTGGCGTACCGGTCCAGGTGATCGCGCAGCGTGTCCGCCTCGGGGCAGCGATCCACGGCGCCGCGCGCGATCGCCGCCTTGATCTCGACCAGATCCGGGTTGAACGAGCCGTTGGTCAGGAACACGTAGCGCGTGCGCGCTCCACACTCACCAGAGAGATGGTTGTCGTAGAACCTGTACAACGCCTTGAGCAGCAGCGGGTCGCTCGGCGTCCAGCGTTCCCCCTCAGCCTGCTTGGTCTTGACCTGGATCAGCACCCGCTTGGGCCCGTTGATCAGGTTGATGTCCTCGAGCTCGACGTGCTGCGCCCGGTCCTCGCCTTCCAGCTCGCTCTCCGCGCCGCCGGTACCCGCTCCCCGCTCTCCCTCCTCCAGCTTGATCTCGGCTACCTGGCCCAGGAACCGGGTCACCAGGTCGTAGAGCGTGGCCTCGTAGGGCACGGGCTCGAAAAAGTAGTTCAGCGCGAGCAGGATCGCGCTCTCCCACTGGTAGGTGTACCCGCCGCCGAGCTGAGTATCGGTTTCCCCTGTCACCTGGCGCCCCTCCTCGTGACCCGCGCTCTCACACCGGCTCTTCGACGTCCTGCCCCCAGTGCCGCAGGTGCGATCGGGTCCGGAACCGCAGCGTGCCATCCTCGGCGCGATGGGCGACGATCGGGGGACCCGCGTCGTCGCCGTCTGCCTCGATCTCCTCTGCCAGGCCGATCATGCCCCCTGCGACGCAGTGCGCCAGATAGTCCCTCAGCTGCCCGCGCCGGCGCAGGCCCCGCTTGTGCTCCTGACCGCAGTACGTGCGGCGTCGCCCTGCGCTGATCGTCTGCGCGCCATAACCCGGTTTGCGCGTCCAGTGCAGCACGTTCCCACGCTCATCCAAGACCAGCGTGCCCCCGCAGAGCAGGGACGCGATCTGGCCTGCCAGGGCGCCGAACTGCGGTCCGTTGAGCGGGACGTCCTGCCGCCACGCGTATTGGAGCACGATCTCGCGCGGGAGCTTGCCGCCGCCCATCACCGTCTTGTCCGTGCGGTACAGGTCCACCACGGCGATGTCCTGGTCCGCCGGGATGCACAACTGCCGCCGGTTCTCGTGCAAAAAGTGATAGGCGTCTGTGCGCGAGCGGGAGAGGCGGTCGATGTCGTACGCGTAAAAGTAGGGATTGTCCGGCTCGTCCGGCAGGTCGATGCCGCGCTTTTGAAAGACGCCGCGCATCAGCTCGCGGAAGCCGTGCGCGTCCGCGGGATCGGCCAACGCGTCGGCGCGCAGCACCGCGCGGGCATAGTCTCCGAACTGCACGTCCATCGGCGGCAGGTAGTCGAGGGGCTGAAATGCGACGCGGCGGAAGCGGTTGACCGCCCACAGCAGCGCCTCCCTGTCGGAGGGCAGCTTGCCCGTGCTCTTGGGCGTGGTCCGGTAGGCGGCAAACATCCCTGAAAGGATGTCCCACATTGCGCCCGTCAGCACTTCCGACCACGGATAGGGGCTGATGCGGGTCACGACGTCGTCCATCGTCGCCTTGTTCGTCGCGCTCCGCAGGTGGGACCGGCCCATGGCATAGTGGCCGAACTCCTCGGCTAGCGCGGCGACGACCGTGTCTCGGGACAGGTCGCCCGCTGACACCTCAGCCACCTCCCAGCGGAGCTCGTTGTTGAGCAGGGAGATCATGATCGCAGTCAGGTCGGCGACGAACTCGTGGAATGCGGCGGTCTGTAGGGAACTGATCTCAAAGTAGAGCGGGCGCAGTCCGTCCAGGATGGCGTGGCCCATCTCGTGGGCGATGATGTCGTGCGACAGGCAGGTGTAGATCCGCCTGCCAGCGGCGTCAAAGTAGTGGAGCCGGAGGGACTGGCTGCGGCGGTCATAGAAGGCGTTCTTGCGCTGCCCGGCGTGCGGGACGATCTGCAGGCGATTGCCCTCAAAAGCCCAGGGCGCGGAGCGCCCCAACACCCAGTCCGCCTCGTACATGCTCAGCACGCTCTGGGCAACCGCCCAGGCGTTGAGCTGGTGGAACTGGGGCAGGGCGCGGTGCGCTCGCGTGATCGGCGCCTGCTCGCCCTCGCGCTCGACATAGTAGCGCCGCTTGCTGCGATCCCAACGAGCCGGTTCCGCCTGCGCGCCCGCGCCGGGATCGTTTTCGACGACCACGAACCGGGCGCTGGTGGGTCCGTCCATCAGGTCCGGCTCACAGTCGACCCAGATCGTGTTCAGCGCCAGCGCTTCATCGCTCTCGGCGACGTGCGGGTCCTGGACGTACACGTCGACCGGCATGAGCAGCCCCAGCGTCTGCCTGTTGTCCTTGGAAAGGAGGTCCCTCGCCCGGTAGAGGTTCGTGAACTCGCCCAGGTTCCATTGCTTGACCATCTCTCTCGCTTCCGTAGGTGGCGACTTCCGAGCGTACAACGGCTCTCATTCGTGCTCGA
>JAFGIE010000113.1 GCA_016929775.1 Anaerolineae bacterium
AGCGTGGGTCGGATGGGTGGTGCAGGCACCACCTCTTCCAGTACGTCAAGGACGCAGCGTGGGTCGGATGGGTGGTGCAGGCACCACTCCGCCCAGCACGTCAAGGAGAAAGGAGAAAAAACGGTTGACTCTCGACCCAAGATATGCTATAGTGGGCACGCCTTGTCTTCGGTGTGTTCAGACTGGAGGTAGATATGGTGCGGCGGCTTTCGTTTCTAGCCGGACTGCTCGTGGGAAGCGGTCTCTGCGCCTGGTTGCTGGGAACAGCGCTGATCTATTTGTTCACGGGCAAGATCCTGGCGCTGCACGTCGGAGAAGACGGCGTCCAGTTCGCACTGCACGACCGGGCCTATGGCGTGATCGTACCGCGCGAGGAGGTCTAGATGAGCGAGAGACAGGCGACCTGGGCCAAAGTGCTGGATGTGCCACGCGCCTTTGTATACGGTCTCCTCGGCGGCGCCATTGGGCCGCTCCTTGCCCTGGGGCTCGCCACGGGCGTGATCTATGCGGCGACCGGGCAGCTGCCGGCGGCTCGAGAGGTCCAGCAGAGCGATGGGACGCGCCATGGCGCGATCGTCCTGGCAACGCCGCTGGAGGCGCGCGCGAGCTGGGCACGCTATGGAGGGGATCTGCGGGGGGCGATGCTCGAGCTGCGCGCAAGCCTCCGCTCTGAGGATGAGTGAGTTGCGGTTTGGAGCGACCCGTGCATGGGCCTGCATCCTCGTTCTCTTGATGGTCGGGTGTGCGCGGACCCTGCAGCCGTCTGCGCCGGGGATGGAGAGCGTCACGCCGGCAGCGCTCGTGCTGCCTGATCCGGATGCTGTGCTTCCGTCCTCCGGGGCAGTGTCTGGGTGGTCGCAAGTGGAACCACCCCGCAGCTATGATCGCGACACGCTGTACGCGTTCATGAACGGCGCTGCCGACCTGTACTTCACCTACGGGTTCGTGTCGCTGGCGGTGGGTGAGTACGAGCACGCACAGGGGGGCACAGCGCGCGTGGAAGTCTATCGCACGGCGTCCGACGCCGATGCGTACGGCTTGTTTGCCTACAATGCGTACGGGGATCCGGTCGACCTCGGCGCGGATGGGCGCGGCGAGGCGGGCGAACGCCTTGCCTTCTGGCAGCGGCAGACCTTTGTCCAGCTCCTCGCCCAGGGGGGTGTCGACCCCGCTGCGCTGCGTGCGCTGGGCGCAGCCATCGCGGCGGCGCTGCCCGCAGGGGGCGATCGACCCGCGGTAGTGCGTGCGCTGCCGGATCGGGGACTGGATCCGGCGAGCGTGCGGTTTTTCCGCCAGCAGATGGCGCTCGAGCAGCACCTGTGGCTGGGCGCAGAGGACGTGCTGGAGCTGGGCCCTGATGTCGAGGGCGCGCTTGCCGCCTATACGCTGGACGGGGCGCGTGTGACGTTGTTGGTGGTCGTATACCCGGAAGCCGGGCGCGCCGAGCGTGCGCGCGCACGGCTTGCAGGCGGTGAGATCGGAGAGCTTGTCGCGGCGCGGGTTGCGGGTCGCGCGCTCGGCGCAGTGTTTGGGGCGGTCGATGCCCAAGCCGCTGAGACGTTGATCGAGCGCGCGCTAGCCGCGGCAGGGTAAAGCCGGACCGAACCGAGAACGAGTGCCCGGGAACTGTGCATCCTGGCGATTCCCGGCATTCGTTCTCTTGTATATTTATATGGAATTCATCACTGATCGCTTGGATTATTCGTACTGCGTTGCAGATTTCTGTCGCGCTGCACGGCACCCCCGTTCAGGCGCGCGTTGAAGGAAGGGAACGATGTCGGATCTGACACGTCGCACGTTTCTAAAGCTGGCGGGGCTTGCCAGCGTTGGGGCAGCGGCTGCTGCATCGGGCTGTGGGGCGCCGACGGAAGGCGCGCCCACGCCAGGAGCAGCGCTGGAGGACTATCGTGGCCCCTACATGGTCATCGTCCGCGGCGCGGACCCGGCGGCGATCACGGAGGCTGCGGTCGCCGCACTGGGCGGCATGGCGCGCTTTGTGTCCAAGGGCGATGATGTGATCGTCAAGCCGAACATCTGCGTCAACCACGCCACGTTCGAGTATGCGGCGACCACCAACCCCACGGTCGTCGCCACGCTGGTGCGTTTGGCGTTCGCTGCAGGGGCCAAGCGCGTGCGCGTCATGGACACGCCCTACACCGGCGACCCGGAGACGGCGTACCGCACGAGCGGGATCTATGACGCCGTGATCGAGGCGGGCGGCGAGATGGAAGTGATGAGCCAGATCAAGTACGCCGCATTCGACATCCCTGCGGGACGCGACATCACGTCGTGGCCCGTGTATCGGGACGTCATGGAGGCGGACGTGCTGATCAACGTCCCGATCGCCAAGCAGCACGGGTCGTCGCGGCTGACCTTGGGCGCCAAGAACATGATGGGCGTGATCCAGCGCGCCAACCAGTTCCACCGCAACTTGCATCAGCGCATCGCGGACCTGGCGACGCTGGTCCGCCCGCATCTGACCGTGATGGACGCAGTGCGGATCCTGACCGCGCATGGCCCAGGCGGCGGCAACCTGGCTGACGTGACCAAGCTCGATACCGTGATTGCTAGCCACGACACGGTCGTCGTCGACGCCTATACGACGACGCTGTTTGGGCTGACGCCCGACGATATCGACTATGTTCGCTTGACGGCGGAGATGGGACTGGGGCAAGTGGATTGGAGGGCGGTAGCGGTTGAAGAGATCGCTCTCTAACCCGCACCTCTGGCGACGGGTGCGGCAGGGGACGCAGGTCGCGTTCCTGGCGCTCTTTGTCTACCTGCTGTTCGAGGCGTACCAGGGACGGGTCGCCCATCCGTGGACGGACATCTATTTCCGGCTCAACCCGCTTGCCGCGCTCACGGCGATGATCGCCGGGCGGGCGTGGATCCCACGCCTGGGCCTGGCGGCGATCACGGTGGGCCTGACCCTCCTCCTGGGGCGGGTGTGGTGTGGGTGGCTGTGTCCCATGGGGACGGTGCTGGAGTGGGCGCGCTTTCGTCGTGCGCAGCTGCGCCTCGTCCCGCTTTCGCCGCGCTGGCGATCGGCCAAGTACGTGATCCTCGTCCTGGTCGTCGGGGCGGCGATCTGGGGCAACCTGACCCTGATGATCCTCGACCCGATCGCGATCCTTACGCGTACGGCGACGACGGTGATCCTGCCCTCGCTGGATCAGGCGATCACGAGCGCCGAGCGGGTGATGTACGGCATGCGGCTCCCGCGCCCGCTGGTCGACCTGGTCGAGCGGCTGCTGCGTGGGCCGGTGCTCCCCCTTGCACAGCACGTCTTTGCTGCCAACGTGGCGATCGCCCTCATGTTCGGAGCGCTGCTCGCCCTCAATGCCGTAGCCGAGCGGTTCTGGTGCCGGTACCTCTGTCCACTGGGCGCGCTGTTGGGCCTGTTGTCCAAGGTCGCGCTCTTCCGGCGGGTGGTGGGCGGCGAGTGCAATCGCTGCGCACAGTGTGCAGGGACTTGCCCGATGGACACGATCGAACCGTCGCGCGGGTACGAGAGCGATCCGGGCGAGTGTACGGTGTGCCTCGACTGCTTTACTGCGTGTCCGCGCAGCGGCGTCCGCTACCGCGCGCAGTGGGAGCCGGTGTGGCGCGAGTACGATCCCTCGCGGCGGGAGGCCTTGGCCTCGCTGGGGGCGAGTGCGGTGGGGGTCGCCCTGGCGAATACGTCGGCGCAGGTCGGCATCCCCGACCCACACCTGGTGCGCCCACCTGGCGCGCTGGATCTAGCCTTCAGCGAGGACGAGTTTCTTTCGCGCTGCATCCGCTGCGGGGCGTGCATCAAGGTCTGTCCGACAGCTGGGCTGCAGCCCAGCGGCATGCGGGAAGCGGGTCTCAAAGGGCTGTGGACGCCGCACCTGGTGCCCCGCTTGGGGCAGTGTGACTATGGGTGCCATGCCTGCGGGCAGGTCTGCCCCTCGGGCGCGATCCGTCCCCTGCCGCTGCCCGTCAAGCAGCTGACCGTGATCGGGCGCGCCTACATCGACGTCAACCGCTGCCTGCCGTGGGCGGACAACATCCCGTGCGCCGTGTGCGAAGAGATGTGCCCGGTGCCAGACAAGGCGATCCTGCTGCTCTCCGAGGAAGAGACGGGCGAGGGCGAACTGCCCGGCGCCGCGCACGGTGGCGGGCAGGGCGGTGTGGGGCGGCGGCACGGGCTCAGCCTAGGCGCGGCGACCAGCGCCCCCCGTCCCTACGTCGTCTCGTCCCGCTGTATCGGCTGCGGGCTGTGCGAGATGCGCTGCCCGCTGAACGGCGAGTCGGCGATCCGCGTCTATTCGCCGAACGAACCGCCGCCGCCCCAGGGATACTAGTGTGCCCAAGATGAGACCGGATCGGCCTAGCCAATGAACCGACGACTCCTTCTCCTGGACCCCGAGCGGCACGCCTATCGGTTGGAAACGCTCCGGGTGGAGACACTGCCGCACGACGAGCGGGAAGCTTATCTGACGCTGCACGGCGAGGCGCTGTGCCAGTACCTGCTGCGCCGCGATCCGGCGAGCCTGGTCATCGCGCGCGGGCCGTTTGCCTTCCTGGCGGGCAACAAGGCGACGGTCGGCTATCTATCGCCGCTGACCGGCGTGCCGCACTATAGCTTTGTCGGCGGGCGCGCCGCAGCGCAGCTGTTCAGCCTTGGTCTGGATGCGATCGTGTTCGCGGGCGGCGGCGACAGCAGAACGGTCGTGACCGTCTCGGGGCGGGCGCCCGACCTGGAGGTCGGCTATGCGCGCGACCTTGACCTGCCCGACGGGCAGCGCGCGGCGTTCTATGCCCTGGTAGCTGCTGCGCTCGACGGAGATGCGGAGCGGGGGAGCGTCTTTACCGTGGGGGAAGGCGCGCTGCACGGCTATCAGACCGCCAACCTCGCCGTGGACGGGATCTACCATGCCGGGCGCGGTGGGGCGGGCTTGGTCTTTGTGCGCTATGCGCGGGCCCTGGTCCTGCGCGGCGACCCCCTGGACCAGGCGCGGACCCTGAGCGAGGCCGACCCAGCCTTCGCGCGCAGCCCCAACGCGACGATCGCCGGACGGTTAGCACGCTACACCGCGCGCCTTTCGGGCAAGAGCGGCGGGACGATCGTCAAGCTGCGTGACACGGGGGGGCTGGATCAGGCGCAACGCACGCTCCCCTCTCGCAACGCGCGCGAGATGGGCTATGCCCTGTCCGATCTGGGGGACAGGCGCATCCTGTCGGCGACGCGCGACGGGCACACGGGTTGCCACTGGTGCCCGGTGGACTGCCGCCACTGGCACTGGGTGGAAGCCGACTATGCGCCAGGCGGCAGAGACCGGTTCTTGGACGATTTCGAGCCGACGTACGCCACCTTTTCTATGCTCGGGATCGTGCCGGCGGACGATTCGTTCTCGGCCAAAGTCGCGCTGTGGCGAGAGGTAAACCGGCGGCTGATCCTGCCGATCGAGCAGATGGGGTGCGACGTGATCGACGTCGGCGTTGGCCTCGCTGCCCTGTTCGAGGGGCTGCAGCAGGGCCACATTCCCGTGGCGGACGTACCGCCCTCGCTTGCGGCGTGCGCCGCAGAGGGCGGGCTGGAGGCAGCAGTTGTCGCCGTCTCCTTGCTGCGCCAGGGCGTTGATCGGGCCCGGTACCCGGCGCTGCGCGCGGTGGGCGATGGCCCACAGGCGATCGCGCAGCGCTACCCGGCGATGCAAGACCTGGTCTATACCTGCGGGCAGCGCACGATGGGCAATGCCGGGCACAGCAACGCGCTGTGGACGTTCCTCATGCCCTTCTCGCGCTTTTTCAGCCACTATGCCGGACAGATCTACAAGATCGACGCGCCGCTTCCGCCGCGACCCACCGACGAGGAGCTGCGGCGCACGTTCCGGCGCGTCGTGGCGCGCATGTTCGAGCGCGAGAGCGTGGGCATCCTGTGCAATGCGCTCTCTTGCTGTGCGTTCACGTTCGTGATCTACACGCAGGAGGGCGAGGGGGAGCGCCTGGACGACGACGACCTGCTCGTGCGCACGCTAGCGCAGTACGGGCTGCGCGTGACCCGCCAGGACCTGCTGTGGTTTGCGCAGGCCTTCTGGGCGCAGTCGATCGCCCTCAAGGCGCAGCATGGCTGGCGCCCCCCGGCAGCCCAGGACCTGCCCCGGCGGGTCTACGAGGGATTGTCGCTGGTCCTCGATCAGCCGGTCGAGGAGCTGGTGCGCTGGATGGCGATGCTGATCGAGGAGTGGAAGCAGACGGCGAGCGCGACGCTTGCCAAGTTTGGATACGATACAGATTGGATGGAGTAGACATGGCCCGAGAGCACGTGAGCCCTTCCGAGGCCAAGTTGTCGCGGCGGGCGTTCCTCAGAGCGGGCGCCTGGACAGCTGCCGGGCTGGTGGCGGGGTGCGCGCCGGCAGCGGCGACACCTGCAGCGCCGGCGACCCAGGCGGTCTCTGCGGCGCAGGACCCGACCGCGACAGCGCCGGCGACCCAGGCGGTCCCTGCGGCGCAGGACCCGACCGCGACAGCGCCGGCGACCC
>JAFGIE010000012.1 GCA_016929775.1 Anaerolineae bacterium
CTAAGGCGAGCCTCTGGCGCCGCCCAAGACACAGATCGCACGCCCCACCAGCCAGGTTGCAGAGACGCCCTTGGCATACGCGATGCGGGAGGTCGTGCGATCTGTGTCTTTACGCCAGCACGTGCTGCACGGTAGACGCCGGCATCCCGTTGCCCTAGAAGCGCTTCATGCGCATCCACAACTTGCGCAGTCCCGGGACCGAGAGCACGTCATCGATCAGGATCCGCCACGCCCGGCGCGGGGTGAACGCATAGAAGCGCAGGTAGGCCCACTTTTTGAACAGGTCCAGCACGCGCCCGGGCAACACCTCGTCCGACTCGTACACAGAGCGCCGGTAGTAGTCAAAGTCCTGCAGGTTGTGTGCGACCAGGTCGCGGGTGCGTTCCCATAGCACCGTGCCCGGCAGCGGCGTGGTCACGTTGAACGCCGCCTCGTCGATCGGCAACCGCGCGGCATAGCCGATCGTGTGCAGCACCTCGCGCAGCGTTTCCGTCGGCGCGCCGAGCATAAAGTACCCGCCCACACGCAGCCCCAGCCCCTTGCAGATCGCGACCGCCTCGCGCACCTCTTCGACCGTGATCCCCTTGTTGTAGACGTCATCCAGGATGCGCTGCGTGCCGCTCTCGATCCCCATGTTGACCTGCACCAGCCCAGAGCGCGCCATCTCTGCCATCAGGTGCGGGCTCCTGACCACGAGGTCCGCGCGCACGTTGCACCCCCACTGGTAGTCGAGCCCCGACGCGCGCAACCCTTCCGCGAATGCCATGGCCCAGCCGTTGTGGGCGATGAACGTGTCATCTTCGAGCATGAAGGCGTCGAGGTCGTAGCGCTCGCGCAGCTCCCGCAGCTCATCCAGCAGGTGCGGCACCGGTCGCCGGCGCAGGCGCGGGCCAAACAGCTTGTCCAGCGTAGGCTGGCAGTAGGTGCACGAGTATGGGCAACCGCGCGAGGCGATCACCGACGTGCCGCGCAGCTCGGGAGAGGCGGCGGTCAAGCTGTACCAGGCCCTGGCATATCGCTCCATGTCGACCAGCTGGCGCGCCGGATGCGGGAGCGCCCCCAGGTCGTGGATCGGCATGCGCGGGGCATTGCGCACGATCTGGCCCTCCCGCTTGTACCACAGCCCGTCGATCCCCTCAGGGTCCCCGCCCGCGGCAACCAGCTCGTAGAACGTCTCTTCGGCCTCGCCCAGGGCGATCAGATCGACATCGTCGTATGCGAGCGACGCCTCGGGGAGGACGGTCGGATGCGGCCCACCCCAGACCACGAGCGGGCGGCTGGGCGCCGTCCGCGCCGCGCGAGAGACATCGAGCGCATCGTTGAGCATCGCCGTCATAACCGAGATGCCAACCAGGTCATAGTCGCCTGCCACGATGCGCGTGCGCATCATGTCCAGCGGATGCTGGGCAAAGGTCGGATCGATCACCTCCACCTCGACCTCGGGCATCCGCTCCAGTAGAACTGCGGCCAACGACAAGATCCCCAACGGCGGTTGGCCGGAGGGATAGCGTGTCCGCGGGAATACGAGCGCAATCTTGGTCATTCCACCTCTTGGTCAGGGGGGCGATGCAGCCCGCGCGCCCCCTCCATAGCGTACAGCACGCCGCCGATCGTGCCGGGCAGGAGGGTCTGTATCGCGAACTGAGCCAGGCCCATCGCCGTCGCAGCGGCGCTCCCCACGCCGACTGTACCATACATCAACATGTGCGCCGTCTCGCGCACGCCCAAGCCGCCGATCGACGGGACCAGCAGCGAGATCGACAGCAGCGGGGCAAAGGCGAAAAAGACCCAGAAGGGCCGCTCCACGTTCAAGCCCCGCGCGATCAGGTAGTTGATCGTGATGTTCATCAGGTTGAACACCAGCGAGACCAGGCTCGCCTGTCCCAACGCCGCGTACCCACAGCCGCTCACCGCGCCGTAGAACCGCTCCAGCTTGGCCTGACCGGGCAGGCGCACCCTGGACCCAAGCCAGGGCACGAACGCCGTCCCCATCACCAGCCACCCGCCGGCGACGGCGACCGCCGCCGCGCCCCCGAGCAGGATCGCCGTCTGGAGGGGAATGTACCGCGCCGCGAAGGGGAGCGCCAAGAGGCCCATGAGGAACAGGACCCACAGCCCGTTGGCGCGGTCGACCAACGTGGTGCCGATCGCCTCTGGCGTCCGCTTGCTCTCCCGCGCCAGCTCCATCATCCGCACCGCATCGCCCCCCAACCCGCTCGGCAGAAAGCTGTTGAAAAAGGTGCCTACAAAGTAGAGCCCTACAAGGCGGCGTAGCGGCGCCGCGATATCGAGCGCGCGCAGCAAGGCGCGCCATCGCAGGGCGCGGATCGCGACGCCCGCGATCGCCAACACCCCGCCCAGAGCCAGGTACGCCCATCGCGCCTGCGCGACCACCGTGGATAGCTCGCGCAGGTCGACCCGCACCAGGAGGATGTACGCCAGCATGCCGACGCTGATCGCGACCTTGAACACGTTGAGCAGCCCTGCGCGTAGCCCTGAACCCACCTAGATCCCTCTCGACAAGGCGCGTGTCACTCCACCTGGACCGGCACCAGGAGCACCCGGTCCCCAACCGCCTGCCCATCCACCAGCACCGGCAGACGTCCCGCCGACCTGCGGTATAGGCCGATCTCGACCTGTGCCTCCGCGCCGGTTGGCGCATCCGCGCCCACCTCGAAGCGATGCACCTGCACGATCACGTCCCCCGGGCGCCACCCGGTCGGTGGACAGTGCAGGACGTCGACGCCGCCGACCACGTTACTGTCCGCGTCGAGCAGGTGGACAAAGCTCACCCAGTCATCCTCCGCCTCCGCAGTGCGCCGCGCACGCCAATAGGTCACCAGCTCGACGACCTCGCCCGGTCGCACCGACCGGTCGTCGAGCTGGTACGCGAGCAGCGTCGCCAGGTCGCCGAACTGGGCGCCAGCCCGGATCTCGCGCCGCAGGGCTGGGCGATCGAACCGCACCTCCGGGCTGAACCACATCGGCGACGCTTGCTGCACGTCCTCCAGGACACGCTGCAAGGCGCCTGCGCCATCCCAACGCCACACCTCGAAGGAGGGATTCTGGTCGGCGGGATCGAGCATCCGCCGTTCGATCAGCGTCGCCTGTGCCTCGAACGCGCCGCGCAGCGCCGGGTCGAGCCCGGTCAGCGCCGAGAACAGGTAGCGCGCATCGCCCTCTCCCGGATAGACGATCCCGCCCCGCCCGTCGAACCAACGGAGCGCGAGGTCGGACCGGGCAGTCACATAGCGGACGATCCACGGGTCGTGGTAGTAGAGCGGGTACAGCGCCGAGATCCCGACCGTCCCCGCCTCCGGCTGGTCGCGCAGGTAACGCGCCGCGGCGACCAAGTTGTGGTTGTAGATGTTGCGCGCCTGGGGCATGCTGGGCCAAGTCACAAAGTAGGCCCGGTAGCTGCGCACACCCTCGACGGTCAGCAGCGCGAGCGCCAGCACGAGCCACAGTACATTGCCCCAGCGACGCGGCGCGCCCACTCCTATCCGGCGGACCAGCCAAGCGACGCCGCCCTGCGCGGCACGCATCGCCTCGGCGACGAGGATGTACGTGACCGGCTGGGCCACGATCGCGCGCAAGAAAATGCCCTGATTGGTCGTCACCATGGCGGGCGCCAAGCCGACCACAAACCACGTCAACGCAAACGCGTAGCGCGGATCGCGCCACCGCCACAGGGCGAGCCCCAGTCCCGCGTAGAGCAGGGCCGAACCAGTCCAACCGAACACGGGTCGTCCGGGGATGTTGTAGCCCCAGAACTGGTCCCCAACCCACGAGAAGACGCGTAGTGCGTTCCAGGCGTGCCGCACTACGCGCTCGGGCTTGCCCGCCAGCAGCTCGCGGACCGGCTCCATCATCGCATCAACGCGCAGTTCCGCCGCCGGATGGGCCTGTAGGTACAGGAACAGCGGCGTCGCGACGAGCGCGGCGACCCCGAGGGTCACGACCACGAGGGGCCAAGCGCGCTTGAGCTGGGCGCGCGTCTCGCGGCGAAGGGCCATGGTGGCGGCAAAGAGCGGGAACACGAGCCACGACACCCGGCTCGCCATGTAGGTGTAGGCGGTCAGCCCCAAGAACACACCTGCGAGCGCACCGTACGCCGCCATCCGCCCAACGCCCGCGCGCCCCCCACCCGCCGCACGCCCATCCGCCGGCATGCCCCGCCAAAAGCACCACACCGCCGGCAGCCAGAGCAGCGGCAGGGTCACGGCGCGCAGCGCCTGCCGGCTCAAGCTCAAGGGCCAGAACGCGACAGCCATCCAGGCGGCGGCGATCCACGCCGTGCGCGGGCCATACAGACGCCGTGCGACAAAGTAGGCGCCGACCACGACCAGCACGCCGCACACAGCGCTCGTCAGCCGCAGCGCGATCAACGTGCGCCCGAACAAGGCAAAGGCTACAGCCACGAGGTAGGCGTAGAGCGGCTCGTGCCCGTAGCCCAGGGCAAAGTAGAGGGGTCGTTCGCCGCCCAGGATGCGCTCTGCCTCGGCGCCAAAAGCCGCCTCGTCGTGCGTCATGCCGGGAGGGACGGCGTCCAGTTGTGTGAAACGCAGGAACCCGGCAACGAGCACGATGGCGACCAGCGCGCCGATCTCGACCCAAAGGCTCGACCGCCCGGTTCCGCTTGACTGCATCCAGGACCTCAAGTTGCCGGCTCGCATCAGGAATGGCGGAATTGTACCCGAAAACGAGGGCCCGCGCAAGAAGCCCATGGCTCGGGCTCCCCAGGTGGGAGGGAACGCCGTGCGCAGTGGACGGGGACGGCGCCATGTGCTATACTCGCCCGCGGGCACAGGGAAGAACTCGGACAGGATCGCCGGCGATATTGGGCGGGCAGGCGGAACGAGGGAGAAGGAATGCGGTTCGGCTGGTGGGCAGCGTGAGCGGGGTCCCGTCTTTCGTGCGACGGCGCACCGAGGCGCCGAGGGTGCAGAGCGTGTGGGCAGGGCTGGGCTGCGCGCATCTGATCGCGGGCGCACGAGGTTGGGTCGTGGTCGATACCGGGTCACCCGGCTCTGCCCGATCGATCCTGCGCCAGATCGCGCGGCTCGACGGAGGCGATCTCGCCCTGATCTATGTCACACACGCTCACTTTGACCACTATGGCAGCGCCGCCGCGCTACGCGACCTGACCGGCGCCCCGATCGCGATTCACCATGCCGACGCCGAAGCCATGGCGCGCGGCGATACGCCCCTCGGCGACGTGCGCGGGCGCGGATGGCTGGGGCGGCTTGCCCTGCCCCTGGCACAGGCGATCCTCCAGCCCCAGCCAACGATCGCCGACCAGACGCTACACGACGGCGATGATCTGCGCGCCTTTGGCCTCGATGCCGTCGTGCTGCACACGCCGGGCCATACGCCCGGTTCGAGCAGCTTGATCGTGGCGGACCGCCTCGCCTTTGTCGGCGACCTGATCTCGACCACGATCATGCCGCACGCCCAGCGTCTCTACGCCGACGACTGGTCGGCGCTGGCGCAGAGCCTGGCGCGCCTCAAGGCCTTGCACCCGGCGCAGGTTTATGCCGGACACGGGCGCAAGCCGGTCGACGACCGTGCCTTGCAGCGTCTGACCCCTGCTCCAGTGAGGACGTGACGCGATCCGAGACGGTTCAGCGAGCAGGCGTCCGCGTCAAGATCTCCCGCACGCGCGCCATGTCGAACTTGACCGTGCGGTCATAGTTGTACACGCCGTTTTGCTCCTGCTCCACGTCCGTAAGCTGCGTGTAGCAGTAGCCGCAGATGTGATCGTAGCTCAGGATCGCCTCAACCAATCCCTCCAGCCGCGCGTAGAACTGGTCCACGCTCCGCGGCGCCGCGCCATAGCCCCACGACTCGGGCGCATACTGCTGCGCGGCACTCGCGATCCATCTGATCCCGCCGAACTCGTCCACGATGTAGGGCTGTCCCTGGTAGGCGGCTTCGATCTCGGGGTAGCGCCGCATGACGTCGCCATCGCGCAGCGCCAGCTCCTGGCGCAGCAGGTCGGGGTCCTGCTGGTAGGTGTGCACCGTCCAGAGGTCGGTCACCACGTGCACGTAGCCGCTCGCATCGTTCACCGGGCGCGTGGGATCGAGGTCGTGGGTCAGATGGTAGGCGTCGGCGTGCAGGCGGTTGTGCTGGCGCCCATCGCCCGTGTCGTGCGTCTCGTTAAAGGGCGTCCAGGCAATGATCGAGGGATGGTTCCGATCGCGCACCACGATCTCGCGCCACTCGGCGAGGTAGTTGCGCGCGCTAACCTCCTCCTTGACGTCGATCCCCCAGCTCGCGGACTCGCCCCAGGTCAGGTAGCCCAGGCGATCGGCCCAGTAGTGGAACCGCTCCTCGAAGACCTTCTGGTGCAGGCGCGCGCCGTTGAACCCCGCCGCCATCGAGAGCTCGATGTCCTGCCTGAGGGCGGCGTCGCTCGGCGCGGTCCACACCCCGTCGGGGTAGAACCCCTGGTCGAGGACCAGCCGCAGGTAGATCGGCTCGTTGTTGAGGTATACGCGGTTGCCCTCGACGTGCACCTTGCGCAGCCCAGCATAGCTCTCGACGCGGTCCAGCGCCCCTTTGCCGTCCAGGACCTCGAACACGAGGTCATACAGGTAGGGATCTGCGGGCGACCAGGGGCGCGGGTCCGCGACCGGCAGCACACAGGGAACGCCATCCTGGCACGTAGCGGTCACCTGGCACACCGTCTCCTGTCCTGCACGCAGCGTCGCCCGGAACTGCAGCCCGCGCCGTAGGGCGTGGTAGCGCGGCGTGACCAAGAAGCGCCGCCCGTCGAGGTCGGGCACGATCTGGACGTCCCTCAGCCCCCAGGGCGAGACCGCTTCCAGCCACACTGTCTGCCAGATGCCTGTCGTCCGGGTATAGTGGCATCGCCGGGAGCGATAGTCGGGACACTGCTTGCCCCCCGGCTGCACGCCCGAGCGCGTCTCGTCCCGCACATAGAGCACCAGGTGATGTGTCTCTCCCGCGGTGACGTGATCGGTGATCTCGTGACAGAACGACGCCGTGCCGCCCCAATGTCGGCCCACCGACGCGCCGTCGATGTAGACCTCGCTCTCGAAATCGACCCCGCCAAAGTGCAGCAGGATCCGCTGTCCAGCCCAGTCCTCCGGCACCTGGAACGTGCGATGGTACCACATCATCTCGATGAAATCGACGTGCTGCACGCCCGAGAGGCGGCTCTCGGGGCAGAACGGCACGACGATCTCGTCGTCGAACCCCTGGCTGTGCGCGGTTCCGCGCTGTGCGCCTGACTTGCCCGGATCCAGCGCATAGGTCCACGTGCCGTTGAGGTTGATCCACGGCGCGCGCACGAACTGCGGGCGCGGGTGCTCGGGCCTTGGAATGCGATGATCCTTCATCGTCTGCCTCCTGCTCGATGCTGTACTGTGAGTCGTGTGCTCGGCACGGCTCGACAAGGCGCCATCGCGGCGCTCCACGTCTGTGCACTCATTGCCCCTGCTCCACTGCCGCCCGGAAGGCACGCGCCTCGGGGGTCAGAAAAAAGCAGTACACGCTCTCGGTCGGCCCCCGGAAGCCGAGCGGGTCGAAATCAGAGCGAAAGACGAGCGCGTCGGGCACGCGCGTAAAGAACTCGTCATACACCCGCACCTGCCTGGCGTACAGCTCGGGCTCCAGGTAGAAGCGGTCGAACATCCCCGAGCCCGCGAGCACCAGGTCATAGCCACCCGCCCGGTAGCCCAGCAAGCCATATGCCTCGTCCGAGATCGCCGTCACGTACGACACGTCATAGGCCTCCGGATCGAGGTAGACGGTATAGGCCTCGGCGACGACCTTGAGGGCGCGCAGGCGCCGCGCGGTCTCTGGCGTCGCCGCCGCAGCGTCGAACCACGCCTGCGCCTGCGCCTTGGCGCTCGGGCGGGGAGGCTGGAGGAAGGCGGGCAGCTGCCACAGTGAGGGCAGGAGCGACGCGAGTACCATGAGGGCCACAACCGGCGAAACGCCCAGCTTGCCCCACTGCCAGCGGCGGACCCAGCCCGGCATCCAGTCTGCGAGCGCTTCGAGGCACGCGCCGGCGCTGACCATCAAGAGGACCATCACCGGCAGGACGTTGCGGTCAAAGTGCACCGCCTGGTTCCCGATCAGCAGCAAGTAGGTCAGTGTCGTGACGACAAGGGGCAGGGCATGCGATCGGCGGCGCCAGGCGACCAGCGCCAGCCCCGGCACGCCCAGCAACAGGTAAGCCGGGTTGACCGACCACAGGTACGACAGGTACCAGACCATGCTGTTGCCCGTGACCCCGAGGTGTCCGGTGGCATAGTGGCGGATCTCGCCCGCGATCCCGGCGCTCGCGCTGCGGAAATCGAGCAGGACATAGGGCGAGGTCAGCGCAAAGGCGAGGACATACAGCGCGCCCGCGGCGGCGAGGTGCGCCACGCGCCGCCCCCACCCGCCCTGCACAGCGATCACGGCTGTCAGCCCTACCGGCGCTGCGAGCACGGCATAGTTGTACTTGCTCGAAGCCGCTAGCCCGCCGCACAGCGCGGCGATCCACAGATAGCGAGGCGCCCGCGTATAGAGCGCTGCCGTACACGCTGCCACGCACGCCACGGCAAAGAAGGTGGCGATCACGTCGACGGTCATATAGTGCGAAAAGCGAACGTGCGCCGACGAGATCGCCAGCATGAGGGCGACGGCAACCGGCACCCACTTCCGCCGCGACAGGTAGTGGGCAGCGGCATACACCACGCCCACCGTCGCCGTGCCCAGCAGCGCCGTCGTCGCGCGCCCAAGCAGCAGCATGGACGGCGTGCCCACCACGCCGACCGCCATCTCCACGGTCCGGATCGGCTGCAGGTCATCCAGCGACTGGAAGGCGCCGGCAAGCCTACCCACCCCATAGCCGGCGTACATCACCAGCGCGTTCAAATAGATCGTCAGGCTCGGATAGTTGAAAAAGTGGGGGTTCAGGTCCCCGCTCTTGATGATCCGCAGCGCCGGGTTGTACTGGGTCGGCTCGTCGGTGTGCGCGAGGTAAGGCAGTTCCTGCCCATAGTCGAGCCGCCACAGGCGCAGGAACAGGCCCAAGCACAGGATCAGACCCAGGCTCACCCGGACCAGCGTGCTGGTGCGCTGCCCCATCGATCAGCCCACCATCGGCGCTGCGGGACCACGATGGTTGGCGTACCCGACCGGGTGACTGCGCCAGCGCGGGTCCGCCACCCACGTCAGCTCGAAAAAGTCGTCTTGCGTCGCCTCGACGTGCTGCGCCAGGAGCGCCCGGTGCGCTTCGAGCACCGGCGCATAGGGCGTGTCGAATGCCAGGTTACGCGTCTCTCCCGGATCCGCCTCCATGTCGTACAGCTCTTCGTACAGCCCCTGCTCGCGCCCCTCCAAGTAGCGCACGTACTTGAAGCGCGGGGTGCGCACCATCCGTCCTGGCGAGATCGTAAAGCCCCACTCGGTGTGCCACTCGCTGACCACGTACGGGTGCGGCGGAGGACCATCGTCGGACGACGCCAACCAGGGCAGCAGGCTGCGCCCCCACAGGCCCTCTGGGTAGTCTATGCCTGCATAGTCGCACAGCGTGGGCAGCAGGTCGAGGTTGGAGACCAGCACGCCGCCCGCAGTGCGGTCCGCGCCGCCCACGCCCGGTCCAGCGAAAGCGAGCGGCACACGCGTGGTGTTGTCGTACATGCTCACCTGCTTGGTCACCTGACGGTGGACCGCTATGCCGTCGCCGTGATCGGAGGTAAAGACGACCAGCGTGTTCGCCGCGTCGGGCCGAGCCTCGAGCGCATCCAAGACCAGGCCGATCTCGCCGTCGACGCGCCGGAGGTAGTGATAGTACGCCGCCAGGTAATGCCGGTAGTTGGTCTCGTTCCACGGCGCCGCCTGTGAGAGCCGGTTGTGGCTGCAGCACACGTATTGCACCGGCAGCGGGCGCCGCTCCATGTCCAGCGTCTCAAAGTTGGCGGGCAAGGGGGGCAGCGGCACCCCAACTGGCACGTCCTCGTGGGCGTAGGCGTTCTCACCCACCCAGCCGCAGATGTTGTGCGGGTTCACCAGGTCGACCACCAACAGGAAAGGCCCCACTCCCGTCCGGGATTCGAGGTACTCGACCGCCCGCGTCGTGGTGTACCGATCGTGAAACGTATCGCGGTTGAGGGGCCATGCCGGATCGGCCTCCACGGGGAGCTCGCCTTGCGGCTCGACGGTAAAGCCGCGCAGGCTGCCTGCGTCGTGCGTCTTCCCCATGTGCACCGTCTCGTACCCGGCAGCGGCAAAGAGCGCGCCCAGGGTCGGTACGTGCTCCGGCACAGGCGGGACGGGGTGCTTGCGCCCGTTAGAGAGCACGCCGGTCTGGTGTGGGAACAAGCCTGTCCAGAACGCCGCGCGCGCCGGTTGGCAGAGCGGGCAGTTGGTGTAACACTGCTCAAAGCGCACCCCGCGCCGCACGACCCGGTCGATGTTGGGCGTCAGCGCATAGGTGTCCCCATAGGCAGGCAGGGCCTGCGCCGAGAGCTGGTCGGTGATGATGATCAGGATGTTGGGACGTTCGCTCACGTGCTCCTCCTCTGTGCTCCACTGAGTGCGCCTCACGCCTCCCGCGGCGACACCGCAATCGTCTGCTCGTTCCGGTACGTGACCATGCCGGGGCCCGCGCCGCGCACCGGTCGCACGTAGCGACGCTGGGTGTAGGCGACGAGGACCGTGCCCTCGCCGCGCGCCGCCGAATAGTGCGCCGCCAGCTCGGCAGCGCGGACCAGCGTCGCCTCGGGCACCGGTTGTCCGCCCGCCCGGACGATCACGTGGGCGCCCGGGACGTCCATCGCGTGCAGCCACAGATCGTCAGGCGCGGCGTGGCGAAAGGTAACCTGGTGGTTCTGCCGCGCGCTACGCCCGACCAGGATCTGCAGCCCGTCGGGAGAGAGGGCACGCAGCGGTTGGCCGAGCTGCATCTTGACGCGCTGGCGGCGGGGCGCATAGCCGGCGTCTATCAGTGCCGACCGGACTTCGTCGATCTCGGGCCAGTTGCGCGCCAGGTCCAGGTCGGTCGCCAGCTGGTCGAGGTAGTCCAGCTCGAGGCGCGCACGCCGGACCAGAGCCGGGATCTCGGCTGTCGCCGCCTTGGCCTTCTCGTACCGCTCAAAGTAGGCCTGCGCATTCCGCACCGCGCTCAGGTCCGGGTTGAGGGCGATCGTGATCGTCGTCCCCTCGACGTCGATCACGGCTTCCAACGACGTCTGCCCGCGCTGGATGGCATGCGCATAGGCCAACACCATCTCGCCGCTCAGACGGAGCCGGTCGAGCTCGTCCTGCGGGATCAGTTGGCGCTGCAGGGCCTCCAGCCGCCCGCCGACGCGCGCACGCGCCTCGTCCAGGCTCTCCGACACGCGCGCCTTGGCTGGGCCATAGCCGTCGGCGCTACTCACAGCCCCTTCGTAGCGCTCGATCGCCGCGCCGATCGTGTCGGTCTCGGCCCAGTCACCGGCGTGCGTGAGAAGATAGGGCGCATAGGCGACCACGCGTCCCTCCTCACCCAAGCCCACCGAGGGCGCCCAACTGTCGTCCCACGCGTGCTGCAAGAGCTCGTGATATGCGTCGAGGATCTGGGCCACGCTGCGCACCTGTCCACAGGCCAGATCGACGGCGCCGGTGGCACGGAAGACGATCTCGCGGGCGAGGAGTGGGCTGATCCCGCGGACCTCGTTCACCAGCACCCGCCACGCAGGTTGAGCTGTGCGCTCGGTCTCGATCACTTGGGACAGATAGCGCTCCGTCAGGTCGGCGGGATCCAGCTTGTCCTGCGGCGGCGGCGGAGCATAGTGCGTGCCGGGCAGCATCGGGCGCACACGGCTCAGGCGTGCCGTCACGCGCTTGATCGAGTCCATCACCTGCCCATCCGCCGCGACAAGCACGATGTTCGAGTGCCTGCCCATCGCCTCGACGACAAGCGTGACGTCTCCCTCCGGTCCAGAGCACGCAAGGCGCACGATCCGCTCGAACGGGGGCTGGTCGATCGCCGCGATCCGGGCGCCGCGTACGTACTTGCGCAGCAAGAGCAGCAGAGGCGTCGGCACGTCCACCCCGCGCCGGAACTTGACCTCGGTCAGGTGGACGCGCGCGTGCCGGGTCTCCGCACTGGCGATCACGTACAACCGCGCGTGCTGCGCATAGATCTCTAGGCCCAGCGTCAGGTCGTCCACCTGTACCACGCCCTGCACGCGTCCGCCCAAGATGCGTGCGCGCAGCTCGCAGGCAACGGCGGCGGCGGTCAGGGCGTCAAAGTACACGACAGGACCTCATCACGGCAAGAACGCGCGCGATCCGAGCATCCGCGCCGCCAGCTCGAGCCACGGTCCCGGATGGAGCGTCAGCACACCGACCAGCAGCAGCGCCCCGGCAGAGACTCCGGTCCCCAGCAACGCGGGCAGGCGCCGCGCGTCGATCTCGTCGGGCACCGGTCCCAGGCATGCCAGCAGGGCGCGCACGGCGCCGAGACAGACGCCCACGCCGCCGAGGATCAGGACCCAGGCTGTCCCAGGTCGCGCCGTGAGCAGATCCCCGATCAGGGCATAGCGCCCCACGAACCCAGGCGTAAGCGGGAACCCGCCCAACGAGAGCAGCCCACCGATCAGGGCCAACACAGCCAAGAGGCGAGCGCGCAGCAGCCCACGGCTCCGCGCAATGTCGTCCTCGGGCCCGGAGGCGCGCAAGACGACGGTCAGCCCCGTGCCGATGAGCAGCAGGCTCGGCGCCCGCCAGAGCAGCATCTCGACCATCCACGTGCGGCCCTCGGCGCTGCCCAATCCCAGCGCGATCAGCCCCGCCCCCCAATCGACCAGGAGCGCGCACCCGATCAGGTACCCCCACCGCCGCTGGGCGAAGGCCGAGATCCCGCCCAGGGCCACCGCCGCCGTGCCCAGCAGGCGGTACACGTCGTACAGCAGTTGGTCGTCCAGCAGGGCGGGATAGCGCGCGCCGAGCGCCAGCAGCGTGTGCACGATCACGGGTGGAAAGGTAGAGAGAAAGAATGCGGGCACCATCGGCGCGGTGTGCGCAGCGGCGCCGACCAGCTGTCCATGGAAAGGGACCATCATGAGCAGCAAGCCAAAGCCCAGCACACCCAGCAATGTCGCCGCGTGCAGCGCTTCGGGATCGGCCTCCGGCACGAGGTACGCCGTCTGTGCGAGCAGGAGCATCGCTGCCAGCGAGGTGAACACGAGCAGCCGCACCGCACCGGTCGTCCCGTGCGCTCGCCCCCCAGAGAGCACGAACACGTTCAGGATGCTCGCCAGCCACAGGAACAACACGGCGTACACGTACTGCTGCGCCGTGACCGACATGATCAGCGCCGACACGACGCCCATGCCGAAGGGGTAGTAGAAGGGACCTTGTGGCCCGGACAGCGCCGCCAAGAAGGAGGCCCCACACGCGAGACACATGAACGCGATCACGGCGCTGTTCGACGGCGTGAACGCCCACTCCCGCCCTAGGAGCAGGAAGGGACGGTCAAACGCCCACGCCCGCCCCAGCAGGACCGGCTGCGCGCCGGACGCTATCTGCAGGCCGATCCAACCCAGCAGCAGGCATGCCGCCGCGGCGATCGAGCCGGACAGGATGCGCCACCTCTGCAGCACATAGCACGCCGACGCCGCCAGCAGAGCCAGTAGGGCAAAGGCCAAGGGACCGGGCAGCGCCGAAAGCAAGTCGCTCACAACACCTCCCCGGTCAGCTCGCGCACCGTGGTCAGGTACGAGATCGCCAAGCCGGTCAGCAGGTGGATCGCGGCGAGCACGCCCGTCCCGACCAAGCCCGGCGACAGCGCGTCGAAGAACAGGTCAAAGCCCGCGATCAGGGTCAGGAGGGCGATCCCGGCAGGCAGCGGCTCGGGGGTCAGCACCAGGACCAACAGGCCGACCAGCCAAAGCCAGATGCACACTGCGGCGATGTCGGGATCGACAAAGGGCAGCGACAGGGAACGAGAGACGCTGTACAGCACGAGTCCGAGCAGGAATACCGCCAGCAGGCGAAAAGTCCAGTGCGTCGAGCGGACGGGCCAAGGCAGCGGAGGCAGCGGCACGGTCCCACCTTCCTCTGCGATCCGCTCTCGCTCCACTTCGGCCCTGTGCGCGCGCTCGGTCTCCACCCAGCGCGCCGCCCAGTAGAGCATCGGGCAGACCAGCACCCCCACGATCAGCTTGAGCAGCGCCAGCTCTGGCGGCAGCGCGCGCAGGTGCACCAAGCTGACCAACACGTATTGGATCAGGAGCGCCCACAGCCAGAATCGCCAGTCGCGGGCGACGACGATGATCGAGGACGCAATCACCAAGCCAACGAACATGGGCCAGGCCGATAGGTTGGCAAGGTCCCGCACTACGTCAGGCCAGGTCAGCATCGCATCCCTCAGCGCGCGATCACAAAGAGCAGGATCACCAGGCAGACCAGCATGACCCAGGCCATATACCCCGCTCCCTCGACCAACAGCATCCCGCCCCATAGGACACTGCCCACGAACTTCAGGGCACGACCGATGCCGCGGTAGACGGCATCCAGTGACAACAGGCGCTCGAACAAGGGCCACCACGCCGACCACACGTCCAGCAGGCGATCCCGAGAGCGATAGAGAAAGAAGGCGCCCGCCACCGGCAACAGCAGCGCCGCCCACATGGGCAGCGTCAGCAGGCGCAGCCACTCGCCCAGCCCGGCGCCGGTAAACGCCCGGGGCGCGACGCCCAGGACGAGAAGCGCCAGGGCAACCAGCGCACTAGCGCCATAGACCAGGCCCTCCTGCTCCCTCACCTGTCGCAGCCACGCCCGCGCGCGCCTCGAGGCGGTGGCGAGCACGCGCCGCGCGCGGGCGCACGCGGGCGCGCCGAGGTCCGCCGGGCTATCGCTCGGCGTCCCCCCACTCGCCCGTACCTGATCCAGATCGACGACGCACTCCAGCTCCAGCAGCACCTGTAGGAGGGCGCTCAAGAACAGCGCTTCGCCGACGACGGCGAGCGCGAGCGCCGCCCAGCGCCCGTCGGTGAAGGCCCCCCAGTATATGGCAGCCCGGGCTGGGAACCCCGCGCAGAGCGGCACGCCCGCCAGCGACGCGAGGGCGACCAGCGTCGGCGCTGCACGCCAATAGGTATGCACGTCATACAGGTCGAGGTGCTGGCACTGCGTCCACGCCACGTACAGCGCGACCGTCGCCAGCACGCCGCTCGCGCCAACCACCACCAACCACGGCTCGGGCGTGCTGGGCCCCACCGCCAGGAGCACCGTGGCCCCAGGCAGGGCATGCAGGCTGGCAACGACCTGCTCGGGTTCCCGTGCGCCCCACGCGCGCGCCGCGCCAACCAGCAAGGCGACCCCGCCCCAGACTGCGGGCGCCGCAACCGCTGGCAGCGCCTCTAGCCCCCCCCAGCCCGCGAGCCGGGCCCACATCACAGCCCCGAGCAGCGCAGGAACGCCGGTCAAGAGCACGCGGGGGGCTGGATGTGACGCCGATGCGTGGGCGCCCTGCGCCGCCCCGAACCAGGTGGGCAGCGGATAGGGCATCAACCGCAGCAGCGCGGCGACGGCAAGCGCCGCCGCCGCCAGCGGCGGGATCGCCGCCGGCGTCAGCCCTGCCATGGGCGGCGGTCCGCCCCGATCGACCCATGCGTGTGCGCCGCCGCTCTCCCAGACCGCCAGGGCAACGCCGATCAAGATCGGCCCGCATAGACTCAACCCGCCGACCCATCCCAACCGCTCCCGGGACACGCCTCGCGCATTCAGCGTGCCCAGCAGCGCCAGGTCAACCAGCAGCCACGACAGGGCGGCGGTCGTCCAGTCCCCGGCGGTGAGGAACAACAGGGCAGCTCCTAGGATCGCCATGCGGCCCGCCCGCCCCGCCGTCGCAGTCCCGATCGAGGAGAGCGCAGCCATCGCCGCAGCGCCAACGAGGAGCAGAGAGAGCAGCCACGTCTCGCGGCTGAGGATCGTGAACGGGGTCGTGCCTGCCCAGCCCAGTGCGGCGAGCGCATGCCCGTGGACCATCGGCACGCCGATCTGCGTGCGCGCCTCGATCAGGAACCCCAACGCCAGGATCAGGACCACGACCTCGGCGGAGCCTCGGTCCTGCGGCTCAAGGTAACGGTCCAGCACGTAGAATACGAGGGCGCCGATCCACAGCACCAGGATGGGGCCGAATCCCGTTGAGAAGAGACCTTCTACCAAGACAGTACACCCCGTGGTGAGATCCCGTGTAGCGGGTAGATTCTACCACAGGGCGCCCAAAAAGGACAATCTATCCGCCGCAGGAGGGGGCGACGACGCGCCACAGCCCACACGTGAGTGGCTACTGCGGCGGATCGCCGTGCAGCTCGCCCGCTCCCCGTCGCAAGCCGAAGGCGATGCGCGCCGCGCCATACAGCCCCGCATCGTTGCCCAGCGCCGCACGCCGGACGGCGATCTGTCCCACCGGCGCCATCGTATCCCGCGACACGACGTCGTGTATGACGGGCGCAAAGAGGTCATAGGCAGCCATCACCCCACCTCCCAGCACGACGATATCGGGCAGATAGAGGTTGATCAGCGAGAACACGCCGCGCGCAGTCGCCTGCGCCGCGCGATCGACCACCGCACGAGCGATCGGGTCGCCGGCACGTGCCATGGCGATCACGCGCTCCCCCGTGATCGTCTCCGCGTCGTGCGCTGGCAGGCGTTTCCGTGCCGCCTCTGCGATCGCCGATCCCGAGGCAAGGGACTCCCAACAGCCCGCAATGCCGCAGTAGCACGCCGGACCGTCGGGGTCGAGGGCCAAGTGCCCGATCTCGGGATGTGCGCCCCCGGCGCCGCGGTAGATCCGCCCGTCGACGATCACGCCGCCGCCGATCCCCGTGCCGATCGTGACCATCACCACCGTGCGTCCGCCTCGACCCGCGCCCAACCAGCACTCCCCCATCGCCGCCGCATCGGCGTCGTTCTCGAGCGCGACGGGCACCCCGAAGCGGGTCCGCAGCGGCGTGACAATGTCCACCCCGTCCCAGGTCGGCAGCGTGTACGGGTTATCGATCGTCCCTGCCAGCGGGTCGAGCGGTCCGGGGCAGCCGATCCCGATCGCGGCGAGCGCCGCCTCTTCGTCCCCCGCCTCAGCCATCGCGCGGCGCACGAGCGCCGTGATGCGCCGCAGACCATCGGGAAACCCGCGCGCCGCCTCGGTCGCGATCTCAACCCGGCTGAGCAGCGTCCCCTCCGCGGTGACCGCCGCGACGGCGATCTTTGTGCCGCCGATGTCGATCCCGACCGCGATCGATCTCGCCACATTGCCCTCCCGTGCCACGCACAAGAACCGTCAGAGCCTACGCACGCCATTGTAATCTCGCTCGGCACCGGAGACAAGTCTGCTCCAGACTGATCTTGGAACGATCCCCCTGCCGTGGTATAATGAATCCTATGCGCGATGTTGCCATCACAGTGCGCACGCGCGCCGCAGTGAAGGCCCGCCGTGCAGCGTACGGGGGAGACCCTACATGAGCTTGCCGCAGAGCACGCCCGAACCGGTCTATGTCGTGATCGACATCGAGGCGGCGGGGCCCAACCCGAGCGAGTATGCGCTCCTGTCGATCGGCGCATGCACGACCGGGCGCCCGCGCCAGACATTCTACGTCGAGCTGCAGCCTGACCGGGATGCATCGACGCCCGAAGCGATGGCGATACACGGGCTCTCGCTCGAGCGGCTCACGGTCCGCGGCACGCCGCCCGTCGACGCCATGCGGCAGTTCGCCGCCTGGCTCGATCAGGTCACGCCGGGTCAGGCGCAGCCGGTCTTTGTCGCGTTCAACGCGCCCTTTGACTGGATGTACGTCAACGACTACTTTCATCGCTACCTGGGACGCAATCCCTTTGGGCACGCGGCGCTCGACATCAAGGCATACTATATGGGCCTACACAATGTGCCCTGGGCTGAGACCTCCTACCGCTTTGTCAGCGAGCGGTACGGCGCGCGCGATGCCCTCAGCCATCACGCCCTCGACGACGCGATCCACGAGGCCCAGCTCTTCGAGGCGATGCTCGCCGCACAACGTGCGCACGAAAGGTAGAGAGGTACAGAGATGAGCGATCGGAATGAGACAGGGTCCGCCGCCGAGATCGCGCGGATCATCGAGTCCGCTGCACGCCTGGGCGTAGAAGTCGACGAGGGCGAAGCCCTGCAATGGTTGGCGGCTATCGCTTCGTGGGACAAGAGCAACCACGTCGTCTTTGACCCTGACAGCGGCGTCTTTGGACACACCGTGACCATGCTCGATTTCAGCCCCGAGGATCTGGCCTACTTTCGGAGCATCGGCAAACTCGTCGAGTTCCACGACCAGCCAGGCGTGGTCGAGACGGCGCTCGCCCTCTCGGGGTCGGCAGCGCAGTCCAAGATCCAGATGTATCCCGGTGACTGCGACTACTTTGAGCGGGTCAACGTCCGGGCTGAGACGCGGGAAGCGGCTTGCCGCATCCTGTCCCAGCTGATCCGCGACAAGGCATTGAGCACGGACAAGGGCCCCACGTACAAGCTGATCCAGGTGCGCTTTGGCAGCTTCCCCGAAGATGTGATCGTGGGCGGACGCGCGCACAGCGCCGGGTCCTCGATCGCGTGGGACGTCGATCAGGTGGCGGCAGGCCAGATCGACGCCGCCCATCCAGACGGTCGGCCCACCACGATCGGCTGGGACGACGTCGCCGGCGACCCCGGTTGGTGCAAACTCGATTGGGTCGTCGCCGACCCGATCCGCGGTCGGCTCGCCAACGCCAGCAACATGCTCGACGTGACCTGGGAGGCGCCAGACGGCACGATCACGCCCCTGGACGGCTACCTCGATCCCTACTTCCAGGAGGTCTACCTCCAGGCAGACTCGATCCCGGTCTTCTCCAAGCTGGTCCGGCACGTATCGGAGGACGCCCTGGACGAGTACGTGCACCAACTGGAGAAAGAGGTGCGCAAGTACGTGAGCGGCAATGCGAACTATGGCAAAGCCGCCAAGCGCATGTACAACATCTTTCGCTACACGGGACGATACGAAGAGGCGGCGTACCTGCGCGAGCTGTTTGACGAGCCGACGACCATCCTCTACCAAGTCTGGGCCCTGGTTCGCACGCTCGACGAGGCCCTGCTGCCTGGCTCGGACATCCCGCTGGAAACGGTGAACCACCAGGCAGACCAGCTGATCCTGGGCGTGGTCGGCGCCCTGACCGGCGCCGTCGAACTGGAGATGGTGGAAGCTCTACTCAACGTGCGGCACGCGCTGACCAGCAAAGCGCAGCACGAGGAGACCTGGTTAGCCCGGGTAGAGGGCGCACGCCAGGCAGCGATCAACATCGTCAACAACTTTTTCTACGAGCGGCTCACGGCGATCCCCGGGATCAAGGACTACATCGAGCACCTGCAGGCCGAAGAGCGGACACCCCTCTGATGAGGGCAATCGCATTTAAATGCTGCAGAGGACCTGAGCGAGGTAGTCCTCGTCCCAACCTGCTTTGAGGCGCTTGCCCCGGATA
>JAFGIE010000114.1 GCA_016929775.1 Anaerolineae bacterium
ATACCTTTCGTAGTAACCGCTTTAGCGGTTATCTTTTACGACATAATAACACACCTAAGCGCCTTTAACGGCTAAAGTCGTTACTACAAATAGTTTTAGCCTTCACGACATAGAACAATAGTCGATGCGCGCCACGCGCCCCTCGCGGTGGATCAGGTAGAGCGCCGCGCCGGCGGGCGTCGCCCGGGCGAGGAGCTTGCGCACCGGGCTGCCGCTATCGAGCGTGGAGCGGACCTGGCCGCGGGCGTCGAGGAGGGCAACCAGCGGCCCATCGGCGCCGACGGCGATCGCAGGGCCCGCTTCCGGCAGGATGGCGAGGCTGTTGACCTCTTCTCCCACGCCGCGGCGCCAGATCTCACGCCCGCGTGCGTCCAGCGCATACACGTACCCGTTCATCGCGCCGGCGATCGTCTCGGGGACGCCGTCGCCGTCCAGGTCCAAGAAGGCGAGCGCGCTGATCTCCTCGCCGGTAAAGAACTCCCACAGCAGGTCCCCGCCGCGCGTAAAGGCATAGACGCACGAGTCGATCGCGCCGCAGATCATCTCGGGCGCGCCGTCGCCGTCGATGTCCGCGCCGCGCACGACGTTCGTCCCCCGTCCATAGCGGGAGTGGACGCTCCATACCGGCCACAGGCCCTTGCCGGTCGCGTCGATGCATTGGTAGGTCGACCAATCGGTGACCGCCAGGATCTCGTCGCGCCCGTCGCCCGTCATGTCGACAGGAGCGAGGTCCTTGACGCCGTGGATCACCTCGTGCCGCCACAGCTCGACGCCCGCGGGTGTGAAGGCGTGCACGTGGCAGTTCTTGCCGCCCACGATCACGGCTCTGCCCTCCTCCAGCCCCAGATCTGCGGTCGTGACCACGCGCGCAAAGGGTTCGTGAAGGTAGGGAGGCAACGTCTGCCGCCATCTCTCCCGACCGGACGCGTCGAGCAGATAGGCGCTGTGGTCCGCCGAGCCGATCACGACCTCCGGTTGGCCATCGCCGTCCACGTCGTCGACGGCGACGCTGTTGATGCGCCCCCCAGCCTGGAACTGCCAGGCAACCCGTCCCTCCTCCACGCAAAAGAGCGCGCCCTCCACCGTGCCCACGTACAGCGCGGACGTGCCTTCCGGCGACGCTGCCCCCAGGCAGGCCGAGTAGGGGGTGTGGGCCCCTGGGAGCTCGAGCGCCCAGGTGGGCTGGGCGAACGTGCGCGCACGCGCGCGCTCTGCCTGGCGCATGCGCTGCGCAGGCGTGGGCCCAGGGCTGGGCGCCGAGAGCGCCTGCGCGACGACCGCCCGCGCCTCGCCCAGCCAGGGCAGCGAGAGCGATTGCGTGCCGGAAGCGAGGCTGTGCTCGGCGTCCAGGACCTGCAGGCTGGCGGGCTGGTCGGCGCTGACGATCGCCTGCCCGGCGGCGAGATCGAGGCGCATCACCAGCGGGACGTCGGACCGGATCGTGCGACCGCCCAGGGTGAGGGTCGTGACGTCCGCCAGAAAGACCTGGTCGGGGGCGGCATAGACGAACGCCGCATCGGTCTCGATCGCGTCCGTCCAGGCGGATAGCGCGCCGCCGGCGCCGATCAGGGCGGGGGCGTCGCCCTCCAGCCGGACCAGCTCTTCCGCCAGGCGGGTGAGGCGCGGATAGGGCGGATTGGTCCCAAACAGGTTCCAGTAGGCATAGCGTGCCCCTGCCGCGAGCTGGATCGACGCCCGCTCCTGGAGCACCTTGACGTCGGCTGAACGACCGTGGTAGGGGTATTGGTCCCAGTCCGCGCGGATCATCGGTTCGTGCTTGAGCGCCAGCTCGGCGGGCGCGGAAAAGCCGGGCGCGCAGATCAGCTCCATGCGTGGCCCGCCCTGCTCGACGGTGAACGTCCTCGCCTGCTGGTCGAGCGACGCGTCGCCCACGCTTCGCCACAGGCAGCGGAAATCGTACGCGCCTGCCTCGCGGGCGACGATCTGGTCGAGGACGACGAACCCGTCCCCCCGCAGCTCCAGGATGTGGCGCGTCCAGTCGGCGCCGCAGTATGCGCTGACCGTGCTCCGCGCGTACCCAAAGGGCTCCAGCCAGGCGGCTTGCCCGAATTCGGCGTAGGGCGGGATCAGGGTCCCGCGCCCCTCGCGGAAGACCATGACGGTGTTGTGGAACTTTTGCGGGGACTTGAGATAGTCGGCGTCGGCGAGCCAGATCCGGCCCTTGCTCGTGTAACGCACGATCGCGTTCCCGTCGTAGTGCAGGTGTCCGCCGTTGGAGAGACCGTCGAGCAGCACATAGTCATCCATCGGGTCCAAGGAGTGACGGAACACGATCTTGTCGAACGCGTCTTCGTAGGCGATCGGCCCGGCAAAGTGCTCGTAGTAGATCGGCTCGACGGGCAGACGGGAGACCCCCGAGAATGGCGCGCGCGCACGCCCCTCGCCCAGGTAGACCTGGTACTGGTAGCCGACAGGCTGGATGCCGTCGATGTCGTGCGCCGGCGCGAGGCGCTCCTTGGTCGCCAGGACCGGCTGGTAGGCGGGATCGTCCAGCGCCCACGCCGCCGCGTTAAAGTAGGGGATCTCGGAAAAGGTGCCGGCATAGCTGGCTACGTCGCCGTACGGGACCTGGTAGCCCAGGTTGTCCATGGTTGCGATGCCCAGATCGAGGCACATGCGGGCGTTTCCGTTGTCCAGGAAGGCCGGATCGGGACGCACAAAGGCGTACTTGAGCGTGTGGTAGAAGGTGAGCCACTGGTAGCTGTTGCAGTCCTCGTTGGCCTTGAACGCCTGGGCCTGGGTCTGGAAGCACTCGTCCGCCAGGGCGAGCCACTCGTCGGCCTCGGGGTGGTGGTAGACCTTGGCAAAGTACTGGGCGCCGTAGAGCAGCCCCAGGGCGGCAAAGGTGTAGTGGTTGTGCCGGGGGGTGCGGGGCTTGGTCGGACGGTGCTGGCGGGCGTGCTGGGCCATGTAACGCACGTACGAGAGGAGGTGGTTGGTGATGTACAAGCGGTCGCGCTCGGAGAAGGCGGGCGCAGCCTCGACCACGTTCCAGGCTTGCAGCATGGTCGCCGACTGAAAGTCCGCGTCGAACCCCCACGGCGACCACGGGCCAGTGCCGGGATCGTTGACCGCAGCCTGGTAGAGGATCTTGAACAGATCGCGGTACAGCTCGGCAAACCGCTCGTCGCCGGTCAGGTGGTACATCAGCCCGGCGTGCGAGACGGTCGGCGTTGCGCCGCGGTGCATGCCCTGTTCCAGGCGCTCGTAGGCGTGCGCGATCATCCACGCCCGGTGTTCGGGCGTGCACGCAAAGGAGATGCCAGGGTAGCGCGCCTGAAAATCGGCGCCGATCTGGATTTCGTGTAGGGCGGGAAACCACACCTTGCCGTCCTGGCGCACGACACTACGGGCAGCCTGCTGCACCGCCGCGCGCACCCCGTCCATGGTCGACCCGCCGCAGGCGATCACGTTGCTGCCATAGCCCCACGGGTCAACCACCGTCTGCAGCACGTGCCCGCCGCGCCCGGGGTAGGCGTGATCGAGCGCGACATGGTAGGCGTGGTAGAGCTCGCCGAGGAGGCGGTTGTTGGCGATGTTGCCCAGGGCGATGATCGACTGCCGCTTGTCCTGCGCGTCGACGGCGTCCGGCGGCTTGACGCGCACGGGCCCCGGCTGGGCGCCCTGGATCGCCGCCTGCAGCTCGCGCGCCAGGTGCAGGTAGGCCGGATCGTCGGGCGATACGATGGTCGCCGCCCCAGCGGAACCGTCGAGAGGCGGTGTGTCGCGGTGGATCTGCTTGACGTGCGCGATGTCGAGGTTTGCAGGGCCAAGCTGCGCCCAGTCCATGTTCTCGTATCCAGCCGTCACGCGTTACCTCCTCCTCAGCCCGGCACAGTGCGCGACCGCCGATCAGGCCACGAGCCCCCTGAGCAGCGCCAATGCGTCCACGTCCTCGTGCATGTCGGCGCTCTTGGGCGTCTCGAGCAGCATGGGCAGCGCGGCAAAGCACGGGTCGTTGACTAGCATGCGAAAGGCCTCCAGCCCGACATGGCCCTCCCCGATGTGCGCGTGCCGGTCGCGCTCGTCGCCCAGGTCGGCCTTGGAGTCGTTGAGGTGCATGCAGCGCAGCCGATCGAGGCCCAGGACCTGGTCAAAGCGCGCAAAGGTGTCGGCGTACCCCTCGGGGGTGCGCAGTTCGTAGCCGGAGGCGAGGGCATGGGCGGTGTCGAAACAGTAACCGATCCGCGTCCGGTCCTCGACTTGGGACGCGATCTGGGCGAGCTCCTCAAAGCTGCGCCCGATCGTGTCGCCCTGCCCGGCGGTGTTCTCGAGCAGGGTGACGACCTCGTACTCGGGGTGTTCTTGGTAGGCGCGCGCGATCGTAGCGGCGATGCGCGCGATGCCCTCCTCGAGCCCCTCGCCGAGGTGCGAACCAGGGTGGAGCACGAGGTAGAGGATCGCGGCTTCGTGGCAGCGCGCCAGCTCCTCGCGGTAGGCGGCGCGCGACAGTCGGCGCACGCGCTGATCGGGCGAGGCGAGGTTGATCAGGTAGATGGCGTGGGCGACCACGGGGTCGATCTCGGACGCCGCCAGGGTCTCGCGGTACAGGGCGAGCTCCTCCTCGGTGCGCGGCTTGCTGTTCCACCGGTTGCTGTTGCGCAAAAAGATCTGGATCGTCTCGCAGCCGATCGACTGCCCGCGCAGCACAGCCCGGTCGAGGCCCCCGGCGATCGACATGTGGGCGCCAAAACGTGGCATGGGGCTAGCTCCCGCTCGCCGCGCGCAGGTGGCGCAGGGTCTCACGCGCGATGGTGACGGCGCCCGGCGCGTTGTCAAAGACCTCGGCGGAGACGTAGCCGTCGTAGGCTTCGCGCGCCAGCACGCGCAGGATCGGCGCAAAGTCAAAGTCGCCGCTGCCCGGATAGCCGCCGTCCATCTCGTTGACGTGGACGTGGCGGATGTAGGGCATATAGCGCGCCACGAGCTGGGGCAGGGGATCGGCCTCCAGCCGCGCGTTGTGCACGTCGAACATGGTCTGGAAGTGGGGATGCCCGACCTGCTCGACCATCTGCACCGCTTCGGCGAGCGACGTGCAAAAGTTGGTCTGGTCGGGAGGCAGGGCCTCCATGCAGAGCGTGACGCCGCGCGCCGCCGCCAGGTCCACGCAGGCGGCGATCATGTCCACGAACCGCGCCCACGCC
>JAFGIE010000115.1 GCA_016929775.1 Anaerolineae bacterium
GGACACGATGAGCGGGGCGCTGACCGTGCCCTACGTCAACTATACGTCTGCGCGCACGCACTACTTTGTCGTCGGCGGCGAAGGGTTTGTTCCCGGCAGCAACGTGGACTATGCCAACACCTACGGCATGGGCGGCGCCTACATTGTCAGCGGCAGCGGCGCGCTCGTGGCGCCCGTGCACCTCCCGCACGGAGCGGTGGTGACCGCGTTCACGGTCTACTACTATGACAATTCGGCGAGTGACATGACCGTCTACCTCTACCGCTTGGACCTGGGGAAGGGTGGCTACGCCTCCATGGCGTCGGTCGCCACCAGCGGCGCGTCTACCTATTACAGGAACGGGACCGACACGAGCATCGGCAACCCAACCGTGGACAACACAGCGTACTCGTACCACGTGTATGCCAACTGCAGTTCGTGGAACGGCAACTATCTGCGCATCATGGGGGCAGTCGTCCGGTACACGATCTCGCAGGCGCCGTAAGGACGCGTCTCGCCGAGCCGGGCGAGCCGGTCCCGATGGTCGGCGGCGGGAGCAGGGCGGAGGGATTCGCATGAAGAGCGCACAGAGGGTAGCGGTCGTTGCCGTCCTGGCGTTGCTTCTGAGCACGCTGGGCGGCAGCGCAGGGGCCCAGCCTCCGACCGGAGAGGTGGAGGGGCCCGGCGGGATCGGCGTCGCCGGCGCCGTGGGGCGGCTGCTGCAATACCAGGGGCGCCTCACCCAGCCCGGGACGGGCGATCCCGTGCCGGACGGCTCGTACCCGATGAGCTTTCGGCTGTACGACGCAGAGACGGGCGGGAGCTCGCTGTGGTCAGAGACCAAGAACGTGCCGGTCGCGGGCGGGCTGTTCAGCACCGTGTTGGGCGACGCGACGCCACTCGACCCCTATCTCTTTGACGGGCAGGAGCTGTGGCTGGGGATCGTGGTCGGGGAGGACGACGAGGCGTCGCCGCGACAGCCGATCCTGCCGGTCGCGTACGCGATCGGCCTGGTGCCGGGCGCCAAGATGACGGGCGACGTCGGCAGTATGGCCGTGCTCAGGCTGGAGAACGTGGGGGCGGAGGGCAGGGCGCTGACGGGCGTCAGCTCGACCGGCTGGTCGGCCATTCTCGGGGTGAGTGAGGGCGCAGGACCCGGCATCGGCGGCTACTCGGCGCTCGGCTCCGGGGTGATGGGGTGGGCAGAGGAGGCGCCCGGGGTGTGGGGAGAGGCCAACCTGGGACCGGGCGGCTACTTTACGAGCACCGCGGGCCACGGGGTCGAGGCCTACAGCAGGTCCGCCGACGCCCTGCACGGCGCATCCTTGGGCGGCGGAGCCGGGGTGTCGGGCGTCAGCGTGGGGGAGGGGCCCGGCGGCTACTTTAGGAGCACGAACGGGGTCGCCCTGATCGCCGATGGCAGGGCGATCGTGAACGGCGACCTGCTCGTGGAAGGACCCCTGATCGGCGGCGGACACGTGCACGAGGGCGGCGACATCGTCGACGGGTCGATCGGGACGCCCGACCTGGCAGACGCCGCGGTGACGGTAGCCAAGATCAGCCCCGACGGGGCCAGCCCGGGACAAGCGATCGTCTACGACGGCGCCAACGTGACGTGGCAGGCGCCTCCAGGGGGGGTGGTCAGCCTACGCGCCCTGAACGTCGGCTGCGCCGAGCTGGAGAGCTTTGGCGGGACCTGGGTCAAGATCGCGGACCTGGGGGAGTTCGAGAAGGCGCTCCCCGACTCGATCCTGGAGCTCACGTTCAACGGGCGGATCGGGGTCGGCGCGGTCTCCACGCCGGGCGCCCGATTCGAGCTGCGGGTGGACGATGCGCCCACGACGAACGGCAGGGCGAGGGCGAGCCTGGTGAGCTCCGAGGCGGGCGAGGCGGGAGTCCCGGTCAGCATAGCGGGCATCTATACGGGGCTGGGCGCCGGCGTCCACACGGTGAGCATGTGGGTACAAGCCGCGAGCGGGACCGGCGTGGGTAGCCTGGCGTGGGTCGCCCCCGGCTGCTGGGGGGATACCGATCACGTCGTGATCGTGGAACTGCGCTAACCGATCCAGATCGGGCCTCGCACACGCGAGGTCCCGTGGGCGAACGGCAAGGAGGGCAGACTTGAGAAAGCTATCGCTCGGCCTAGCTTGTCTTCTGGGAGGGCTGGTATTCACCGGCATCGTGCTCGCCCAGGTTTCCTCGAACTATGACCTGAGCTGGCACCTGCTCTCCGGCGGGGGCGGGTCCAGGGGCTCGACCAACTATCAGATCGACGATGCCCTGGGGCAGTGGGTCGCCGGGAGCTCACAGAGCGCGAGCTATGCGATCGGCTCCGGCTTTTGGGCCGCATCGCTCGAGTCGCCCTGCACGGTGCCTCTGCTGGGGGTGACGATCGCCGGTCCGACGAGCGGCTACACGGACACCTCGTACTCGTTCGTCGGCACGATCGACCCGGCAGACGCCACGTCGCCGGTGCTCTATACGTGGACGCCCGAACCGGTCAGCGGTCAGGGCACTTTGGGCGCCGTCTATTCGTGGTCCGCGGCGGGCGAGTACACGCTCCAGCTCAACGCCCGCAACTGCGGGGGCTCGTATACCGCGACGCACGTGATCGACATCAGCGCGACAGAGCCGGTGGAAGGCGACGCCTACGAGGTGGACGACACCTGCGGGGAGGCGAGCCAGATCCTGACCGACGGCACGCCCCAGTACCACAACTTTCACGTTCCGGCGGACCGAGACTGGATCAAGTTCACCGCCAAGGCGCAGACGACCTATGTGATCGAGACTTCTGAGGTCGGCGTTGACCACGACGCCGTGGTCTACTTGTACGGCGCGTGCGAAGCCCCCAGCCTGGATTCGGACGACAACTCGTTCGGGCAGACGGTGCACATCGAGTGGTACAGCGCCAGCGCCGGGACCTACTACCTGATGCTACAGCAGTACGACCCCGAGGTCTATGGCGAGAACACCGGCTATGCGATCACGGTCGAAGAGGATACGACGCCTCCTTCGACTCCCAAGAACCCGCGCTCCGCACCCGCCGATGGCGCGCTGATCTTGCAGTGGAAGCGCAGCCCCGAACCGGACGTGGCGGGCTATGAGGTGTGCTATAACACCTCGGGCAGCGGCTGCAACGGGATCATGGACGTGGAGGGCGCGGACACCACCTACTACCAGCTCGGAGGCACAGGCGACCTCGACCCGCTGAACAACGGCTGGACCTACTATGTCCGGATCCTGTCGAAAGACCTGTCCGGCAACCGCAGCCAGTGGACCGCCTTTATCGACAACGTCCCGAACCCGCCGCCCGACGCGACCGAACCCACGGTGACGGTGAGCCAGCCCGGCGCGGGCGGCACGTTCACCACCACGCTGGGGTCGACGAGCGTGAGCGGCGATGCGCAGGACGTGTCCGGCAACCTGAGCCGGGTCAAGGTGCGCAACGCCACGACGGGGGTCGAAAAGTGGGACTATAGCCTCTCCGGCAGTTCCGCCGCCTATCACGTCACGGGGCTGGGGCTCAACCCCGGGTCCAACCTGATCCAGGTCACAGCCTACGACGACGCCGGGAACGCGGGCGATACCTCGCTCAGCGTCACCTACCTCTCGCAGCCCGCCAGCGGCGCCGTGATCATCGTCGCCGGGCGCAATGCGTCGTGGGGTCTGCAGAGCAACATCTATAACGCCACGAACCGCGCCTACCGCATCTTCCAGGGCGCCGGCTATCCCGACGACGCGATCTATTACCTCGCGCCGGCTTCGCAGGCCCCGTACGGGGATGGCGTGAACAAGGTCGATGCGACGGCGAGCGCGGCGAACGTCCAGACGGCGATCACGGACTGGGCGGTCAACAGCGGCTTGGTGGGCCCCGACGACCCGCTGCACATCTACATGATGGACCACGGCGTGATCGAGGGCTTTTGCACCACCGGCTGCTCGAGCAGCGACCAGACGCCGGCGGACAGCCTGGGCAGCTGGCTGAGCGCGCTCGAAAGCGCCACGGGCGTGACCGAGGTGAACGTGATCATCGAAGCCTGCCACTCGGGCAGCTTTATCGACCGCGTGGACGACATCAACGCGAGCCTCTCCAAGGCGGGTCGCGTCGTGATCTCGTCGACGGGGCGGAACAACAACGCCTATGCCTCGGCGGAGGGCGCGTATTTTTCGGATGCCTTTTTCTCCTGCGTCGTGGGCAGCGGCAGCCTCAAGACCTGCTACGACCAGGGGGCGGCGGCGGTCGCGCTGATGGGCGTGGACCAGACCCCGTGGCTGGACGACAACGGCGACGGGCTCTCCAACGCCAGCGACGGCGCGTTCGCGCAGGAGCGCTACATCGCGACCTCGTTTGGCTCCTTCGCCCCGACGATCATGGCTGCCGCCGTCGAGCTCGACGGCGCGACCGGGTCGCTGGACGCGACGGTAGAGCGCGGCGCCGAAGAGATCAAGTCGGTCTGGGCGGCGGTCTATGCGCCCTCCTTCCAGGAGCCGGAGCCGGGGACACCCAACCTGGGCGTGCCGGTCGTGCTCTTGCAGCCCGATCCGGCGGACGACACGCGTTACACGGCGGTCTATCCCAACGGCTTCACCGAGCAGGGTGAGTACCGGGTCGTGTTCTATGCCCAGGATGAGGCGGGGACCCACGCGCCGCCCGTGCTGGTCGTGCCGGGTGGGGCAGAGAGCCGCGTCTTCCTGCCCCTGCTGCTCCGGAACAGCCCGTAAGCGCGCGCCGGAGGCAGTGTTGGCGCGCCCGATCGTCGATCGACATCCGCGACCACTCACTCAACGAGGGGATCATGTCAGAGGTTGAGGGTAGACAGGCCAAGCGGCTCTTGCTGCGCGCGTCGGCTGCGTCCGGCGCTGCGCTCCTCGTCCTGCTCGCCTTGCTGCTGCTGCTGCGCGCCGCACCCTCTTCGGCGGTCAGCTTGCCCGACCTGGTGGTCGAGTCGATCACGATCGAGCCGCCGATCCCCGACCCGGGCCAAC